>RGPT01000261.1 GCA_010032545.1 Alphaproteobacteria bacterium
GCAAGACCTTCCGCGAGAAGATCAAGGCGATGAAGCATCTGTTCCGCCGCCTCGACAGGGTCGAGGTCGATTACGGCGGAGCCGATCGCTGCTTCGACATCATCCGCGCGGTGAGCTTCCTGTCGCGCTATCAGGATCTCTACACCAACAACCGCAAGATGCTCGGCCCGAACATCGTCGCGAACTACGAGCTGGGCGCCAAGCTCACGCTCGCGGACTTCGCCTGGGCGCATGCCGAGCAGACGCGGATCTTCCGCCGCTTCCAGGAGATTTACAGGGACTACGACATCGTCATCGGACCGACGGTCGGCGTCACGCCCTTCCCGTGGAAGCAGCTCTACCTCGATACGATCGACGGCAAGAAGCTGAACAACTACTACCACTGGATGGCGACCAAGTACTTCATCACCCTGACCAGCAACCCCGCAGTGTCGCTGCCCTGCGGCCTCGACCACAAGAAGATGCCGTTTGGCCTGCAGGTGATCGGCCGCTTCCGCGGCGACGGCGAGGTGCTGGGCGCCGCCCATGCCATGGAACTGGCCTTCGCCGGCAATCCGACGCTCGCCCGTCCCAAGCCAAACCTGGCCAGGCTGCTGAAGCCCACGCCGGCGCTGAAGTCGATCGTCACGCATCCGCCCAAGCTCAACGCGAAGATGTCGCGCGGTCCCGCGCCGGGCGCCCTGTAGGAGAGCACGGACGCGCCAGCAGGCGCATCGCCTGCCCTCAACAAATCTCAATTGCGCCGTCACGCCACCATGGTCGGCGGCGTAAATGCCACCTTGGGAGGGGCCCCGACACAAGGGCCCTCCCCTGGAGGCAACGATGCGCAACCGCAGAGTTCTCGTATCGGGCGTTTTTGTCTTGGCAGTCGTGGCACTGGCAACGGCTGGATGTGTGGAAACGGCGGGCTCGGGCTATCCGGCGACCTCGTACGGCTACGGCACCGGCTATGCCAACCAGCCCGGCTACTACAGCCAGCCCATCTACCAAAGCCGGCCGACCTACTATTCGGCACCGCCGCAGCCCGTGGTGGTGACCCAAACCCGCTACGTACCGGTCGCTGTGGCCGTCCCGACGCCGAGGCCCAGCCGCATGCGCGACAGCGACCGCGACGGCATTCCCGACCGCTATGACCGCGACAAGAACGGCGACGGCATTCCCGACCGCTATCAGCGCTGGCGGACCCCATGAAGACATTGGTTTTTCTCGCGGCGACGGTGCTCGTGCTGGCAAGCACGGCCTGCGTTCAACTGCCTGACCAGGGGACAGCATCCAATGATGCGGCGCCCCAGCCCTACAGGCCTCAACCGTTGCCGGCCGCGACCTATCAGCCGCCGCCCTACCAGCCGCCCCCCAGCATCATCCCGCTGTCGCCGGCCATGCCGCAGCCCATGACTTCGGTGCCCGCGGCGAGAGACCAGGTCCGCTACCTGCCGGCCCCGACTTACGCCTCGACGTCGCTGCTCACCCCGACGCCATCCTTCTCGTCGCCCTCCCTGCTCGGCCCGCAGCGGGCGGACTGGAAGCCGCTTGGCGGCTTCTAGCTAGCGCTTCTTCCTGCCGATCTCGTCGTCGTGCTGGCCCAGCGTCGGCGCGGCGCGGCGGATGCTGCCCGGTGTCGCGGAAAGCTTCAGCGGCACGCCCAGCGTCTTCTGGCGGCCGGCGGTGGCATGCTCGACTTCGGCCACCATGCCACGCGCCAGGACCTGCGGGTCGGCGAAGACCTCGTCGTGATGCAGCACCGGGCCGGCCGGGATACCTTCGGCTTCGAGCGCCGTCATCCAGTCCGCGGTCGAGCGCTTGACGATCTCGGCCTGCAGCAGGGCCACGATCTGCTCGTTGTTCTTCACGCGGTCAGCGTTGGCCTTGAAGCGTGGATCCTCCGGCAGCTCGGGCTTGCCGAGCAGGTTGCAGAGCTTGCGGAAGAAATTCTGCTGCGACCCCCCGATGGTGAGCCAGCCGTCGGACGTCTGGAACACCTGGTAGGGCGAGGAGCCGCGGTGAGCCTGGCCGAGTTTCTCCGGCCTGATGCCGTTGGCGAAGTAGTTGGCGGCCTCGTAGACGCCAAGCGACACCGTGGCCTCGAGCAGGGAGGTTTCCACCCACTGCCCCAGTCCGGTCTTCTGCCGCGCCTGCAGCGCGGCCAGGATGCCGATGGTGAGGTAGAGGCCCGCGCCGACATCGGAGATGGCGAGCGGAATACGGTAGGGCGGCCCATCCTTGGGGCCGGTCACCGACATCAGGCCCGACATGGCCTGAATGATGAGGTCGAAGCCGCCGCGCCCGGCATAGGGGCCGGTCTGGCCAAAGCCGGAGATCGAGCCCAGGACGAGGCGCGGATTGCGGGCGCTGAGCGCCTCCCAGCCGAGGCCGAGCCGCTTCATGACGCCGGGGCGGAAATTCTCCAGCACCACGTCGGCGCCATCGACCAGATTCCAGAAGGTCGCGAGGTCGTCGGCATTCTTGAGATCGAGCCGCGCACCGCGCTTGTTGCGGTTCCACAGCATGAAGGGGGCCGACTCGCCCTCGACGAAAGGTGGCGCGCCGCGCATGGAATCGCCCTGCGGGCTTTCGATCTTGAGCACGTCGGCGCCGAGATCGGCGAGCTGCATGCCGCAGAACGGGCCAGAAAGATGAGTGGTGAGGTCGAGCACGACCAGGCCGTCGAGAGCACCTGCCATGTGTCTAGCTCAGGAGTTTCTTGAGGTAGGTCATTGTCTCTGTCCACCTGCTGCCACCAAATTCATTGGACACGACCCGGCCGTCCCGGACGATCAGGAAGCGCGGCGTGCCACCCTTGCGCGGGATCTGGTCGAGGATCGGCTTCAGCTCGCCCGGCCAATACCGCTCCTGGTAGGCCTCCTTGAGCTTGGGCGCCTCGACCTCGATCCAGGTCACTTTCTGGAATTCGGGAGAGGCGAGCCAACGAGCCTTATGCACGTTCTTCCACTGGGTGCAGGGAGGGCAGTCCCAGCCTCCGACATAGATCACCTTCACGTCCGAAGCCGCCGGGTCCGGCTTCGCCCGGGCGACACCTGAAATCGTCGAGGCGGCAAGGGCGGCGAAAAGAAGGGCGCGGCGATTCATGTGAGGTAATCTAGGCCCGCATGCCCTCCCCCTCCAAACCCTCTCTCGTCACCCTGGGAGACTTCTTCCGGTTCGCGGTCCGCCGCTTCCGGTCCGCCCGTCTGGCCTATGGCCACGGCACCACCAATGCCGTCGACGAGGCGGCGTTCCTGGTCCTGGAGGCATTGCGCCTGCCGATCCATACCCTCGATCCCTGGCTCGCCCTCAAGCCCAGCGCCGCCGAACGCGCGCGCCTCCTCACCCTGATCGACGCCCGCGTGGCGCTGCGCCTGCCGGCGCCCTACCTGGTGGGCGCGGCCTACATGCACGGCGTGCGGTTCCACGTCGACCGTCGCGCCCTCATCCCGCGCTCCTTCATCGGCGATCTTCTCGTGGGCGGCGCCCTGCCGATCGCCGCTCCGTCGCGCGTGCGCCGTGTGCTCGATCTCTGCACCGGCTCAGGCTGTCTCGCCATCCTGGCGGCGCTGGTCTTCCCGCATGCCCGCATCGACGCAATCGATCTGTCGGCCGGTGCGCTCGCCCTGGCGCGTCGTAACGTGGCAAGTCATCGCCTGGGCGACCGCATCGCGCTCCATCGCGGCGATCTCTTCCAGCCGCTGGGCACCGATCGCTACGACCTCATCCTCAGCAATCCACCCTACGTCGATGCCCGCGGCATGGCCAAGCTGCCGCCGGAATTCCGTCACGAGCCCAGGCTGGCGCTGGCCGCCGGCGACGATGGTCTGGATCTGGTGCGCCGCATCCTGGCCGAGGCCCCCCGGCATCTCACCCCGAAGGGTGGCCTGTTGTGCGAGATCGGCCGCGGCCGCAAGCCGCTCGAGGCCGCCTACCCGCGCCTGCCCTTCCTCTGGCTCGACACCGAACAGAGCCAGGGTGAGGTGTTCTGGATCTCGCGGAGCGACCTGTTGGCAGGCTAAGCAGCATCGCCCAGGCAAATGCCGAGCGCACGGGCGGTGCGGACGAGCGCGCCGTCGGGATCGACGGTGTGCGACCGGCCGACGACCTCGTCGAGCGGCACATCGATCACCTGCCGGTTCCACCAGGCCACCATTCGATCGCCCCGGCCCTCGGCCAGCACGTCGACGGCGTGCACACCGAGCGCCGAGGCCAGCAGGCGATCCTCCGCCGTCGGCTCGGCACCGCGCTGGACATGCCCCAGCACGGTGGCGCGCGCCTCGGCGCCCGTCGTCCTGGCCAGACGCTGTGCCAGCCACTCGCCCACACCGCGGCCAGGCGCATCGGTCGCGGCATCTGCCGCTTCGTCGGATTGTCCCGCGGCCTCGGCCACCACGACGAGCGCCGAGGTGCGGCCCTCGGCGCGCAGGCCCGCAATGTGGCCAACGACCCGATCGAGCCGCCAGCGCACTTCGGGGATCAACACGACATCGGCTCCGCCGGCGATGCCGGCGGCAATGGCGATGTGGCCGGCGTCGCGACCCATCACCTCCAGCACCATGATGCGGTCGTGGCTGGCGCCGGTCGGCTGCAGGCGGTCAAGCGCCTCGGTGGCGATCGCAACTGCGGTCGAATAGCCGACGGCGCGCTCGGTGTTGGCGACGTCGTTGTCGATGGTCTTGGGCACGCCGACAAAGGGAAGGCCGGTGGGCGCAAACAAGCGGCGCAGGATGGCGAGACTGCCATCGCCGCCGACACCGACCAGCCCGTCGAGCCTAAGAGCCCTGATGGCGTCGGCCACTTCGCCCGAGCGGTCACGAAGGCTGCCGTCGGGCATGGCAAAGGCAAAGGGATCGCCGCGGTTGGTGCTGCCGAGAAACGTACCACCCCGGTGCGCCA
Organism: Alphaproteobacteria bacterium; assembly: GCA_010032545.1. GTDB lineage: Bacteria > Pseudomonadota > Alphaproteobacteria > Reyranellales > Reyranellaceae > Reyranella. Next base: position 4,882 of record RGPT01000261.1, read on the forward strand.
GCGCCGCATCGAGCCGCGCAGGCTCGAGTTCGCGGGCATTCGCCGGGCGTTCCAGCAGACCCAGCGTCCCGTAGCCGATGCCGATCGTCTTCCAGCCGTAGCCATAATGCGCCCGCAACGTCACGGCGCGGATGACGGCGTTGAGCCCGGCGCAATCGCCGCCGCTGGTCAAGATCCCGATCCGCTTGGTCATTCACCGACTCCGCACCTAGACTGGGAAGAGCGCGAGACAACCCGGGAGTCCGACATGCGTCGCATCGCCATCCTCGTCGCCGTCGCGCTGCCACTCGCCGCACGCGCGCAGCACAA
>RGPT01000262.1 GCA_010032545.1 Alphaproteobacteria bacterium
TGTAATCCTTCCAGCGCCACACCCATTCGCCTTCCACGGACCACGCGCCGCGGGTCGCCAGGGCGCGGCCGTCGCCGGTGCCGATGATCGAGAGATAGCGTCGCTGCGGCCGAAAGGGCTTCGGCGCCTGGCCGAGCAACGCACGCCGCAGATTCTCAGCGAGCGGCGGGCCCTGGCGCACGGCAAACACGCCGGCCTTGGGGCGGGGATGAGCCGTCACCGTGGCACAGTCGCCGACAGCGAAGACGCTCGGGTCGCCGGGCGAGCTCAGCGTGTCGTCGACCGCGAAGAAACCACGGGGATCGAGAGGGAGGCCGGTTCCGGCAAACCACGACGAGGCACTTGCCTCCGTCACGACGAACACCTGGTACACATCCAGCCGTTCGCCGGTCGCGAGGTGGACCGTGCCGCGTCCGATTGCCGTCGTCGGCGTGTTTTCGATCAGTTGGACGCCGTGCTTGGCCAGGATTGTGCGCATCGCTTTGCGCGCCGAGACGGCATTGCCGGCCAGAATTTCGCCGCGCGTGACGAGGGTAATGCCAACCGTCGCATGGCTGACCATCTGGCCAAGGCGATGCTTGATGGAAAGCGCCAGTTCGACGCCGCCCGCACCGCCGCCGATCACGGCAATTCGGAGCGGCTCGCGTCGATCCTTCACGCGTTCGATGAACGCGAGCCAAAGGCGGCCGAGTTCGGCGATCGGCTTGACCGCCATTGCGTGTTCGGCCGCACCCGGGATGGCGTCGAGACTGGGGGCAGAGCCCACGTCCATCGACAGGATATCGTAGGAGACAGGCGGTCGGTCCTTGAGCAGGACCTGGCGATTGATGCGGTCAAGACCGATCGCTTCGGCCTGGATCAGGCGCGTGCCCGTCCACGCCGCCAGGCGCGCGAGGTCGACGTGGCATTCGTCGAACGAATAGTGGCCGGCGAGGAAGCCCGGGATCATGCCGGAGTAGGGCGTCTCGATATCGCGCCCGATCAGGGTCACGCGCACGCCGGGCATCGGCCTCATGCCGAAGCTTTTCAGCACATGGACGTGGGCGTGGCCGCCGCCCACCAGCACGAGATCCTTGAGAAGCGGCGCGGCTTGCATGCCTGCTTCTATAACCGACGGCTAGCTGCGAAGCACGATCCAGGTGCAGTGACCGATCGCGCACAGTCGTCCCGATTCCGTATAGAGCGCCGTGCCCGAATAGAGCTTTCGTCCGTCGACGCCCAGACGCCATCCCACGACGGCGCAGCGTTCGCCCACCCTGGGCGGTTCCAGCACCTTGGCCGTCATGCGCCCGGTGAGCGCCGGTCGCCAGTCGTCCGGGTCCTGGGCGGCCCAGGCGCCTGGGCAGTCGAGGGTTCCCCAGAGGAATTCCGGCCTGATGCGGCCGTCGTTGTCGGCATGGTTGGCATGCGGAAGATAGCAGGAGAGCGAACACCACCGAATGCGCGGCTGAAGCGGCCGGCCAGCATGCCGCCGACGTAGCCGCCGTTGCCTGAGAGGCGCGGTCCGTTGAAGCCGCGTTCGATGATGAGCGTTTCGGTCACAGTTTCCTCCGCGGCGCGGAACGTGGCGCGCGCTTGTGGGGAATGCAAGCCTGCCAGCCCGACAGGCGGCTTGCGCCGTGGCATCGGCTCGTCGAGGTTGGGGCGATGGGTTCGATCATGCCGTGGGCGCTGGTGGCGCTGTGTTTTGTCCTGGGTGTCGCGAGCCGGTCGATCAGCGACGCCTTCGTGGTGTTCGTGCCGGCCTTGCAGCAGGCCTTCGACGCCCACCGCGGCTCGGTCACCCTGATCTACAGCTTTGCCCTGCTGGTCGGCGGCATCGCGGCCCCGATCGCCGGATGGATCGTCGACCGCTTCGGTCTGCGTGCCCTCACGGTCGTCGGCATGACTGCTACTGCGCTCGCCACGGCCAGCGCCTCGCAGGCGACCCAGCTCTGGCACCTCTATCTTGGCATGGGCGTCGTGATGGGCTTTGGCGCTGCCACGCTGTCAGGCGTGTTGAGCGCCTCCCTGCTTGGCCGCTGGTTCCCGTCGCGACGGCTGGGCGTTGCCCTGGCCGTTGCCTGGTCGGCGTCGGGCGTGGGTGCCATGGCCACCTTCCCACTGGCCCAGTACCTGATCGCCAGCGAGGGCTGGCGCACCGCCTATGTCGTCTTTGCCGTCTCGAGCGCTGTATTCATTCCGATGCTGCTGTTCCTGCCGTGGGCGCGGATCGAGCGAGGCGCCCCCGGGTTGGTGCGCTCGCACGCCGCCGCCGCGCGTGGGCCGACCGTTGGCGAGGCCGTGCGCGACTGGCCTTTCTGGGCGCTTTTTCTGTCTTTCGTCCTGACGTCGATCGGCATCTTTTCGCTGGTGCCGCAGTCGATGGTCTATCTTCTGGAGCGCGGCATCGAGGGACCTTACGCGGCGCGCGCTCTCGCCGTCGCGGGCCTGCTGACGCCGCTGGGCATGATCGGCTTCAGCTGGCTCGCCGATCGCGGCGGCCGGCGGCTCGCGGCGCTACTGGCCTACACCTGCTCGATCGCAGGCGTCGGCGCGCTGGCGCTGATCGATGGGCCTGAAGACCATGTCCTGCTTTGGCTCTATGTCCTGCTGTTCGGCGGCAGCATGGGATCGCGCGGCCCGATGATCTCGACACTTGCCACTTTGCGCTATCGCGGCGCGCATTTTGGCAGGATCTACGGCCTCATCACCATCGGCTCGGGCGTCGGTGGCTTCCTCGGCGCATGGATCGGCGGCGTTCTGCACGACCTCACAGGCGGCTACGCCGCCGTCATGGTGCTGTCGGTGACGGCCCTCGTGCTGGCGGCCGGCTCGCTTGGCTCCGAAGCCGGCGCCCGTGAGCGTCTGGGACGCTAGTCTCTTCTCTCTAGATGATCGCTGTGTGCACGAGGTTCGCGACCTGATCGAGCCGCTTGCTGTGCCAGGGATCGGGAATGCGGTTGTTGGTGATGTAGGCGAAGGACACACCCGAGTCGGGATCGGCCCAGCAGTAGGAGGTGCCGACGCCGCCGTGGCCGAAGGCACGCGGGCTGGCGAAGGCGCCGAGGCCGCGGACGTTCTCGGTCGTGCCGCGCAGGTGGGGCCCGAGGCCGCGGTGCATCGGCATGCCCATGAACGCGTCGACCCGGTCGCCGGTGTGGTTGCGGATCGCGTACTGCAGCAGGCGCGGCGAGACGAGGCGCGTGCCGGCAAGCTCGCCGCCGTTAAGCATCATCTGGTGTGAAGTAGTTCATCACCATTTCCGGCAAGCCAACGAAGAGTTCCTTTCCGAGTCCCAGCCGCTCGCTGACCGTCTCGCGAATGACGTCGCGGAAGTCCCTGCCGGTGAGCGCCTCGATCAGCACGCCCAACGTCCAGTGCGCGCTTTGGCCGTGATAGTGGACCTTCGATCCGGGCGACCATTCGAGCGTGAAGTCGCAGACCACGTCGCGCAGCCGCTTGTGATCGGCCCAGGCATCGGGGCCGACGGCGGCATTGGGATAGCCCGCCTGATGGGTGATCACCTGGAGCACGGTGATGTCGCCTTTGGCGTTCCTGGCAAACTCCGGCACGTGATCGGCGATACGGTCGGAAAACGAGAACAGGCCCTGCTCGGCAAGCACCCACAGGGCGACGGCGGTCACGACCTTGGTGTTGGAGTAGAGCAGCCACAGCGTGTCGTCGGCCGCGGCGCGTGTCGCGGGGCTGGTCGTGGCATTGCCGAAGCTCCTGACCAGGCCGAGCTTGCCGTGGCGCGCGAGGGCCACCTGGCAGCCGGGATAGCGCCCCTCGGCAATATGCCGCTCGATCAGCGCGACCAGCCGGTCGATCTGCCCGCGGCGGAATCCCAGGGACTCCAGGTCGGCCGGCGGCAGCGGAAATCCTGTCACCGGCTGCGTGACGATCGTGGTGTCCATGGGGGCCCCCTCCCAAAGGTTCCTGCGCGTGGCGACTATATTATGGTTCGATGGCATGTCGATGATGGTCCCTTCGACATATTGTGTTTCCCGAAAACCTTGGCCACAATGTGCGGCATGTTGGACCGAATGGACTTTCCCAGTAGTCCCTACCAACGGTCGCGAGCCTAGCCGTGACGCCGGGGCTTGAGTCCTGCCACGCGCTGGTGCTCAACGCCGATTTTCGGCCTCTGTAGCTGGACCAACGTCGTCACCGCCTGCAGCCCGTGCAACCTGCTCAAGGGCAACCGCCTGCTGCAGGAGAGCGCCATGCGCCTGCAGTGTGCGCCGATTGAGCCCACGACGCAGCTGTTGCAGGAAAACGGCCGCGCGTTCCCGCCCGGCTATCTGCACGAGAGCTGGCGCGATTTCCTGTACTGGGACAGCGAGCTGGATCAGAACTAGGGTCAAAACCCATAAAGGTAGTCTGCCGCGTCTGCTCCCACCTCATTTTCAGACATCGGTAACATCTACTGGTTCATCCGCTTTGTGCCACCAACAGAAGTGGCGGCACGCCGAGGTCGGCCTTTCTGCGAGGACACGCCAGTGGCGTGGGTGTATCCGAGAATTGTCTGCCGAAGTCTTCGTCAGAAACCGTGTTCCGGGGCTAAATGGGATTTTGAGCAAGGACAACGGCCATCGCAGACTCCACCAGCCTGTTCATCCGGGTCAGGATGCATCACAGGCCCTCAGTGTCGGCGTGCGCATGACGTGGTAGACAGGAACGCGAACGGAGGGGGCGAAGGCTTGGACGACCTGCCTGATTGCACCGGTGCCAAAGCCAGCACGACCGCCCCTTTGGGGGCGATTGCCGTCCACCCCCATGACGCGCAAGCTGCCCATTGCCCTGACCTGTCCAGCGCGCGCATTCTGCCTTGATGCCTATCTACGATGACGAATTGATGACATATCGCGAGGCCGGACAGCGCCTCGGCGTCCACCCTGACAGCGTCATGCGCCGGGCCAGGCGCGAAGGTTGGGAACGGGTCGAAGGCAACGCCGAGACCGATCCCGTGAGGATTCGCGTGCCGGCGGCGGTGCTGGCCGAGCACATCTCCGAGACCACCGCGGACACCATGGGCGAGACCATGGACGAGCCCCGGTCATCGTCGCCCGACCGGGCTCGACGGACGCCCCGGATATTCACCGACGTGGTCGCCACGTTGGGCGCTGCGCTGGAGCGCCAGGAGATGGCGAACAAGGGGCTTCAGGCCGACCTCGACACCGCCCGTGCCGAGACAGCCCGGG
>RGPT01000263.1 GCA_010032545.1 Alphaproteobacteria bacterium
GCGCGTATAGACGAGGCGCGAGAGCCGCTCAAGCTCGGCCGTCGCGTCGGCGCCCAGCACCTTCTTCATCTGGGCGATGGTGATGTTCTCGTCGTGGCCGCTCTCGGCCTTTGTCGCGGGACTGAAGATCGGCGGATCGAGCCGGCCGCTTTCCTTGAGGCCCGCCGGCAGCGTTTCGCCGGCCAGCGTGCCGCCCTTGGCATACTCGCGCCACGCCGAGCCCGTGATGTAGCCGCGGATGACGCATTCGATCGGGAACACCGTGCCGCGCCGGCACAGCATCGCGCGGCCGGCGATCGCCGTACGATGCGGTTTCAGCACCGGCACGGCGGTCGCGATCTCGTCGGCGTCGGCCGAGATCATGTGATGCTTCACCACGTCGCCCAGCTGCCGGAACCACCAGGCGCTCAGCTGCGTGAGCACCGCGCCCTTCTTCGGGATCGGCTCGGCCATCACCACGTCGTAGGCACTGACCCGATCGGTCGCCACCAGCAGCAGCCGGTCGGCATCGACGGCGTAGACGTCGCGCACCTTGCCCCGCGCGATCCACTCCAGGGGCAGATCGCTGGACGTCATCGACATCATGTTACTTCTCGCTCCTCATTTCGTGAAACACCTCTTTGGCGACCAGCAACGCCTCGCGCACCGCCGGCAGACCCGTATAGCCACAGAGATGCATCAGCGCCTCGCTGAGTTCGTCCTCGGTCCAGCCCTGATTGCGGGCCATGCGCAGGTGGATCGCCAGCTCGGGCCAGCGCGCCTGGGATGTGTCCGAGATGACGCAGATCAAAGCCCGCGTCTTCATGTCGAGGCCGGGGCGCGACCACAGCATGCCGAACACCGCCTCGCGGGCGTAGTCGCCGAACTTCTGCATCATCGGGTCGTCGTAGACGCTCTTGTTCATCTTGTCGGCGTAGGCCTCGCCCATCAGCTTGCGGCGGATCTCGGTGCCCTTCTTGTAGTTTTCACTCTCGGCCATTTTTCCCTCCCGATGTCATTCAGAACTGCAGCGTCCCGGAATTCGCATGTAGGATCAATCGCTCACGCGGGAAAAGACGGGGCTTCACCGGCATGACGGGCAACAATTCGGCAAACGCACCGGTCGGCCGGGCGCGCACCGCGGCGCTTACGCTGGCTGCCCTCGGCGTCGTTTTCGGCGATATCGGCACCAGCCCTCTCTATACCGTTCAGACCTGCTTCAGCGACTATACCGGCCTGAAGCCGACGCCCGAGAATGTGCTCGGCATGCTGTCGCTGATCACCTGGGCGCTGATCATCGTCGTCACCCTGAAGTACGTCGTCGTGGTGATGCGGGCCGACAACAACGGCGAGGGCGGGGTGCTGGCCCTGATGGCGCTGGTTTCGCAGGAGCCGGGCTTATCGGACCGGCGGCGGCGCCTCTACATGATGCTGGGCATCGCCGGCGCAGCGCTGTTCTACGGCGACTGCCTGCTGACGCCGGCGATCTCGGTGCTGAGCGCGGTCGAGGGGCTGAACGTCGCCACGAACGCCTTCAAGGACCTGGTCGTGCCGATCTCGATCGGGCTGATCGTGGGCCTGTTCGCCGCGCAGCGCTTCGGCACCGGCGGCGTCGGCCGGCTGTTCGGGCCGATCATGCTGCTGTGGTTCATCGCCCTGTTTGCGCTCGGCATCGTCCACGTCGTCCATCACCCGAAGGTGCTGGCGGCACTGTCGCCCTTGCATGCGATCGAATTCGCGCTCCGGCACAAGCTCGTTGCCTTCGTGTCGATGGGCGCCGTCACGCTTGCCTTCACGGGCGCCGAAGCACTCTACGCCGACATGGGACATTTCGGGCGCCGCCCGATCCGTACCGCCTGGCTCGGGCTCGTGTTTCCGGCGTTGCTCGTCAACTACTACGGCCAAGGCGCTCTGCTGCTGGACGATCCCTCGGCTCTCGCCAATCCGTTCTTCCGGCTGGCGCCCGGCTGGGCACTCTATCCGCTGGTGGTGCTTGCCACAGCGGCGACCGTCATCGCCTCGCAAGCCACCATCTCAGGCGCCTTTTCCATGGCCCAGCAGGCCAGCCTCCTTGGCCTCAGCCCACGCATACGAATCCAGCACACGTCGGCCAGCGAACATGGCCAGATATACGTTCCGTCGGTGAACTGGCTGCAGATGATCGGCGTCGTGGCCCTCATCCTGGGCTTCAACACCTCTTCCAGCATCGCCTCGGCCTACGGCATCGCCGTCACCGGCACCATGCTGGTGACCAGCGTGCTGGTCCTGGGCCTTGCGCTGCGGACATGGAAATGGGGGTGGCCGGCCTCGATCCTGGTCTTCGGCTGTTTTCTGGCCGTCGATGTCACGCTGTTCTCGTCCAACATGCTGAAGTTCTTCCATGGCGGCTGGGTGCCGCTGGCGATCGCCGCGGTGATCTTCATCTGCCTGTGGACGTGGTTGCAGGGCCGCTTCGCCGTCTCGGCGCGCGAGAAGGAGAGAACCGTGCCGCTCGACGCGCTGCTGAGCGGCTTCGACACCAGCCGCTGGCATCGCGCGACCGGCACCGCGGTCTACTTCACGGCCTTTGCCGACAATGCCTCGAACTGCATGAGACGGAACCTCACGCACAACGAGGCGCTGCACGAGAACGTCATCCTGCTCACCATCCAGATTGAGGACGAGCCCTTCGTGGCGCCCGAGGCGCGCCGCGGTGTCGTTGACCTCGGCAACGGCATCCATCGCGTCGTGCTGCGCTACGGTTTCATGGAAAAGCCCGACGTGGGGCTGGACATCGCCGGGCTCTCCGCCAGCGGCATTCCGGTCGACCCGGCACACACGTCGTACTTCATCGGCCGCAACAGCATCGTCGGCGGCGACCATCCACTGCTGCCGCAGTGGCAGCAGAAGCTCTTCCTGATACTCGCCCGCTTCTCGACAAGCCCCGGCGACTTCTTCGGCCTGCCGGCCAACCGCGTGGTCGAACTCGGCGGCCGGCTCGAAATCTGAGTCAGCCAAACCTTCCTATCTTGCGCGGGCAGTTCGGTCCCAAGCCACTGACCTGCTTGGATTTTTTCCCGCGCGGGCGAGAGCCTCGTTGTCGAATTTTCGCCGTGCCCTTCCCGGTCAATATGGCGCCAGGGCGAACGAACTTGGACACGGCGGGTAGGCTCGCCACAGGCAGATCGGATCGGACGATGGATAGAGCGACGGACGGACGGATTGATAGGATATAGGAATTATAGGATTTCGTCAATGCCTCCACAACGCCGCGCCTGCGGGCACCGCGAGCAGGCATGATCAGTTGAGCCGCGCGCCGGCAGTGCCCGCTGCCGGTGCCAGCCGCAAGCCCGCGCTCGAGAGTGCGACGGCGAAGGCTTTCAGTCGGATCGCGGCAACCCGCGAGGCGGTCGGCGCCATCATGAGATCGAGCGAGGCCAGCATCGGCCCGTCGAGGTCGCCTTGTGCCAGGCCGCAGAGGGCGACCAGCGTCGCCTCGTCGCGGCTCACCTTCGAGCAGGTCGGCAGGTGAATTTTCATGGCGCGCCGGGCGCCGAACAAGAATGCGTCCATGGCGATGGCGAAATCGGGCAGCGCCGCCAGAAGGCCCGCCATCTGGAAGCCGCGATGAAGCGGCGAGCCCTCCGCCGGCAGGGCCTGGTCCTGGCGCCACTGGCGCAGCGCCCACAGCACGAAGCGTTCCCCGAGCGGCAGGTTGCCCACGCAGCCGGGCCTGCCACAGCCCGGTCCGACCAACGTTCGCGGAGTTCCAAGCCTCTGTTCCGACGAGCTTTCCATGATATCCCCCACCGTTGCCAATGCGTTGACAGCGCAATGCATATTATGCAACTAATAGTCATTCGCAACTTGGTTGTCCAAAGGGAGATGAAGTTCACATGAACCAGCCACCACGCCTTGCGTGGGCGGGCGTTGGGGACGCCGAAAGCTCGGAGTCCGCGCCGCCGAGTGTCGACAGCAAAACGCTGATGGGCGGCCGCCGCGAATTGATCATCCGGCACGGCGCCGACGCCTACCGCCTCAGAGTCACCGCTTCCAACAAATTGATTCTCACCAAATAGCGCGACCCCGGGGAGCCATCCCTCCTCGGTCAAACTGCCCAGCCCGCCGGCCCGCTCGGGCCCTTGCCAGCCAGGCGTCCTTTTTCCTTTGGGGACCTGGCGGTGAAAACCCGTTCACTTCTCCATGCGCTCCTGGCGATGACGGCGATCGGCGGTACGATCGCGGCGCCGGCATTTGCGCAGACACCGCCTGCTTAGACATGCGGCTCGAACGCGACACGCAACGTGCAACTGGAGGCGGCTGGCGCCATCGCTTTCCTGAGCCCGGGCGGAAACATTTCGCCTCCGGACATAAACCCGCCGGAATCGACGCCTGATATACTGCCGTAGGACAACAGCCAGCGGCATAGAATGGGCGAACGCCCCAACCTGATCCTGACCACGCGCCTGGGCGTACGGCCGCTCGGCGTGCGCGGCGATCCGCTGCACGCGGTGGCCGGCCAACTGCTGTCCGTGATCCGCCGGCGCCTGGGCGACGGGCCCGCCGACCTGCTGGCCGAACCGCAGTTGCGCGAGTCGGACGACGGGATCGACTGGTACGCTGCGCGGTCCGGCGAGGTGCGTCGTCTTGCCGAACTGGGCGAAGACGAGCGGAGCGCGGCATTGCGCACGGTCGAGACCCATCTCGCCGCCATCGGCACGCTCGGCGCGCAGTTGCAGACGCCGGACGCCAGCGAGGAAGCACGCCTGATCGGCCGCTCGCTCGAACTCGCGACGACCCGTCCGTCCGACGACTTCGTCTTTGTCGTCGATGGTCAGCCGGTCATCGTCGCCTGGGGTTACGAGGCCGATGCCGCTCAAAGCCTGCAGACCTTCGCCTCGCCTCCCGTGCCCCAGCCGGAACGACCGGCCGCCACGTTCGCGAGCGTCCCCGCGGTGGCCTTGCCGGCACGTGTCGGCTGGGTACCATGGCTCAGCGCCTTGCTGTTCGGCCTGCTTCTCTTGTTGCTGCTGCTGATCGCCTCGTGGCTGCTGCGGGCCTGCGTCCCGGTCGATCCGACGCTGAACGTCGCGACGCTGGAAACACCCGCACCGCCCGCGCCCGAAGCGCCGCCCGACCCGACGCCGCTCTTGAAAGCGTCGCTCGACGAGGCGCGGGACGACGACAAGCGGCTCAAGATCGAAATCGCAGCCCTGCAGGCCGACCT
>RGPT01000264.1 GCA_010032545.1 Alphaproteobacteria bacterium
GTCGCCTGCCGTCAAACTCGACGCCTGCCTGGTCAACCGCTACGAGCCCGGCGCGCGGCTCTCGTTGCACCAGGACAGGGACGAGGCCGACTACAGACATCCCATCGTCTCGGTCTCGCTGGGACTGCCTGCGACCTTCCAGTTCGGCGGACCGAAGCGCGGCGATCCCGTCAAGAAGGCGGCGTTGCATCACGGCGACGTCGTGGTGTGGGGCGGCCCTTCCCGCCTCTTCCATCACGGCGTTCTGGCTTTGAGAAGCGGCGAGCATCCGCAGACTGGATGTCGCCGCTTCAATCTCACGATGAGGAGGGCTCTCTGACCGATCGTCCCCGGCGTCAGATCCTTACTCCGGCTTGATGCCCTGCTCCTTGATGAGCGTCGTCCAGACCTTCTCCTCCTTGAGATAAAAGGCCTTGAACTCCTCGGGCGTCGAGCTGCGGATCTCCACGCCCTGGAGCTTGAAGCGTTCGATCACTTCGGGATCGGCCGCGACCTTGGCGATGGCCTTCTGCAGCTTGTCGACGATGGCCTTCGGCGTGCCGGCCGGGACCACCATGCCCTGCCAGAAAATCGCCTGGAATTCCGGCAGGCCGGCCGCCTCCTCCACCGTCGGAATATCGGGGAATGCGGGTGACCGCTTGAGGCTCGAGATGGCGATGGCGCGGGTCTTCTTCGAATCGAGGAACGGCTTGGCCTCGAGCGATGCCGAGAACATCATCTGGGCGTTGCCGCCGGCCACGTCCTGGCCCGCCTGCGCACCGCCCTTGTAGGGCACGTGCGTAATGTTGAGTCCGGCCCGCGCCTTGAGAAGTTCCGCCGCCATGTGATTGGTGGCGCCAACACCCGAGCTCGCGATGTTGAACTTGCCGGGATTGGCTTTCACGTAGGCAACCAGCTCGGCCATGTTCTTGACGGGGAAGTCGGCGTTCACGTGCAGGATGAACGGCGTGAACGACATCAGCGACACCAGCTCGAAGCTCTTGTGCGGGTCGTACTGGACCTGGCCGGTGAGGGTCGGATTGATGATCAGCGACGTGCCGCCGGCATAGATCGTGTAGCCGTCGGGGGCGGCCTTGGCGACGTAGTTGGACGCCACGGTTGTGGCCGCACCGGCACGGTTGTCGACGATGAACGGCTTGCCGAGCTCGGTCGACAGCTTGTCGGCATAGACGCGGGCCACCGCGTCGTTCACGCCGCCCGGCGGATAGGGCACGACCATCGAGACCGGCTTCTGCGGCCAATCCGTCTGGGCAAGCACCGCGAACGGCAGAACGAGCGTGGCGAGGCTTGCTGCGATGAAGGTCGAACGATTCATTTTTCCCCCTGAACTTTATGCGCTGACGAAGAACGGCAGCGTCACCTCTTTGTTGACGGGCTCGAAGCCCATCTTCACGCGCTTGCCGATCTTGAGGTCGGCCTCGGCTACCCCGCGCAGCGGCGCGTTCACGCGTACGCCGGCATCCATGTCGACCAGCGCCACGATGTACGGTGCCGCCGCCTTGAAGAAGAAGTTGAACGGGTGATGGCACACTGTCCAGGTATGGATCGCGCCGCCCAACGAGGCTTCCTTGAACTCGCTCTCCATCGAAAAGCAGTGCGGACAGACCGGCCGCGGATAGTGCCGCACCTTGCCGCAGCCCGAACAGTGCTGAAGCAGAAAGCGGCCCTCGCGCATGCCGTCCCAGTGCGGCTGACTCTCGCGCGTCGGTGTCGGCAGTGGACGTTCGGGCGCGGGGGCGGCGATGGGGGCGGCGCTCATGCGGCCCTCCGCAGAATGGCGATCGAGCCGTCGCCCATGTCGCCGTAGCCGGTGACGAGGCCGACCTCGGCATCCTTCACCTGCGCGCGGCCGGCCTCGCCGCGAAGCTGGCGGGTCAGTTCTATCGCATGGTTGAGGCCGACGACGTGGCCCTGGCTCAAGAGCCCGCCATGGGTATTGAGGGGCAGCGCACCGCCCAGTCCGATGCGACCGTCCATGACGAACGGCCCGCCTTCACCGGTCTTGCAGAAGCCCAGGATCTCGAGCTGGCGGATCACCGTGAAGGTGAAGCAGTCGTAGATCTCCGCCACATCGATGTCCTGCGGGCCGACGCCTGCCATGGCGTAGGCGCGCGGCGCTGACTTCACCAGACCGAATTCCAGGAGGTCGGGACGTTGCGCGATCGAGGCGGGCGATTCGGGGTGACCCTCGGCCACGCCCATGATCGTCACCAGCGGCTTCCTGAGGTCGCGTGCGCGGTCGGCGCGGCTGATGACGATGGCTGCCCCGCCATCGCTCTCCAGGCTGCAGTCGAACAGGCGGAACGGGTCGGAGATCATGCGCGAGGCGTGATGCTCCTCCACCGTGAGCGGCTTGTTCATCACCACGTTGCCGTTCAGGATCGCGTGCTGGCGCGTGACGACGGCAACTTCGGCGAACTGCCGTGCCGTGGTGCCGTAGAGTTCCATGTGGCGGCGCGCGCCCTGCGCGTAGAGCTGGGCCGGGGCAAACATGCCGATCGGCGCCTCGAACTCGGCGGCCAGCGCGAACTGCGGGAACTGCTGCAGGCGGGTCGAGACCCGGGCGCCGGAATAGCCGGTGCGGCCGACGGCGATCAGCACATGGTTGCAGACGCCCGTCGCCACCGCCATCGCCGCACTCTGGATGGCAGCCACGCAGGTGGCGCCGCCCATCGGCACGAACAGCGAGAGCTTGAGATCGGGCAGGCCGAGATTGGCAATGAAGTCCTCGGCGATGCCGCCGCCCGGGAAATAGGGCACGACGCCGTCGATGTCGCGCGGGTTGAGGCCGGCATCGGCGATCGCCGCCAGGCTCGCTTCGAGCTGCAGCGCCAGCGCGCTCTTGGGCGTGCCGCGCGTGTAGGCGGTCTCGCCAATGCCGCTCACCGCCGCCTTCTCGCGAAGTGGATGGCTCATGTCTGATTTCCTCCCGGCGCCATTGTGCCGGAAGCCGGCCCTCAGGCAATCAGTCCGCGCGGATATTCCCGGCGCGAATGACCTCGCGCCAACGCGCAAGTTCGCTGCGGATGAGGGCCGTATAGGCCTCCGGTCCCAGCGTTCCCGGCCGGATGCCGATGCGGTCGAAATGTCCTTTGATCTCGGCGCTTTGCAGGGCTGCGGCGATTTCAGCCTCCCAGCGCCTGGCGATCTCGGGCGGAATGCCGGCGGGCGCCGAGAAGCCGAACCAGTTGGTCGCCACCACGTCGGGGAATCCCGCCTCGCGGAAGGTCGGCGTCTCCGGCAGGGCGGGTGCTCTCTCGGCCTCGCTGACCGCCAGGGGCCGCATGCGCCTGGAGGTCAAATGGCCGATCGCCGTCGGCAGGCTTTCCATCAGCGCGGTGATCTGCCCGCCCAGCAGATCGTTCATCGCCGGCGCCGAGCCACGATAGGGAATGTGCTCGAACTTCACGCCTGTCTCGCGCACCAGCAGCTGGCCGACGAGATGGTTCATGGTGCCGTTGCCGCCCGAGCCATAGGTGACCTCGCCGGGCTTGGCGCGCGCCAGCTCGACCAGCTCCTTCACGCTGGTCACAGGCGAGGCGGCGTTTACCGCGAGCACGCTCGGAAAGGTGCCGACGAGGTGGATGTGCGTGAAGTCCGCCAGCGGATCGTAGGGTACGTCCTTGTAGAGAACCGGCCCGATCCCATGCGAGGCGGCACTGGAGATCATCACCACGTGCGTGTCGCCGCGCGCCTTGGCAACGATATCGGCACCCAGCATGCCGCCGGCGCCGGGCTTGTTCTCGACCACGATCGGCTGCCCGAGCCTGGTACCGAACCACTCCGCCAGCGCCCGCGACATGATGTCAGCGGCCCCCGCCGGCGGAAAATTGACGATCCAGCGGATCGGCTTGGTCGGCCACGCCGCCGTCTGCGCCCCAGCGACGCTTGGCACCGCCGCAGCCGCGGCGATCATGAGTTGGCGTCGAGAGAGCATGGAATTCACTGAGCCTCCGGTGCACTTGGACTATAAATGCCGAACGGCATGGTGCAACATGCGTGCCGGCCAGATACGACAGGAAGTACAATGGATTTCGATCTCGTCTTGCGCGATGTGCGACTTCCCGACGCCAGGCCGGATCAGCCAACGACCGACATCGGCGTCAACGGCGGCCGCATCGCGGCCATCGCGCCGAAGCTGGGCGGTGCGGCCAGAGAAGAGCTGAGAGGCGGCAATCGCCTGGTCTGCTCGGGCTTCGTCGACACCCACATCCATCTCGACAAAGCCTGCATCCTCGGCCGCTGCGAGCACAATACCAAGCGCATGCCGCATCTCGCCATGGAGCGCGTTTCGGCGGTGAAGCACACGATGACGGTCGAGGACGTGATTGAGCGTGCCTCGGCCACCATCGAGAAGTGCATCAGCCACGGCGCCACCCGCATGCGCCCCCATTGCGAAGTCGATCCCAAGATCGGGATGCGCGGTTTCGAGGGCGTGAAGGCACTGGTCGACAAGTACAAGTGGGCGATCGACATCGAGCTCTGCGTCATGCCGCAGGAAGGGCTGACCAACAATCCCGGCACCGACGAGCTGATGGTCGAGGCGCTGAAGAACGGCGCGAGGGTCGTCGGAGCCGCTCCCAGCTACGACAGCGACAGCGCGGCCCAGATCCATCGCGTCTTCGAGATGGCGCGCGAGTTCGATGCCGATATCGACATGCATGTCGACAGCGGCCCCACGGCCGACCATCTCGACACGCTGCTGGTCTGCGATCTCGCCGAGAAATACAAGTGGGGCGGCCGTGTCGCCGTCGGTCACGTGGGCAAGCTCGCCACGATGCCGTTCAAGGACCTCGACAGGGTGGCAAGACGCATGGCCGACGCCGGCGTCGCCGCCACGGTGCTCACGGCGACTGACCTTTATCTCGGCGGCCGCCACACCGACCACAATGTGCCGCGCAACGTCCTCGACCTGAACTTTCTGACCGAGCGCGGCGTCACCTGCTCGGTCGCCTCCAACAACATCCTCAATCCGTTCACGCCGTTCGGCGACGGCCAACTGCTGCGCCAGGTGAACATGCACGCGATCGTCACCCAGCGCGCCAATGACGACGAGGTGAAGGCGCTTTGGGACATGACGACGTCGTCGGCAGCGAAGCTG
>RGPT01000265.1 GCA_010032545.1 Alphaproteobacteria bacterium
CCCGCACGGCGCCACCGGCAAGATCCTGAAGACGGCGCTGCGCAAGCAGTTCGAGAACTACAAGCTGCCGGCCTGATCGGACTCGCCCGGGCGCCGCGCCGCGAAATCGCCGACCACCGCCGCCAGCACGATCGCGCCGCCGGCCAGCGTGGCGGCGGCCGGCGTCTCGGCGAACGCCAGCCACACCCAGAGCGTGCCGAGCGGCGTCTGCAGCACGCCGATCAGGGCGCCGCGCGTCGCCGACACCAGCGGCGTGCCCAGCGCCAGCAGCAGCAGGCCGAGACCGAACTGGCTGGTGCCGAACAACCCCAGCAGGAACAGTTCATGTCCGTTCACCGACAGGGGCCGGGCGAACGGCAGGACGATTAGCGCGCACAACAGGGCCGACAGGCCGACCGCCGGCAACATGCTGATGCGGGGATTGCGCCGGATCAGCACCAGCACAATCGCCATCAGGACGGCCATGGCGAAGGCCAGCAGATTGCCCGCCAGACGTCCGGCCGTGTCGGCGAAGCCGGTCATGATCGCCACACCCAGCAGCGCCGCGAGCGTGGCCGCGAGCGTGATCCTGTCCTCGCGCTCGCCCAGCACCAGCCAGGCCATGCCCGCGGTCACGAAGGGAATCGTGGCGTCGATCACCAGCACGTCGGCCACGCTGGAAAGCTTCAGAGCATTCAGGAAGCAGATGGTCGCCACCGCCGAGCAGAGCGCGATCAACACCCCGTCGCGGCCGATCTCCAGGACCGCCCGGACCACACGTCCCCTCTCGCGCCAGGCCACTACCGAAAACAGGAACAGCCCGCCGAACAAGCCGCGCCAGAACAGCATCGTCCAGGCATCGACGTCGATCAGCCGCGAATAGAAGCCGCCGCTGGAATAGGCCGCAGCCGACGCCACGAGCAGCGCCGTGCCGATCCAGGGAATGCGCTCCCGCCGCTTCAGGAGCGGCAGAAGCTGGGGGATCGCCTTCTTGAAATGCTCGGTCTCCTGATGCGCTGCCCATCCGGCTTCGTCGACATAAAGTTCGAACACGAAGAACAGCGCCGGATCGGTCGGCGACTGATACGGCAAGAAGAGCTTTACGCCCGGTTCTGCCCTTGTGAGCGGCGTCAGCCAGCGCTGGATCTCGAGCACCTTGTCGATGTCGCCCTCCTTCGCCTCCAGCATGATGGCCACGACGAACCCGGCACGCGACGCGCCTGCAGCGTGGCGATGTCGCGGTAGATCGTGCGCGGGGTCACTTCGAGATCGTCCGCCAGCGTCGCCGCCGTCAGCGGACCCGAGCTGCAGGAGGCGGCCGAGAGCGTGCTTGCCAAGGTGACGGTGGTTTTGCCGGATGCGCTCCGGGCCTCGCTCGCCGTCTCGCCGATCTTCGTGTCGGAGGGCGATGCCGTGGCCGCCGAAGGCGTCGACATGGCCGAGCTGCGCGGTGCCATCCGCGACAGCCGCAAGCTCCACATCTCATACGCCGACGAGCAAGGCCGCCGCACCCACCGCACCATCTGGCCCATCGCCATGGCCTACTATGTCGACGTCACCCTGGTGGGGGCCTGGTGCGAGCTGCGCGTCGACTACCGCAATTTCCGCGTCGAGCGCATCGGCTCGTCACGGGTGCTGGACGAGCATTTCGACCAGGAGAACGGTCGCCTGTTCCGCGAGTGGTCGGCGCTCCCCAAGACCCGTCCGGCGGGCTAGACTGGCGCCATGACCATCGACATCAAGCCCATCGATCCGGTCTCCCGCGCCTTCTTCGCAGGCATCGTCTCCGGCATCGACCTCACCCGCCGCCTGTCCGACACGGAGGTGGCCGCCATCCACGCCGGCATGGACCGCTTCGGCGTGCTGGTGTTCCACGACCAGAAGCTCGACGACGAGAGCCAGCTCGCCTTCAGCCGCCAGCTCGGGCCGCTCGAGCAGGCGACCGGCGATATCGCCGCTCCCCAGGACCGCCGCGTCGGCATGGATCTGAACGACATCTCCAACCTCGACAAGCACGGCGAGCTTCTGCCGCGCGACGACCGCCGCCGCCTGTTCGGCTTGGGCAACCAGCTCTGGCATTCCGACTCCTCGTTCAAGGACGTGCCGGCCAAGTATTCGCTGCTGTCGGCACGCAAGATCCCGCCGACCGGCGGCAACACCGAGTTCGCCGACATGCGCGCCGCCTACGATGCGCTCGACGAGGCGACCAGGCGCGAGGTTCACGACCTCGTCTGCGCCCACAGCCAGATTTTCTCGCGCGGCATCCTGGGCTTCGACGACTTCACAGAGGCCGAGCGGCAGAAATGGGCGCCGGTGCGCCAGCGCCTGGTGCGGCGTCACCCCACGACCGGACGCCTGTCGCTCTATCTCGCTTCCCACGCCGGCGGCATCGAAGGCTGGCCGGTACCCGAGGCACGCGCCTTCCTGCGCGACCTTACCGAGCACGCCACGCAGCGCCAGTTCGTCTACGCCCATGTGTGGAAGCCGTTCGACCTGGTGATGTGGGACAACCGCGTCACCATGCACCGCGCGCGGCGCTACGATCCCAAGGAAGTGCGCGACATGCGCCGCACCACCCTCACCAACGAAGTGTCGAGCCTGGAACAGGCGCCGTAACGACCTGATGCGACTGCAGTTCCTCGGCTCCGGCGATGCCTTCGGCAGCGGCGGCCGCTTCAACACCTGCTTTCATCTCGAGCGCCAGGCGCACGGCAACGTGCTGATCGACTGCGGCGCCTCCTCGATGGTGGCGATCCGCAAATGGGAGGTCGATCCCAACGCCGTCTCGACGGTGCTGGTGAGCCACCTGCACGGCGATCACTTCGCGGGCCTGCCCTTCTTCCTGCTCGATGCCCAGCTCGTGAGCCGCCGCACGGCGCCGCTGCTGCTGGCCGGCCCACCGGGCTTCGAGGAGCGGCTGATGATCGTCATGGAGGCGATGTTCGCGGGTTCGACCAAGGCGCCGCGCAAGTTCGATCTGGAGATTCGCGAACTCGAGCTGCACCAGCGGGTCGAATTGAACGGCCTTGCCGTCACGCCCTACCTGATGAAGCATTATAGCGGCGCGCCGTCCTACGCGCTCCGGATCGAGACCGGGGGCAAGGTGCTCACCTATTCGGGCGACACCGAATGGGTCGACGAGCTGATCCCGGCCGGGCGCGACGCCGACCTCTTCATCTGCGAGGCCTATTTCTTCGACAAGGCGATGAAGTATCACATCGACTACACCACGCTCATGAAGCGCCTGCCCGAGATCGGCGCCAGGCGCACCATCGTCACCCACATGAGCGCCGAGTTGCTGGGCCGCCAGGGCGAGATCGCCTGCGAGGCAGCCCACGACGGGCTGGTGGTCGAGTTCTGAAGACGAGCGCCGACGGCGCGATCAGCCCTTCGGTCCCCACTCTTCCAGCACGGTGTTCGTCGCCGGATCGAGAACGCGCGACCCGCGCAGCACGAGCCCGTGCATCTTCAGCACGTCCTCCGGCGTCCTGTCGTGGCCGACGCCGGGAAACACCGGCCGTCCCCGCGGCACGCTGGCCCCGGTCCGGCTGAGGAAGAAGGCGTCGTAGCCGATGGTGAGGAACAGACCGAACACGTCGGTCCCGCCCACCACCGCCAGCATGCCGTCGTCGACGCCGAGCCGCTGCCAGGCCTCGTCGAACGGCGCCGTCGCCGGGTTCCACAGCACGGCCATCGGATTGTGCGGATCGGGAATCAGCCGCTGCACCCGCCGCGTGAGCACGATCCGGTGCCGCGCCGCTTCCCGGGGGCCGCCTTCCGCCGAGTGGCGACCGTTGGCAACAGCCGAGGCGCGGTCGAGCGCGGCCTGGTAGAACGCCTGGTCGGCGGGAATTTTCAGGACCTCGGGGAACGAACTGTCGGAGCCCGCGATCATCCCCTCGCGCGAGACGATGGCGAAACCTTCGATCCGGGGGCGCTTCATCGCCATGCCGCAACCTCCCGGGCGCCCGCCTCAAACACCGAAGGCGCCGATGATGGCACCCTGGATGACAAGCACGCCCAGCCAATGGAGCCCGTCGATGACCGTCAGCGAGATCCTGCGGCCGGCATAGCCGTTGTTGACCGCGAGCGTGGTGGCGACGAACCCGACCCAGATGAAGAGCGCGGAGATGATCCCGTTCTTGAGCGTGACCTGCCCCGGACCGAGGTGACCGAGCGTGCCGGCCAGCACCCAGGCCATGACCACCAGTGCCACGGCCGACACGATGAAGGGGCCCGGCTTGGGCTTGCCCGACGGCATCAGCTGCTCACGGGTTTTCTCGACCGCCTCGAGCCAGCGGGCGGACAGGGCCATGTAGTAGACCGATCCGAAGGCGAAGCCCGCTACCGCAGCGACCGCGATGGCCAGGATATTCATGCCGGCGAAGTTCATGGCTGGTCGACCTCCCGAGTGCTGCCAGCCAGTGTAGCGCGAACCCTCGCCCCGGAGCGAGGTCGTGATAGGGTCCTGGAGAACATCGAAGGACCCAAGTCGCCCATGACCGCCTATAGGAACTACAAGCCCCTCACCTTCCACGACGCCATTCCGCGTTTCCGCGACGGCAGCGACACGCCGCGCGCCTTTCTCGAACGATGCCTGGAGACGATCGCGGCCCGCGAACCGGTGGTGAAGGCCTTTACGGCGATCAACGAGGCGGGCGCACGCACTGCGGCCGACGCCAGCACGGCACGCTGGAAGGCAGGCAAACCGCTGTCACCCATCGACGGCATGCCGGTGGCCATAAAAGATTTGCTGGAAACGAAGGACATGCCCACCGAAATGGGCTGCGAGGCTTTCAGGGGCAATTTCCCCAAGCGCGACAATGCCGCCGTCTGGGCGCTGCGCCAGGCCGGCGCGATCATCCTTGCCAAGACCGTGACAGCCGAAATGGGCGGCGCGCATCCCGGCGCCACGACCAATCCGTTCGATCCGGCGCGCACGCCGGGCGGTTCCTCCTCGGGTTCGGCCGCCGCCGTCGGCGCCTGCATGGTGCCGGCCGCGATCGGCACCCAGGTCGGCGGCTCGATCATCCGGCCCGCCGCCTATTGCGGCAACTTCGCCCTGAAGCCCAGCCAGGGCGGGATCAACCGCGGCGAGCGCCAG
>RGPT01000266.1 GCA_010032545.1 Alphaproteobacteria bacterium
TTCAGCGTCTGGGCCGGGGGCGGGGGCGGGGTCTGGGCTTGCGCCGACGGCGACATCAGCACCGCAGCCGCGGCAGCCAGGACCCATTTCACATTCCGCCTGCTCAGAGCCTGCATGACCTTACCTCCTTGTTCTCTTTGTTTCCCGACTCTATCGTCCCTCGGCGCGGACCTTGCAACAGGCGTGCCCTGGGGAGAGAAGCTCATGACATCGCGTCCGATCTCGATCCGGAACGTCCCCTGGGCGGTGGTCCGCGACGCCGCGGCCCGTCGCCACGTCTATCGCCGCGACGTCGACCTGTTCCTGAAAGACGGCCACATCGCCGAGATCACGCCGGCCGGGGCGCGGCCGCAGGCAGCCAACGAGCCGGCGCTCGACGGGCGCGGGATGCTGGCGCTGCCCGGGCTGGTCAACATCCACAGCCATCCCTCGACCGAGCCCGGCTACCGCGGCGTGCGCGAGGACCATGGCGTGCCCGAGCAACAGATGACCGGCCTGATGGAGCGGCTGCAGGCCTTTCGCCTGGGCGACGACGGCCGCCAGGGAGCAGCGACGCTCGCCTACTCGGAGATGCTGCGCGCCGGCACGACGACGGCCTGCGACGTCACGCTGCCGTTCGAAGGCTGGCTGGAGACGATGGCGCAAAGCGGCATGCGTTTCTATGCGGCGCCGACCTTCGCCTCGGCGCGCTGGGGCATGGCCTCGCCGCAGACCGTAACCTGGAAATGGGACGAAGCCGGCGGCCTGGCGCAGTTCGAGAAGGCCAAGCGCGTCATGGCCGACGCCGAGGCGCACAATTCGCGGCGCCTCGACGCCATGGTCTTCCCGGCCCAGATCGACACAGTAACGCCTGAACTGTTCGCCGCCGGCCGCAGGCATGCCGACGAGAGCGGCCGACGCTTTTCCACCCACATTGGCCAGTCTGTGGTCGAAGTGCGCGAGATGATCCGCCGCCACAACACGACACCGATCCAGTGGGCGGCGGCGCAGGGTCTCCTGAAGGGCGACACCGTGCTGGCACACTGTATCCTGCTCGACGACCATCCGCAGATCCGCTGGCACACCTCGAAGGACCTCGACCTGATCGCCGGGTCGGGCGCCTCGGTGGCGCATTGTCCGCAGCCGTTCGCCCGCTATGGCCTGGCCATGGATCATGTCGGCCGCTACCGCACACGCGGCGTCAACGTCGGCCTCGGCACCGATTGCGCGCCGCACAATCTGATCGAGGAGATGCGGCTGGCCATCGTCGCAGGGCGCCTGATGAGCGAGGACATCCGCAGCCTCGATACGGCAGGCGCCTTCGAGGCGGCGACGCTGGGCGGCGCGGCAGCACTCGGCCGCGACGATATCGGTGCGCTGGCACCCGGGATGGCGGCCGACATCGTGCTGGTCGACCTCGGCCATCCGCTGATGCAGCCGGCGCGCGACCCGCTACGGTCGTTCGTCTTCCATGCCGCCGACCGCGCCGTGCGCACCGTGCTGGTCGACGGCGAGGTCGTGCTGAAAGACGGCAATCCCGTGCATCTCGATCCTGCCGCCGCCATGGAACGGGTGGCGGAGGCGCAAGCGCGCATGCTGCGGGACTCGACCAAGCACGATTATCTCGGCCGCGATGGCGCGATCATCGCGCCGCTCTCGCTCGAGGTGCACTGAAGGCCGGCGAGATGGCTCCGGGCTTATGTCCGCCCGCTCATGATGCAGGCCGGGTCCCGCCTCCCCGCCGCCACCGGACAACCTCGTAGGAGATCACCGCACCCAGGAGGGCGATGCCGATCAGGCGGGCCGCCACCATGCCACCGACCCAGTGATCGATCAGGTCCGGAAACATCAGGGATACGCCGGCTGCGAAGCAGGCCACACGTGCCGCCACGCCAAGGGGCCGTGTAATGTGGCCCTGAGCCGCAAAGGCCAGCGCCAGGACGCCGAAAGCCGCACCGATCGTCACCCAGACGGCCCAGCCCCAGGTCATGCCTTTGGGGAATTCGAGCAACAAGCCACTGCCGATCGGGTCGAGCACGAAGATGAACGGAACCAGGAAGGCCGGCAGCGCATACTTCCAGCTCTGCAAGGTGGTGACATAGGGATCTGCGCGCGTGATCGTGGCTGCCGCAAACGGCGACAGCGCGGTCGGCGGTGACACCTCCGACAACACGGCATAGTAGAAAATGAACATGTGTGCGGCATAATCGGGCACACCGAGCTTGATCAGCGCGGGAGCGGCGATCACCGCGCACATGATGTAAGACGCCGTCACCGGCACGGCGAGGCCCACGATCCAGACAATCAGGGAGGTGTAAATCGCCGTCCAGAAAAGCGAGCCGCCGGCAAGATCGATGACGATCGAGGAGAACTTCAACGCCAGGCCGGTCTTCGTGATGATGCCGACGATGATGCCGGCGCAGGCACAAGTTGCCGCCACTCCCAACGCCTGAATCGACCCATCAGCCAGCGCACGGAACAGCCGACCGGGCCACAACGCGGTGTCGGCTCGCAGGTAGCTCATCAGAATAGCGAGCAGGATCGACCAGAAGACGGCATAGGTCGCCGAGTAGCCCCAGATCATGAGGACGACGACCGAGATCAGCGACGAAAAGTGGAAACCGTACCGCAGGACAAGCTGGCGCAGGGTCATGTCGAGTTGCGGGTCGACGGCGCGCAGATTGTACTTGCGCGAGTCAATCTCGGTCATCACCAGAAGACCAAAATAGTAGAGGCAGGTTGGAATGATCGCCATTCGCACGATGTCGAGGTACGACATCTTGAGGTACTCGGCGATCAGGAAGGCCGCTGCGCCGAGCACCGGCGGCGAGAGGATGGCGCCGAGCCCACCCGCGGCCAGCAGGCCGCCGGCGGCCGTCTTGCCATAGCCCGCCTGGCGCATGATCGGCCAAGCCACTGTACCAATGGTGACGGTGGTGGCCACGCCCGAGCCCGATGGTCCGCCCAGCAGGAATGACGACAGAACGACGGCGCGGCCGGCAGCGTTGGGTTGGCCTTTCATGGCGAGCAGAGAGAAGTCGATGAAGAAGCGCCCCGCGCCGGACGCCTGGAGGATGGCGCCGAAGATGGTGAACAGGATGATCAGACTGGCAGATACATCGATCGCGGAGCCGAAGATGCCATTCAGCGTCATGTAGAGTTCGGCGATCAGATCGACGACCGGATAGCCCTTGTGGGTCCATGGCGCGGGCAGGTAGTTGCCCCATAGTCCATAGGCAAAGAACGCCAATGACACGATCGGCATGATCCAGCCAGTCGCACGGCGGGTTGCTTCGAGCACCAGCAGAATCAAAACGACACCGACGGCCACGTCCATGCGGTTCGGCGAGACGTAGCGATCAAGGAAGTCGTCGGCACCTGCAAGGCTGTTCCAGGTGCCACCGGTCATCATGTACCAGATGACGCCCACGGAAACGGCGGCAGCTACAACGTCCCAGGGGGCGATGCGGTTGCGCCAGCTCTTGACCATTGGAAACAGCAGGAAGATCAGCGACAGGGCGAAGGCGACATGGACCTCGCGCAGCGACTGTTGGTTGACCGTGCTGGCCGCGGCATAGAGGTGGAACAGCGTCATGGCAACGGCGACGGAGGTCAGAATCTTACCCCACCAGCCGGCGAATTTATGGATCGCGCCGTCTTCCTGCTCGATCAATTCCTCGACCTTGCGGCGCTCCTCATCACTCAGCAGTTCGCCCTGAACCGTCATTCCATGCCCACCAAAAAAAGGGGCTCCCCCACAGGGGAGCCCCGGTCCTCCGTTGGCGACATTTCTACGACAACTTGATGCCCTTTTCAGCGAAGAACTTTGCGGCACCGGGATGGAAGGGCACCGACGAATTCGCCTGCTTCTGATTCTCCGGCGTCATGTCGGTAACGGCCTTATGCGTGGCGAGGAGATCCGGATAGTTATCCCACACGGTCTTGATGATGGTGTAGGCCTGCTCGTCCTTCATCGAAGCCGGCACGACCAGGATGTTCCAGATCGCGATGGTCGGCACAGCGGCATCCTGGTTTGGATAGGCTTTCGCCTGGATCACGCCGTCAGCAAAGACCGGGCCGTACTTCTTGTTGAGCACAGGAACCAACTCGGCCGTCGGCAACAGCTTCATCTTGACGCCCTGCGAGGCGGCGAGGTCGGTGATCGCCGCCACCGGCGGCCCGCCGTTGAAGAAGTAGCCGTCGAGCTTGCCATCCTTCATGGCGTTAGTGCTCTCGGCTGGCGCCAGGCGCTCGCGCTTGATGTCGCCGACCTTAAGGCCCAATTCGTCAATTATGCGCAGCGCCATGACTTCGGAGCCGCTGACCGGCGCGCCAGTCGAGATACGCTTGCCCTTGATGTCCGAGAGTTTGTTGATGCCGGTGCCCTCCATGGTCACGAAGTGGACCAGGTTGGGGTAGACAACGCAGAGGGTGCGTGATTCGACAGGCTTGTCGACGAACTTGTCGAGTCCCTTTATGGCGTCGTAGGCAGTGTCGCACTGGGTAAGTGCCATCTGTGCCTTGCCGTCACGAATCATATGCATGTTGGCGACCGATCCGGCCGTCGCTTCAGCAGTGACCGCCCAGCCCGGCACCTTCTTGCTGAGGATGTTCGCCATGGCGCCGCCCAGCGGATAGTAAACGCCGCCGGTGGTGCCGGTGGCGATCGAGAACTGCTGGACCTGCGCGACCGCGGAACCTGCGAAAGCGCCTGTCAGTCCGAGCGCGCCGGCCGTGCCGCCCAATGCGATAAATTGCCGTCTATTCATGTAGATTTCCTCCAACGAACACTTCCGGTCATCCCGGTGGTGGCGGAAGAAACCACGGCACTTACGACGAGGCAACAGTCCTTGTGCAATTTGGCGCCATGCGACACGGGACTGCAGAAGAAGAGGCGAAAGACACGGCCTGGGCACTCGGCCCCCGCAGATCCGAGCCGTCTGCGCGGAACACGCGGGGGAAGCCAACCAGTCCATTCCAACGTCGGATCCAACGTCAGACGCCGCGCTCGAACAGCGCCCGCTCGGCCGCGCGGCGGCGCACCAGGCCGGGCAGCTTCTGCGTGCCGGCCAGCACCCAG
>RGPT01000267.1 GCA_010032545.1 Alphaproteobacteria bacterium
GCAACCGTAAGCCTGCCTGGCATCGATGCCGTGGCCCTGTCGCCCGAAGGGCGGCGCAAGCGGCTGCTGGTGGCCGACATGGAATCGACCATCATCGAGAACGAGATGCTGGACGAACTGGCCGAGTTCCTGGGCCTGCGCGAGCGTATCGCCGCCATCACTGCCCGCGCCATGAACGGCGAGATCGATTTCCCCGGCGCGCTGACCGAGCGCGTCGCGCTGCTGAAGGGCTTGCCGGTGGCCCGGCTCGACGAAGCCGCCGCGCAGATTCGCACGATGGCGGGGGCGGCAACCCTGATCGCCACCATGCACAAGTTCGGCGGCTACTGCGCCCTGGTCTCAGGCGGCTTCACCTATTTCACCCGTCTGGTCCACGAACGCCTGGGCTTCGATTTCGACGCGGCCAACACGCTCGATCATGACGGCCGCACGCTGACCGGTACCGTGCAGGCGCCGATCCTGGGCAAGGAGGCCAAGCTCGCCACGCTGGAGCGGCTGTGCGCCCAACGCGGCCTCGAGATCGCCCAATCGCTCTGCGTCGGCGACGGCGCCAACGACCTGCCGATGCTGCAGGCCGCGGGCCTTGGCGTGGCCTTCCGGGCCAAGCCCGCCGTCGCGGCACAGGTCGCGGCGCGCATCGATCACGGTGATCTCACGGCCCTGCTCTATCTCCAGGGCTATCGTCGGCGCGACTTTGTCGAACGGCCCAACCCATGAGGAAAAGTCCATGACAGACGCCTTCCAGATCGTGCTCGCCAAGCGACCGGCCGGCGACGTCACCGCCGACTGCTTTCGTGCGGAGACCGTCGCCTTGCCAGCACTTGCCGACGGCGAGGTGCTGGTGCGCTCCCGCGGCTCGGTGGGCGAGGTCGTCGAGTCGAAGAATCCACGTTACGCCAAAGGCGACACGGTGATCGGCATGCTGAACTGGGCAAGCCACACGCTCCATGACGGCAAGGGCCTGCGCAAGATCGATCCCGCCGTGGCGCCGCTCCAGGCCCATCTCGGCGTGCTCGGCATGCCGAGCTTCACGGCCTGGTATGGGATCAAGCACATCTGCAAGCCCAAGGCCGGCGAGACGGCGTTCGTCTCGGCCGCGACGGGTGCGGTCGGCCAGGTGGCGGGGCAGCTTGCCAGGCTCGCTGGTGCGCGCGTCGTGGGCTGTGCCGGCGACGACGAGAAGTGCCAGTGGGCCGTGCGCGAGGCAGGCTACGACGCCTGCTTCAACCACAAGACCGAGCGCGACTACGGCGCGGTGCTGGACAAGCTCTGTCCGCAGGGCATCGATTCGGATTTCGAGAATGTCGGCGGCAAGATCTTCCACGCCGTGTTCGCGCGCCTGAACAACTTCGGCCGCCTGGCCTTCTGCGGCGCCATCTCCGAGTACCAGGACGCCGAGCCGATCGCCGGCCCGTCCAAGATGTTCACCATCGTGCAACGCCGTCTCACCATCCAAGGCTTCATCGTCTCCGACCACGTGGCACTCATGGGCGAGTTCGCAACCGAGGTCGGTGGCCTTCTGAAGGCGGGCAAGCTCAAGAGCCGCGAGACCGTGATCGACGGTTTGGCCGCGGCCCCGCAAGCCTTCATGGGCCTGCTCAAGGGCGAGAACTTCGGGAAACTGGTGGTGAAGGTCGCCTAACCGCGACCTTCAGCTCACTTGGTTAGGCGGAGCGCGGCGAAGCGGGGGTCGCCCTGGCGCTCGACGAACAGCAGCACCGACTTCTTTTTCTGCTGCTGCAGCTTCGCCACGATATCAGTGACCTCCTGTGGCGTGGCGACCGGCTTCTGGTCGACCTCCAGGATCACGTCGCCGGGCTGGAGCTGCTTCTCGGCCGCTGGGCTGTTGGGCGCCACCTTGGTCACGACCACACCCTTCAGCTGATCGGACAGACCGTACTTCTCGCGCAACTGATCCGTCGGCTTCTGCAGGGTGAGGCCGAGCTGCTCGATGGTCGAGGTCACCGGCTGGTCGGGCACGGCCGGCTTCTTGGCAGCGCCTTGGGCAGCGGCGTTCTGCTTGTCGGCTTCCTCCTGCTCTCCGATGCGGAGCTTCAGGGGCACGTCCTTGCCGCCGCGCCAGACGACGACGTCGACGGTGCTGCCGACCCGGGCGTTCGCAACCAGGCGCGGAAAGCGGCGCAGGTCGAGCACGTCCTGTCCCGCGAAGCTGATGATGATGTCGTTGCGCTTCAGCCCGGCCTTGGAGGCCGGCCCGTCAGCAGCGACATTGGCCACCAGCACGCCTCGCGCGCGGTCGAGTCCGAAGCTGTCGGCAATGTCGTCGGTGACGCTCTGGTAGCTGACGCCGATCCAGCCGCGCTTGACCCGGCCAAACTCGCGGAGCTGATCGGCAACCTGCTTGACGAGGTTGGAGGGGATGGAGAAGGCGAGGCCGGCGTTGGTGCCCGACGGCGAATAGATCGCGGTGTTGACGCCGATCACCTCGCCGTCGGCGTTGAACAGCGGCCCGCCCGAGTTGCCCTTGTTGATGGCAGCGTCGGTCTGCAGGTAGTCGTCGAGCGAATCATTCAGCGAACGACCGCGCGCCGAGATGATACCGGCGGTCACCGAATGGCCGAGCCCGAACGGATTGCCGATCGCGATCACCCAGTCGCCGCTCTTCGAACGGCGAGCCGGGCGGGAGCTGCGGCATGTCACGCAGCCGTGGCCCCTGCTGGGGCACGTTCTGGGTGGTCGTGATGTTGACGACGGTCGGCATCAGCTTGTCGACCAGCTCGGCGAAGCTCTGCGGTGCGTCGCGCGCCCAGACAGGCTGGGCGAGCGCCAGACCGAAAGCGGTCACGGCCGCGAGTGCGACACCCTTCGAAAGACCAAGGAAATCAGCCCGAAAATCAGAGAAATTCACGTCCGGCCTCCAGCGGCGCTCAGGGCCCTACGATCGGAACGGCCGGCACCGCGCGTTCGAGTACATCCCTACATGAGGGCCGATTGTGGCGCAATTGAAGAGGCCGTGATGTTGCCGATTGTTACAGGGTTTTGCGGCCCCGGCGCAAAAAGAACCGGCGGCGTTGCATGACTGCAACAGCCGCCGGTCGGTATGATTTTTGCGAACCCTTCCGGGCGCTACTTCTTGGGCGATGCCAATCCGGCCGGATCGTTGAAGTAGCGGAAGAAGTCGGTGTCAGGGCTCAGGATCATGGTCGAACCACCCGAACCGAAAGCCTGCTTGTAGGCCTCCATACGACGGTAGAAGCCATAGAAATCCTTGTCCTTGTTGAAAGCCTCGGCATAGATCTTGGTCGCTTCGGCGTCGGCGCCACCCATCGTGACCTGGGCGGTCAGGCCGGCATCGGCCTTGAAGACCGCAACTTCGCGGTCCGCGGTCGCGGTGATGCGGGCCTTCTCCTCGTCGCCCTCGGCGCGCAGTTGCCCGGCCTCGCGCTCGCGGTCGGTCTTCATCCTGTTGAAGACCGATTGCGAGTTCGCCTGGGGCAGGTCAGCCCGCTTGATGCGGACGTCGACCACCTCGACGCCGAGCTCCCTGGTCTTGGCATTCACCCGCTTGGTGATGTCGTCCATCAGGCTGGCGCGCTGGTCGGTGAGGACCGCGTGCAGGGGTACCGAACTCAGGACGGTGCGGATTTCCGAGTTTATCAGCGAATCCAGCAGGCCGCGGAGCGCCGGTTCGCCGCCCGGCACGGTGGTCGCGAAGGTCTTGGCCGCCACGATCTTGAAGCGGGCATAGGCGTCGACGACGAGGCGCTTCTGGTCGCCGGCGATGATCTCGAACTCCTCGGCCTCGTAGTCCAGCAGGCGACTGTCGATCCGCTGGATATCCTGAACCAGGGGAACCTTGGTGTAGAGGCCGGGATCGGTCTTGGGTTCGCCGACAATGGCGCCGAACTGACGCACAAGGACCTGCTTGGTCGGGTCGACCGTGTAGAAGGTCTGAGTGGCCAGGAAGGCGGTGATCGCGAGCAGGATCACGACGATAATCGAACGGGTGCTCATCGGGTTGCTCCCTGCGCCGGAGGGGTCTGGCGCATGGGCGGCGGCGCACCCTGGGCCTGGTTCGATTTGAGCTCCGGCAGCGGCAGATAGGGCAGAACGCCGCCCGTGCCCGTGCTGTTCTTGTCGACCAGGACCTTGTTCACGTTGCGCAAGACCTCTTCCATCGTGTCCAGGTAGAGCCGCTCGGTCGTGATGTCCTTGGCCTTGGCAAACTGCTCGTAGACCTGGCTGAAGCGCTGCGCGTCGCCGCTTGCGCGAGCCACGATCTGGGCCTTGTAGGCTTCCGACCTCTGGATGATCGCCTCCGCCTCGCCCTTGGCCCGGGGCAGCACCTGATTGCGGTAGGTGTTGGCCTCGTTGATGCTCTTTTCCTTGTCGGCGCGTGCCGCCTGGACGTCGCGGAAGGCCGCGATCACCTCCTGCGGCGGGTCGACCCGGAGAAGCTGGATTTGCGCGATTCGCACGCCCAAGGTGTACTCGTCGAGCATGCGCTGCAGCAGGTCCTTGGTGTCCTGTTCGATGCGGCTACGGCCTTCGGTCTGGGCATATTGAAGGTTCGACTTGCCGATGATCTCGCGCATGGCCGCTTCGGCGCCGTCACGAACGTTCTGCTCGGGATTGCGCACGTCGAAGGCATACTGGAACACGTCCTTGATCTGCCACAGCACGGCGTACTCGATGTCGACGATGTTCTCGTCGCCGGTCAGCATCAGGTTCTCGGTCGAACTCGGGCGCGGCCCGCGGGTCGTGGGCGCCGGGTTGCCACGCGCGCCGAGCACGACGCGGCGCTGGTTCTGGACGTCGACCACCACCACGTTGCCGATCGGGGCGGGCAGGTTGTAGTGCAGGCCGGGCTCGACCGGCTTCCCATAGGGCTTGCCGAAGACGAGCTGGATCGCCTGCTGGTTGGGCTGGACGCGGAAGAAGCCGGTGGCCAGCCAGATCACCAGTGCGGCCAGAACGATCAGAGCGATACCCTTGTAGGAGCTGAAGCCGCCCGGGATCAGGTTCTTGAGTCGCTCCTGGCCCTTGCGG
>RGPT01000268.1 GCA_010032545.1 Alphaproteobacteria bacterium
TGGAGCAGCTCCGCCGCGCCGGCGTCACCCTGATCCGGCGCACCGACCATGCCTGGATCGAGTCGCTGGAGCGCTCCGTCGCCGACGGCCGCGCGATCTGCAATGCGATCACGAGCTGGGAGAACCGCTGGTACCAGCGCGGCATCGTCGACCAGAATCCCGATGGCGTGAGCGCCCGTGCCAAGGCCACGCTCGCCAAGGCCGAGGCCATGACGCCGGACGACTACCGCGCCGCGCTGCTCGCACGCCAGACCGCGCAGGCCACGCACACGATTCTGGCGCCGCTCGCCGATGCCGCGATCACGCTCGCCTGCCCTGGTCCCGCACCGCTGTGGTCGGGCGACGTGCCCGGTCAGCCGCTGGCGCCGCGGCCGACCGGCGACTTCGTCTTCAATGCGCCGAGCTCGATGCTGTTCGCGCCCGTGGTCACCGTGCCGCTGATGAGCGTCGGCGGCATGCCGGTGGGCGTCCAGGTGATGGGCCAGCAGGGCGAGGACGCACGCATGACCGCGTTCGCGCGCTGGCTCGCGACCAACGTAAAGCAGAGCGCCGTATGACGGACGCTATTCCGGCTTGATGCCGAGCGCCACGATGCGCGGGATCAGGATGGACTTGAGGTACTCGTAGTCCTTCATGATCTCCTGATGGTTCAGCGGCTTCTCGGTGAGGCCGAAGCTATCCATCATCCTCTTGCCGGGCTCGGAATCCGCCGCCGCGACCCAGAGATCGGACATCCGCTGCACGACCTCCTTGGGCGTCGCCGCGGGAGCGGCGAGTCCCAGCCAGCCGCGCGCCGTCAAGGACGGATCGGTGAAGCCCTGCTCCTCCGAGGTGAGCACGTCGGGCAGCTTGACGTAGCGCACGCGGCTGGGCGCCACGATCGGGCGCACATCGCCCTTGATCAGCAGCGCGTTCATCGCCTGCGGGCTGCCCATGGCCGCCTGCAGCGAGCCCGCGCCCATGTCCTGCCACATCGGCGCCTCGCCCTTGTAGGTCACGACTTCCATCGCGAGGCCGTACTTCTCGTTCAGGGTCTGCGCGAAGATGTGGGCCGAGGAGCCCAGCGCCCACGAGCCGAAGTTGATCTTGTTGGCCTTGGCATACGCGATGAACGACTTGAGGTCCTTGACCTCCGGCGGCAGCGACTTGTGCACCACGACCGGCAGCACGCCCGAGGAGGTGCCCGAGACGATGGTGAGGTCCTTGTCCGGGTCGAAGCCCAGCGTCTTGAACATGACGCGGTTCTGGATGAGCGTGCTCGATACCGAATGCAGGAAGACGGAACCGTCGGCCGGCGCGCGCGCCACCAGGGCCGCGCCGATGTTGCCGCTGGCGCCCGGCTTGTTGTCGATCAGCACCTGCTGGCCGGTGGCCTGCTGGACATGCTGGCCGAAGGCACGCGCGATGCCGTCGGTGAGGCCGCCGGCCGGGAAGTTCACCACGATGGTGATCGGCTTGGTGGGCCACGCCGCGCCCGAACTTCCCTGGGCGCGCACGATCGAGGGTGCGGCAAAGGCAAGGCCGGCCGTGGCGCGAAGAAGGGTGCGGCGGGTCGTGGTCATTGTCTTGAAATTCTCCCAGAAGCTTTCTGGAACGACCTATAGCGACAGGGCTTCAGGGAGGCCAGCACTCGGCCCGGTCAGTCCTTCCCGGCCAGACCTGCAAGCCGCAGCCGCTCGACAAGGTCGGGCAGCGCGTCGCGTGCGCTCCGTTCACCTGTCGCCTGCGCCTTCACGAAATAGCTTCGGCTGGGTCCCGCGGCATATTCCAGGTCCGGATGAATCAGGAAGTCGGCGGTGGCAACTTCCGGATCGATGCGACCACGACGCCGCGCATCGCGATCCAGAAGCGCCTGCGACGTACCCCGCGGCGCCGCCCCCGCCCTGGCCGACACATCGATGGCAATCACGAACTGGGCGCCGGCCTGTCGTGCGGCCCTGACCGCCACGGGCAGGGACTCGTCGGCATCCTCGAATTCCGTGCCATTGATCCCGACCGGCGAGATGATCCGGGGCACGGCGCTGGAGGCCCGCACGGCGACGCCGATGTTGCCACTCTGGAAAAACACCGGCGCCTTGTCGTCTCTTCGGGTGGCCACCACGATGAGCCGTCGCGGCATCTGCTCGATCGATTTGCTGCCCAGGCGTGTGTTCACGTAGTCCTGCAAACGCTGCCCGCGGATCCAGCCCCTGTCGGCGAAGGGGGATATGTCGAACAGCGCAAGTGGGCCGCCACTCCGGGAGATCCTGTCGATCTCCTCGGCGTCGAGACCATTTGCCCAGAACGCCCCGACGAGGGCCCCGGCACTCGATCCCACGACCAGGTCGTAGTCGATGCCAGCTTCTGCCAGCACCTTCATGACGCCAATGTGGGCATAGCCGCGCGGGCCACCGCTCCCCAGCACCAGCGCAACCCGCGGCGACGGCTCGAGAGGTGCGGCGGAAAGCTGTGGCAACGGACTGTCCGCCCCGGCGTAGTTGAAAGCCGAACAGCCGGACAGCGTGCCCACCACGCCGGCCAACGCCATGGCGCGTGCCCACCTCATCGTGTCGCTGGCTTCCGGCCGGACTGTCTCGGCTTCTTTGCGGCCTGTGGCGCCGCCGCCAGTGCGGCATCGATCTTGCCCATCAGGTCCGCCTTGAGACGGGGAATGACCTCCGGCGCCAGCACGAGGTGCTGCATCACATTGGCCTGCATGATGCTGGCCAAGCCATGCAGCGCCGACCAGATGAACAGCGCGTCCAGGTCCGCCCGCGCGTATTGCGCCGGACGGTCGCCGTACTTCGCCCGCTGGCTGTTGCGCAGGATGTCGAAGGCGTGAACCGCGTACTTCACCAATTCGGGATGCTGCGCGGGTTCCGGCCACGGCGTGCCGAACATCAGACGGTACTCCAGGGGCTTCCGTTCCGCGTACGCAAGGTAGGCGCTGCCCATGTCCTCACGACCACCGGTCGGGTCATCGAAAGACATCCTGCGGTCGAGGTGCTCGGCGAAGTCCGCGAAGCAGCGCCGCATGATCTCGGCCAGCAGATGATCGCGACCCTCGAAGTGCCGGTAGGGCGCCTGATGCGAAATGCCCAGTTTGCGCGCCACGTCGCGCATGCTCAGGGCCTCGATGCCCCGTTCCGCGATCACCTCGCGCGCGGCCCGGACACAGGCTTCCTTCAGATCGAGTGGCCTTTGTCTGCCTGTCGCCATACTGCCTGACCCGTGAAACGGTCCTTCTCGTGCATCGACCTGTATGTCAGGCCGCATGATGCTTGGTCATCCCGCGCATCACCATGGCCATTATCCGGGTCCGTCCCCACCGTGGTGTCATCGCCAGGCCATACCCCAGCACCTTGGCCAGCAGGCCAGGCCGAACCGTTCCGCGCCGGCCCAATGCCTCGAGGCTTTCGAGCGCCACGACATCGGGGCTTTCTGCCCGGCCCATGCTCAGCCTGGAGCGTCTGGCAAATCCCGTGCTTACGGGGCCCGGCGCCACCGCCAGAACGTCGATCCCGCGCTCGGCCCACTCGATGCGGAGTCCTTCAGCGAGAGTCTGCACGTAGGACTTGGTGGCGGCGTAGTGCGCCGCCCGCGGCACGCCCTGGAAAGCGACGATCGAACTCAGCAGGATCAGGCCACCGCGGCCCCGCGACGCGAAGCGGCGGCCGAAACCCCAGCTCAGCGCAGTCGTCGCAGCGCAGTTGACCTGCAGCATGTCGAGTTCCTCGCCGATGTCTCCTGCCAGAAAAGGCCCGGCCGTGCCGAAACCGGCCGAGCACACGACCAGACCCACGTCATGCCGCGCCGTGCCGTCCAGCACCCGGGCCACGCCTTCTGCCGTGGAAAGATCTGCGGCGAGCACCTCGCATTGCCTTCCGTGGTCCTTTGCCAGGGTGGCAGCCAGGTCATCGAGCAGCTGGGACCGCCTTGCCACCAGCACGAGATGAAAGCCGTGCCGGGCAAGGGCCGTGGCAAAGCTCCTGCCGATCCCCTCCGAGGCGCCCGTCACAACGGCCCATGGACCGTATCGGGCATCGAACGACTCTCGCTGAGTGGCCACCGAATTCCATCCCGGTTGTTGACACCGTCTACAGGTTAGTCGATAGATGTTGACGCTGTCAACAGGAGGTCCGGATGAGTCTGTCGAATGTCGAGTTGCTCGATTTCGCGCGGTTTGGCCCGAGAGATCTCATGGCGGAGTTCATGCGCCGCCAGCGCACGCTCACGATCTTCGGATTGACGATGCTCGGCCTTATGGTTCCCGCCCTGGTGCTTGGCGCTATCGACGAGCGCACGGTGCGGGACGTCGGCGTCTGGGCCAAGCCGCTCAAGTTCATGGCCTCGACCGCGCTTTTCGCGCTGTCGACGGCCTGGTTCATGGGCCTGCTCCCCGAACATGTCCGGACCGCGTGGGCGAACCGGGCGATGGTGTGGACGGTGATCCTGACGTCGCTGTTCGAGGTCCTCTACATCACCATCCAGGGCGCCCTGGGTTCCTCGTCGCACTACAATGTCGACGACGCATTCAGTACGGCAATGTTTGTCGTGATGGCGGTGGCCGCGGTCATGCTGACGGGAACGCAGGCGTTTCTGGCATGGCAGATCTTCTCGCATGGCGCGGAACGTCCACGACCGGTAGCGACACAGGCCGTCATTGTCGGGCTCGGCCTCACCTTTGTGATGGCGACGGTGACGGGCTTCATGTTGGGCGGCAGCCAGCCTCCGGCCGGCATCGGCCTGCCGGTTGTCGGCTGGCACTTGACGGGCGGAGATGTAAGGCCCGCGCATTTCCTCGGCGTACATGCCCAGCAGTTCATCCCTCTGGCGGGCTTCCTCCTTCAGAGATCGGCAGGACGTGCGGCCGGCTTCTGGCTCGCCACTTTCGTCGCGGCATATTCGGCGACCTGGCTCCTGCTGGCTGCAGCGGGCATACAAGCGTAAAGGCCCCTCCGCGGCCGTGCTGGCGTCGAAGAACGCGGTCGCTCAAAGGCTGAATCCGCCCTTGACGTCCTCTTCCTATCC
>RGPT01000269.1 GCA_010032545.1 Alphaproteobacteria bacterium
GTCCTGGAGCACTTGATGCCAGACGATCTGCTCCGCTACGGACTGATTCCTGAGTTCATCGGACGACTGCCAATGGTGGTGGCCCTCGACCGACTGACGCTCAATGACCTGGTGGCGATCCTTGTGCAGCCGAAGAGCGCACTCGTGAAGCAGTACCAGCGACTCTTTGAGCTCCACAAGGTTGACCTGCAGTTCACCCCAGGGGCGCTGCGCGCAACGGCGGAGAAGGCGCTGGCGCGAAAGACTGGCGCGCGTGCGCTGCGCGCCGTGGTTGAAGAGACGCTCCTCAACACCATGTACGAACTTCCAGATCGCCGCGACGTGCGCCGCTGCGTTGTGACGGAGGAGGCGGTCACCGACGGCGCCTCGCCACTTCTACTGAGCGAATCGGAGATCGGCACCGTAGCGAGTGGTGCAAGGCGGGCGGCAGGCGGGCCAGAATCTGGTCCCGCCAGACGAACGCCGCAGAGCCCAAGGCGACGACGAGAACGGCGGCGCCCGCCAGCCACGCACCCAGAGGGCGTTTCGGTTGGGGCTTGGTCAACGCCGGAAGGCCCGATCCTGGAGACTGCGGGCGGATGACGACATCAGGCACCGGGCTTTTCCGCGGCGCCACGTCCGTCGGCGGAAGGGGCGTCGCCTGGGCGCGCTCGAACCAGCGGTGGCTGCATCGACTGCACTGGACCGTGCGGCCGGCGGGGCCGATCGCCAATGGATTGACGGCGTACCGGGCTCCGCAGTTTGAACAGATGACTTGCATGATGAGCGGGGAAGTTCCCCTGGATGTCCTTGCGGCCGGACGTTAGGCCACTAAAACTGGCCTTACAAGCAACACGGTCCCTGCTGCGCCCTCATGTCCGATTTCGAGCCTCACTTCTGTCGCTGCGCTCACGCCGGGAGATCCCGGTGATCGGCCTTTGGCTGCGCTCGCTTTTCTTCAATGTGGGCTGGTATGCCGGCTCGGCGGCGATCGCCATCGTCGGGTCGCCGATTCTGGCACTACCCCGCCGCACGGTGGTGGCGTGGTCGCATTTCTGGATCGCCTTCTGTCTCGGCTGGCTGCGGCTGACGTGCCGCCTCACGCACCGGCTGGTCGGCCTGGAGAATTTGCCGTCCGGACCGGTCATCATCGCGGCCAAGCATCAATCGACGTGGGAGACGCTGGCCTTCGCCCTGCTGTTTCCCAACGCCGCGATCGTGCTCAAGCGCGAACTGTTGTTCATCCCCATCGTCGGCTGGGCGATGGCGCGGGCCGGCCACATCGGCGTCGAGCGCGGCGACGGTGCCGCGGCGCTGCGCGGCCTGGTGCGGCGGGCCAAGGCGGCGGTGGCCGAAGGCCGCTCCATCCTGATCTATCCCGAGGGCACGCGCACGCCCGTCGGGTCGCAGAAGCCCTACCAGGTCGGCACGGCCGCACTCTATCGCCAGCTCGGCGTGCCGGTGGTGCCGGTGGCGCTCAATTCGGGAGTCTTCTGGGGACGCCGCAAGTTCATCAAGCGGCCGGGCGTCATCGACGTCGAAGTGCTTCCCGCCATCCCGCCGGGTCTCGACCGCAAGACCTTCATGGCGACTCTGCGCGAGCGCATCGAGGGAGCGACGACAAGGCTGGTCAGTAAGATATAGAAATAGGAACAAATAAAGAACATTTCTGTTGATATCAGAAGCCGCGAAGCCTACTTTTCAGTGATGGATTGGGCTCCGGTTTCCCAGCGCATCTGGGACATGAAATATCGCTTCCGCGACACCTCCGGGCAGGCCGACGCCGACCTGGATGCGACCTGGTGGCGCGTGGCGCGGGCACTTGCGGCGCCGGAGCGCGATCCTGAACTCTGGGCCGGGCGGTTCCACGAAGCGCTGTCGGGCTTCAAGTTCCTGCCGGCCGGCCGCGTACTGGCGGGCGCCGGAACCGGCCGCACCGTCACCCTGTTCAACTGCTTCGTCATGGGCACGATCCCCGACGACATGTCGGGCACCTTCGAGGGGCTGCGCGAGGCCGCGCTGACGATGCAGCAGGGCGGCGGCATCGGCCACGATTTCTCGACGCTGCGCCCGCAGGGCGCGCCGGTGAAGGGAGTCGGCGCCGACGCCTCGGGGCCGCTGTCGTTCATGGATGTCTGGGACGCGATGTGCCGCACCATCATGAGCGCGGGCTCGCGCCGCGGCGCCATGATGGCGACGCTGCGCTGCGACCATCCCGATATAGAAGCCTTCGTCGACGCCAAGCGCGATCCCGCGCGGCTTCGCATGTTCAACATCTCGGTGCTGGTCACCGACGCCTTCATGAAGGCGGTCAGGGACGATACCGACTGGAACCTGGTGTTCGGCGGCAAGGTCTTCCGGACCATCAAGGCGAAGGCCCTGTGGGAACGCATCATGCGCGCGACCTACGATTGCGCCGAGCCCGGCGTGATCTTCATCGATCGTGTGAACCGGCGTAACAACCTGCACTACTGCGAGACCATCCAGGCGACGAACCCGTGTGGCGAGCAACCGTTGCCGCCCTATGGGGCTTGCCTGCTGGGCTCGATCAATCTCGCGGCGCTGGTGAAGAAGCCGTTCACGCCCGAGGCTGGTCTCGATCTCGAAGCACTGGAACGGCTCGTGCCGGTCGCCGTGCGCATGCTCGACAATGTGGTCGACGTCTCGCGCTTTCCTCTGCCTCAGCAGGAGAAAGAGGCCAAGGCCAAGCGCCGCATCGGGCTCGGCGTCACGGGGCTCGCCGATGCGCTGATCTTCTGCGGCGTCCGCTACGGCTCGCCCGAGGCGGTCCGACTCACGCGCGACTGGCTGGGCGCGGTCCAGCGCTTCTCCTATCTCGCCTCGGCCGATATTGCCGCGGAGAAGGGCAGTTTCGAGCTCTACGATCGCACCAGGTACTTGGCCGGCGAGACGATCCGCGGGCTGCCCGAGGACGTTCGCGCCGCCATCGGCCGCTACGGCATCCGCAACGCGTTGCTGAACTCAATCGCACCGACCGGGACCATCTCGCTTCTGGCCGACAACGTTTCTTCCGGCATAGAACCGGTCTTCGCCTTCGGCTACGTGCGCCATGTGCTGCAGCCCGACGGCAGCAAGCGCGAGGAGAGCGTGGAGGATCATGCCTTCCGTCTCTGGCGCGATCTCAAGGGCAACGAAGCCCCGCCGTCCGATGTGTTCGTCGATGCCCAGACGCTGACGCCGGCCGACCATCTTGCCATGCAGGCGGCGGCGCAGGACTTCGTCGACAGCTCGATCTCCAAGACCATCAACCTGCCGCGGGACATCTCGTTCGAGGCATTCAAGGGCGTCTACGAGGAGGCCTATGCACAGGGCTGCAAGGGCTGCACGACCTACCGCCCCAACGACGTGACCGGCGCGGTGCTGGAGGTGAGGCCAACCGAGGTAGCGCGTGCGGTGCCGGCGCTGGCGCCGGCTGCTTCACGTGACAGGGCGCGCGACGACGGCGTGGTCTATATCGCCCAGCCGCTCGACCGGCCGGATGACCTGCCGGGCCGGACGTACAAGATCAAATGGCCAGGCAGCGACCACGCGATCTACATCACCATCAACGACGTGATGCAGGACGGCCGCCGCCGGCCGTTCGAGATCTTCATCAATTCCAAGAACATGGAGCACTACGCCTGGACCGTGGCGCTGACGCGCATGATCTCGGCGGTGTTCCGCCGGGGCGGTGACGTGTCGTTCGTGGTGGAGGAGCTGAAGGCGGTGTTCGATCCGCGCGGCGGCCAGTGGATGGAGGGGCGCTACGTGCCGTCCCTGCTGGCGGCGATCGGCGGCGTGATCGAGCGGCACCTGATCGAGATCGGGTTCCTGGCGCCAGCCGACGCGCCCCCGCTTGCCGAGGCGGCGGAGCAGCGCGTCCGGCTGGCAGCCGGCGCGCGTGAGCCGGCCGGCCCTGGCGCGGACGCCGAGGGCCGGCGGACGATGGGGCAGTGCCCGAACTGCGGCGCCGCCTCGCTCACCCGGCAGGAAGGCTGCGACATCTGCCTCAGCTGCGGCTACTCACGCTGCGGCTAGTCTGGTCGACAGGTTTCGGGCGACTTGAAACGAGTCATCCGGTGTCCAACGGCATGTCGTGCCTCGACTGGAATTCGCAAGCCAGAACAAGGCGTTATCCGTTGCACTGGACGCTTCCGTCGACGTGAACCGGTGTCCAACCGACTCCGCGGTCGCGGCGGCAGGGGATACCGGTGACAGACCTGCCGTCAGCCCAGTTCGAGCGAGATGCCGGCTGACTTGCTGACCTCCGCCCAGGTCGCAGCGAAGTCGCCGATGAACTTGGTGTAGTCGGCCGGGCTCATGGGCTTGTCGCCGGGCAGCAGGACGACCTCCTTGAAGCGTTCGACCACTTCCGGTGCCTTGTAGGCCTTCTGCAGTTCTTCGTAGAGGCGGGCTACCACCTCGGGCGACATGCCCTTGGGGCCGGAGACGCCGACCCAGGTCGAGGTCGTCATTTTCGGGAAGCCCTGCTCGGCGAAGGTGGGGGCGTTGGGATACATGTCGATGCGCTTGTCCGAACTCACCGCCAGCAGCCGGACCTTGCCGGAGTTGATGTGCGGCACGTTGGTGGTAATCGGGTCGAACATCGACGGAATGGCGCCGGCCAGCATGTCCTGCAGCGACGGCGCCGAGCCGCGATACGGGACATGCTTCAGCTTGATGTCGGCCAGATTGGACAGCATGACGCCCATGAGATGGGTGTTGGAGCCGATTCCGGAACTGCCGAAGGCGATCTGGTCGGGCTTGGCCTTGGCGTCGGCGATGTAGTCGGCCAGCGTCTTGTAGGGCGAATCGCCCGGCACGATCAGGACGTTGGGCGTATGGCCGATCAGGGTGACATGCGTGAAGTCGGTGATCGCGTTGTAGGGCAGCTTTGGATAGATTCCGGGCGCGATGCCCAGCGGCGAGGCATGGGAGATGACCAGCGTGTAGCCGTCGGGGGC
>RGPT01000270.1 GCA_010032545.1 Alphaproteobacteria bacterium
ATTGCGGCGCGGCGTCAAGGAAATAGAGCCAATGCCAGAGCGGCGGCAGGGCATCGCCGTGTCGCGGTTCAGGATCGTTGTCGTCGAAGGTGGCGGCCAGCGCCCGCACGGGGAAGGGGGCTGCGAGATCCTCCATGGTCTGGGTCCGGCCGACCCAGTCTTTCAATCTTTCCAGCGACATGTCTTGGCTTCCTCCAGCAGGGCGCGGGACTTTGCCACCGTCGGCGCGGGGTGGAAAGACCGAGCCGGCGACACTATATAGCGGTGTGACGAGCCCAAACCGGAGCGGCCATGACCACGTTCAACGATCGCGAAAAAGCCTTCGAACAGAAGTTCGAGCATGACCAGGAAATCCAGTTCAAGGTCAACGCCCGCAGGAACAAGCTTCTCGGCCTCTGGGCCGCCGCCCTGATGGGCAAGAGCGGGGCGGACGCCGAGGCCTATGCCAAGGAAGTCGTCATGTCGGATTTCGAGAAGCCCGGCGATTCCGATGTCATGGACAAGCTGATGAAGGACCTGGCCGCGGCGGGCAAGCCGACCGAGGAGCATACGATCCGCAAGCAGTCGGAGCTTCTGGTCGAAGACGCCAAGAAGCAGATCATGACCGAGGTCCGCTAGGCGTCCCTCCCGGCGGCGCCAGCCATGCCGAACGGGGCGGGTGTTTCACCGCCCGCTATCTCTTCGCGAGTGTGCCGGCGAGGCCTGTGTAGGTTTCGGGACGGAGGTTCCTGAGCCGTGCCTTCGTCTCCGGGCCGATATCGAGGCCGTCGATGAAGGTGGCGAGATCTTCGAGCGTGACCTGCTTGCCGCGCGTGAGGGCTTTCAGTTTCTCATACGGCATCTCGACATTGGCGACGCGGAGGACCGTCTGTATCGCTTCGGCGAGGACCTCCGGGTGTGCCTTGAGCGCGTCGCGAAGTGCCGGTTCGTTCACGCTTATCTTGCCGAAGCCGCGCATGAGCGCGCCATAGCCGATCAGCGAATGCCCGAATGCGGTGCCAAAAGTGCGCGCCACGGTGGAGTCCGAGAGATCGCGCTGCAGGCGTGAAACCGGCATCTTTCTCGAGAGATGCTCGAAAAGCGCATTGGCGACGCCGAAATTTCCTTCGGCATTCTCGAAATCTATCGGATTTACCTTGTGCGGCATGGCCGACGAGCCGATCTCGCCTTCTTTCGGCTTCTGCGTGACCCACCCGTCGGAGATGTAACGCCACATGTCCTGCGACAGATCGAGGAGGATCGTATTGATGCGGCGGAGATTGTCGAACATCTCCGCGTAGGTGTCATGCGGCTCTATCTGGGTCGTCACCTCGTTCAACGCGAGGCGGACTAATCGTGTCCTGTTCGCGTCATCCGCATTCAGGCCCTCCGCGAAGGTGTGCGCGAAGGCAAGCCAATCGATTTGCGGAAGGGCGACCATCTGGGCGTTGTAGTTGCCGGACGGCCCGCCCCATTTCACGAGGACGGGGCGGCTCTTGAGGGGCGCGATCTGCCTTTCGAGGCGTGTCGCGAAGACGTTCATCTCCTTGCCGAAAGTCGTGGGCGTGGCACTCTGGCCGTGGGTGCGCGCGAGCATGGCGGTGTCGGCATGCGCGGAGGCGAGATCGGTGATCGCGCTCTGCACCTTCCGGAGTGCGGGCAACATGACCTCTTCGAGTGCGCCGCGGAGCGCAAGCGCGTGAGCTGTGCTGTTCACGTCCTCCGAAGTGAGGGCGAAGTGCACCCACTCGAGCACGTCGGCAAGGCTCGTGTCCTTGAGCTTGAGCTTGATGAAGTACTCGACGGCCTTCACGTCGTGGTTCGTAGCCGGAATATCGCCGTGGCCTTCGCGCTCGATCTTTCTGACGAGACGTGCATCTTCGACCGAGATATTCGGCAGCGCCCGAAGCATCGTCGTTTCGTCGGCTGAAAGCGTCCGCATCCCGATACCGGCTGTCCGGGAAAGAGCCGCGAGATAGGCGCACTCGACGGCAAGGCGCATTCTTATGAGCGCGTATTCGCTGAAATAGTCCGCAAGTGCCTCGGTGGTCGCCCGATAGCGGCCATCGACGGGGCCTATTGCGGTGAGCGATTCGAGATGCATCGTGGCGGCAGATGACAAAGGATCATGTGTGGGCTTTTAGCCCCGAAGTGCCCCCGACGCCATGTTAAGAAGTGTCCCATCATGATGACCCCGCTTGCCGACTGTCCCCGCG
Organism: Alphaproteobacteria bacterium; assembly: GCA_010032545.1. Classification (GTDB taxonomy): domain Bacteria; phylum Pseudomonadota; class Alphaproteobacteria; order Reyranellales; family Reyranellaceae; genus Reyranella. The sequence goes on from RGPT01000270.1 coordinate 2,196, forward strand.
CCACCCTGGCCGCCGTCAAAGGCGTGCTGACCGACATCGATGAAACCGTGTCCACCGAGGGCCGGCTCACCGCCGAGGCCTATGGCGCGCTGGAGGCGCTCAAGAAGGCGGGGCTTCTGGTTGTGCCGGTCACGGGCCGGCCGGCCGGCTGGTGCGACCACATTGCCCGCTTCTGGCCGGTCGATGCCGTGGTGGGCGAGAACGGCGCCTTCTGGATGTGGCCCGATCGGGCGGAAGGAAAGCTCCGCACCCGCTTCATCCAGTCGGAGACCGCCCGGGCGGAGGGTCGCCGGCGGCTGGACATGATCCGCAGCCAGGTGCTGCGCGAGGTCCCCGGCGCCGGCATCGCCTCGGACCAACCCTATCGCGCAGCCGATCTTGCCGTCGACTTCTGCGAGGACGTGTCGCCGCTGGCACCGGTCGACATCCAGCGCATCGTGGCGATCTTCGAGCGCCAGGGCGCGCACGCCAAGGTGAGTTCGATCCACATCAACGGCTGGTTCGGCGACTACGACAAGCTCACGACCAGCCGGCTGATGATGCATGAGCTGTTCGGTGTCGATCTCGCGGCCGATCGTGCGCACTACGTCTTCGCCGGCGACTCGCCCAACGATTCGCCGATGTTCGGCTATTTCCCCAACGCCGTCGGCGTGGCCAACGTGGCCGACTTCGAAGGCCTCCTAGAATATCGGCCGCGCTGGGTGACGGCTGCACGCTCCGGCGCCGGCTTCGTCGAACTGGCCCGCGCCCTTCTGGATGCGCGGGACTAGCGCTGGATCGGGCTCATCAGCAGCGAACCATAGTACGTCACGCTGTCGGCCTGGCTCCAGACACCCACAGGGCCGGCCTGGGGCAGGGTGCGGTCGGTGGCGCTGAACAGCGATGTGCCGTTCAGCATGACCTCGAAGCGGTCGTTGACCGCGATTACCCGCAGCGAATGCCATTGGCCGCTCTCGACCGGGATCTCCTTGGCGCCGATCTGGCGCCGCTTGCCTTTTTCCATGCGGTAGAGCCGCACCGAGTTGTCGAGCGCGCTTACCCGGACGACGTAATAGTCGTTGGCGCTCTGGGCCCGGAAGATGAAGCCAGCGACGCGCTCGCGCACGCCCGACACCGGTTTGAAGCGCAGCGTGGCATCGAGATCGCGCAGCACCGCCTGCTCGTTGATGCAAAGGGGAAAGCGCGAGTCGGTGGCGTCGGCGGCGGTCTCGGTCAACACCCAGCCGCTTGGTCCGTCGGGATCGGCCAGGGCCTGCCAGGTGGCCGGGCGGCCGATGCCGGTCTTGCCCTGGGTGCAGGCGACGCGACCGTCAGGCGTGGTGAGGGGGACCAGCAACTGGGCCGATGCGGGGATGGCAAGGAGGCCCGAGACGAGGAGAAGCGGGGTGAGCAACAGGAATCGCATGGCGCATTCTAGCAAAGCTTGACCACTCGTGCTGGAGGGAGGAATTTACGCCCCGGCCGTATTTCGGGCGAAATTCGAAGGGGAAACACCATGCGTCTTTGCACAATCATGAGCGGCGGCAAGGCCGTGGTCGGCGTCAAGATGGGCGACGGCAAGATCGTCGATCTCAGCAAGCAGATGCCGCGCGGACCGAAGTCGGTGGTCGAGATCCTGGCTGGCGGCAAGGCGGTCCAGGCAGCCGTCGCCAAGGCCTGCGCCAAGCCCAAGGCCGGCGCCATGGTGTCGGAGAAGTCCGTGAAGTACCTGACCCCCATTCCCAGCCCGGGCAAGATCCTGTGCATCGGCCTCAACTACCGCAAGCATGCCGAGGAGACCGGCAGCCCGATCCCCACCTATCCGGTGGTCTTCACGCGCTTCAACAACACGCTGGTGCCGCACAACGGCAAGATGCTGTCGACCACCCACTCCGTGCAGTACGACTGGGAGGCCGAACTGACCATCGTGATCGGCAAGAAGTGCCGCAACGTGCCGAAGGAAAAGGCTCTGCAGGTGATCGGCGGTTATGCCTGCTTCAACGACGGCTCGATTCGTGACTGGCAGCGCAAATCGGGCGGCCAGTTCACGCTCGGCAAGAATTTCGACGGCACTGGCGGCTTCGGCCCGGATATCGTCACGCCCGACGAGTTGCCCAAGGGCGGCGCGCCGCTGCGGATCATGACCCGGGTCAACGGCAAGGTCATGCAGGACAGCAACACCGACGACCTGATCTTCGACGTGCCGACTGCGAGGTCGAGATCGAGAAGATCGGCGTGCTGCGCAACGTGATCGCGCAGGGCGGCTAGGCAGCCGGGCGGCTGGCATGGTGGGGCGTCCGCTGGTCGTGGTTTCCTTCCGGCTCGACGTGGAGCAGGAAGCGCCGTTCAGCGAATTCTATAACCACCACTACCTCCCGGGCCTGATGCACGATGTTCCCGCGATCAGGTCGGCCTGGCGATACCAGGAACATCATGTCGCCGGGTCGCTGAAGTACTACCGCAAGCAGTTCCTCACGATCTTCGAGTGCGGCTCGCGGCCGGAGGCAGAGCAGGCGCTGCTGGCGATGGAAACCCGGCCTGCGCCCGAACTGCAGAAGTGGCGTGCGCTTGCGATGCACGACGTCGAGCCGCCCTGCCTCTATCTCGAGCGCTGGGCCCACCCCCGCAAACCGATGGACGGCAATTTCGGCAGCCGGCCCATCTTCCTGGTGAGCGTCGAATTATCGGTCGGACAGGAGCAGCGGTTCAACGACTGGTATGAGCAGGACTACCTGCCCAAGATCGC
>RGPT01000028.1 GCA_010032545.1 Alphaproteobacteria bacterium
CCGGTCTCGTCGGCGTCCGCTCGCCCTACGGCGTGCCGCGCAATCCGTTCAATGCGGATTACATCCCCGGAGGATCGAGTTCGGGTTCGGCCGTCGCCGTCTCCTCCGGCCTGGTGAGTTTTTCCCTCGGCACCGATACCGCGGGCTCCGGCCGCGTGCCGGCCGGCTTCAACAACATCGTCGGCCTGAAGCCGACTCCGGGTCTGTTCAGCAGCGACGGGGTCGTGCCGGCCTGCCGATCACTCGACTGCGTGTCGGTGTTCGCGCTCTGCTGTGCCGATGCCGATGCCGTCCTGGGGGTCGCCTGTGCGCCGCGCACAACGCCCGCCATCGGCAAGACGTTCCGCTTTGGCGTGCCAACACCGCTCGAGTTCTTCGGCGACGGCGCCTACGCGGCACTCTATGCGCAGGCGATCGAGACGCTGAAAGCGTTGGGCGGCACGGAAGTCGAGTTCGACTACGCGCCATTTCGCGACGCCGCCCAGCTTCTCTACAGCGGTCCCTGGGTGGCCGAGCGGACGGCGGCGGTCGGCGCCTTCATCGAGTCGGCCGACGACAAGGCGGAGGTCTGGCCAACGACGCGCCAGATCGTGCTGGGAGGGCGCGCCTACAGCGCCGTCGATGCCTTCGAAGGCCAGTACAGGCTCGCGGCACTCAGGGCCCGCGCGGCCGTCGAGATGGAGGGCCTCGACTTCCTCGCCTTGCCGACCGCCGGCACCATCTACAAGGTTGCCGACCTCGTGCGCGAACCCGTGCTCTACAATTCCCACCTCGGTCACTACACCAACTTCGTGAATTTCTTCGGCCTGAGTGGCCTCGCCCTGCCCTTCGGCTTCCGAGCCGACGGCATGCCGTTCGGCGTCACCCTGATCGGACGTGCCTTCGCCGAGCGCGCCCTGCTGGCCTTCGGGGTGCGCTGGCAACGCGCGGTGCCGCTGCCGCTCGGCAGGACGGCCAGCCAGCTGCCGCCGGCCGACACGGATCCCGCCGTCGCCGAGGATCGTGTGTCCATCGCCGTGGTTGGCGCCCACATGAGCGGCCTGCCGCTGAACGGCCAGCTCACCGAACTCGGCGGCCGCCTCGAGCGCGCGGGCAAGACCGCCCCGGTCTATCGCCTCTATGCCCTTCCCGGCGGTCCACCCCAGCGGCCGGGCCTGGTGCGCGTTGCGGACAATGGCGGTGCCATCGAACTGGAAGTGTGGAGCCTGCCGAGCGACAAGGTCGGCGCCTTCGCGACCAAGATCCCGGCACCGCTCGGGCTCGGCACCGTAGCCCTGGCCGACGGCTCCGGCGTTCTGGGTTTTCTCTGCGAGAGCTACGCCGTTTCCAGCGCGCGCGATATCACCTCGCTCGGCGGCTGGCGGGCCTATATGAAAAGCCTTGCAGCCTGATGCCGCACCTGCCGTCTCGACCAGGCGGCCGATGCGACACGCGCCCTGTGGGAGCGCAGTGCCGCCGGCCGCGTGGCGATCGGGAAGCGGCGACTACTTCTTGGTAAGCTTGCCCTCGAACAGACAGTAGCCGTCGAGCATGATCGTGGAGGCGCCCTCCTTGAGGGAGCCCACGACGTCCATCTTGTTGCCGCCGCCGACGATCGCCGTCGTCTTGAACTTCATGTCGGCGCCCATCGTCGCCTTGAAGTTCCGCTCCGGGCGGCCCTCCTGCTGGAACCGGCCCTGCACGTCGGTGCCAACGACGGTGACGTCGATCACCATCTTGTAGGTAGGGCACTTGCCGCTTCCGGGGACGTTCAGGCCGTACCCCGTCCAGGTATAGATGGCCGGCTCGGCCCAGGCCGGCCCGGCAACAAACAGAGTGGCCAACAGGCCCGCAGCAAATCTCTTCAGCATCGACTGTCTCCCGTCACAAGAACCGAAGTGGCTCGGCGCCCGGCCACATCTTCGGCAACCCACCGATACATCCAGCCAGCAATTCTAACCAATCTGGGCGCCAAATTCGCCTTTTTGAAGGTGCCATCCGAACATTTCCGGGGATCACCGCCCTTCGACCTGGAAATCCCCTGCTGCGGCGGTTTGGAGGGCCCCGCGGCCTCGGCCAATTGATGGTTGCCACAACGTGCGGGACGCACGACCTTGCCGCCGAATCCCATGGCTCGTATGGAATCGACGCCGCCAATTCAACGGTTCATCCGGGAAAAAGGGGCTGATAGGGTCCGTTCCCGAGGAGGAACGAACCCATGGCGAAAATCGCAATCATCACCGGAGCGGGCAGCGGCATCGGCCGTGCCTCGGCGCTGGCGCTCTTGAAGAACGGCTACAAGGTCGTGCTGGCCGGCCGCCGCAAGGAGGCGCTGGAGGAGACCGCCAGCATGGCGGGCAACAATGCGCCCAACGCGCTCGCCGTGCCGACCGATGTCAGCAGCCGGGAATCGATCCAGGCCCTTTTCGCCCGGACGAAACAGGCTTTCGGCCGCCTCGACCTGATCTTCAACAACGCCGGCGGCGGGGCGCCGCCCGTGCCGCTGGAAGACCTGCCGTACGAGACCTGGCTGAGTGTCGTGGCAGCCAACCTGACCGGCCCGTTCCTGTGCACGCAGGAAGCGATCAAGATCATGAAGGCGCAGAGCCCGCGCGGCGGGCGCATCATCAACAACGGATCGATCTCGGCGCACGCGCCCAGGCCGTTCTCCGTCGCCTACACATCGACCAAGCATGCCATCACCGGCCTCACCAAGTCGACCTCGCTCGACGGCCGCGCCTACGACATTGCCTGCGGCCAGATCGACATCGGCAATGCCGTGACGCCGATGACGGAGCGCATGACCAAAGGTGTGCTTCAACCCAACGGCACGACGATCGCCGAGCCGCGCATGGACGTCGAAGCCGTGGCCCAGGCCATCGTCTACATGGACAGCCTGCCGCTCGACGCCAACGTCCAGTTCATGACCGTGATGGCGACCAAGATGCCGTTCGTCGGAAGAGGTTAGCGCGCCTTCGCGCCAACCTCTGGCGGGCGGCAGCGCCTCCCGAGGCGCGAGAGCCCGCTCCGCACAGATAAGGACAAGATCATGAGCGGGCCTGGAGGCCCGCCGTCCAAAGATCAGTAGCCTTCGTCCGCGAGGTTGAGCAACGGGAAGGCACTGTGCACGCCGGGCAGGTTGGTCGGACTGCCGGCGCTGAGATAGCTCTTGTCGAGCTGTTTCAGACTGGTGACACCCAGCAGGCCCATCACTTCCTTCATCTCCTCCTCGAGGAGCTCGATCACGCGCTCGATGCCGGCGGCGCCGGCGGCAGCCAGGCCATAGCAATAGAGACGCCCGAGGCCGACCCAGTCGGCGCCCATGGCGATCGCCTTCACGATGTCGCTGCCGCGGCTGAAGGAACCGTCGACAATCACCTTGGCCCGGCCCTTCACGACGTCGACGATCTCCGGCAAGACCGCCGCCGAGCCGCGGCCATGGTCGAGCTGGCGGCCGCCATGGTTCGAACAGTAGACCGCCCATATGCCGTGCTGGAGCGCGATCTCGGCGTCCTCGGCACAGCCGATCCCCTTGAGCATGAATTTCACGTCGGGAAACTTGTCCTTCACGCGCTTGAAGTTGTCCCATGAGAAGGCGGCCTGATGGTCCTGGCCGACCGCCGCCGTGCGCCACGACTTCACGAAGCGCTTGGCGATGTCGCGCTCTCGCCGGGAGTAGACCTGGGTATCGACGGTGATGCAGAAGGCATCGTAGCCCGCGTCCATCGCCTGCTTCACGCGGTCGGCCACCCAGGCATCGTCGCCGCGGACGTAGAGCTGGTAGATCTTGGGCCCAGCGCCGCCCTTGACGATGTCCTCGAGCCTGAGCGTCGTCACCGAACTGATCAGCATCGCCACGTTGCCCGCGCCGGCGCCCCTGGCAACGGTGATGCCGCCACCCGATTCGAAAGACTCGAGTGAGCCGACCGGCGCCAGCATGACCGGCAGACGGATCTTGCGGCCGAAAATCTCCGACGAGGGGTCGATCGTCGAGACGTCACGCAGGACGCGTGGCTTGAAGGCAATCGAATCGAGCGCCATCCGGTTGCGCCTCAGCGTCGTCTCGGTCTCGGTCCCGCCGATGAGATAATCCCAGATATTGGGACTGAGCCGGATCTTGGCCGCCTTGACGATTTCATGGAGCGTCGCAAATTCGCTCTCGAGGCCGCTTGCCATTCTTCCCCCGGTCGTTTGTTTCCCGCTGTTTCTTGCGCGTCCGTCAAAGGCGCGTCAATCCGTCGTCACAATTTCGCCACCGTTGGGCGGCGCAAACCATCGCCCCCACCGGCATTGACGCTGGCGCCGTGAATCGATTTTATCACCATAAGTACGACCGCTCGGCGAAACCCGCAGCAAGCACTGCTGGCAGACGGGCAAACGGTGAGGCTAGCGATGAAAAGACGTGTTCTGGCACAGGTGCTTTTGATTGGCTTGGTGGGGGCACCGGCCTTTGCCGCCGATCCGCTGCCGACGCTGAAGGAAACGCCGTCGCTGGTTGAGCGGGTCAAGGAGGGCAAGCTGCCGCCGGTCGGCAAGCGCATCCCCGAGCAGCCCTTTGTCGTGAAGCAATTCGCCGGCGGCGACGGCCCAGGCAAGCCCGGCGGCCAGCTCAACATGTTGATCTCGGGCGCACGTGATACCCGCCTGATGACGATCTACAGCTACACCCGCCTGATCGTCTACGATGAGAATTTCAAGCTGCAACCCGACATCCTCGAGAGCTACGAAGCCAAGGAGAGTCGCGAATTCACCCTGAAACTGCGTGCCGGCCACAAATGGTCGGACGGCCACCCGTTCACCACCGAGGACTTCCGCTTCTTCTGGGAGGATGTCGCCAACAACGCCGAACTGTCGCCTTCCGGTCCGTCCGTCGAACTCCTCGTCGACGGCCAGCCGCCCAAGGTCGAGATCATCGACGAGCGCACGATCCGCTACACCTGGGACAAGCCCAACCCCTATTTCATCGAAAGCCAGGCACGCGCGGCGCCCCTCTTCCTGTTCCGGCCGGCGCACTACCTCAAGAAGCTCCACGGCAAGTACACGCCCGAGGAGGAAATCCTGAAGCTTCACAAGGGCAGCCGCTGGGTCAACATCTACCGGCGCCAGGACGTGATGTACGGCAACAGCAACGTCGACCTGCCGACGCTCAACCCGTGGGTGCTCACCACGGTCCCGCCGGCCCAGCGCTTCGTCTTCGCGCGCAATCCCTACTATCACCGTATCGACCAGACGGGACAGCAGCTCCCCTACATCGACGACGTGATCATGACCGTGGCGGCGGCGAACCTGATCCCCGCCAAGGCGGGCCTCGGCGAAGCCGACCTGCAGCCGCGCTATCTCAACATGCGTGACTACACATTCCTGCAGAAGAGCGCCAAGTCGTCTGGTGTCAACGTTCACCTCTGGGAGTCCGGTTCCGGGTCGCAGCTCGCGCTCTATCCCAACCTCAATGCCAGCGACGAGGGTTGGCGCACGTTGATGCGCGACGCCCGCTTCCGGCGTGCGCTGTCGGTCGCGATCGACCGTGAGGAACTCAACCAAGTCGTCTACCTGGGCCTGGCCAAACCCTCCAACAACACGATCATGGAGCGCTCGGAGCTGTTCAAGCCCGAGTACGCGACCAAGTGGGCGAAGTACGATCCGAAGCTCGCGAACAAGCTGCTCGACGAGGTTGGCCTGCGCAAGCGCGGCGCCGACGGCATCCGCCTGCTGCCCGACGGTCGACCGGCAACCATCGTGGTGGAGTTTGCAAGCGAGGAGACCGAAGACGCGGATGCCCTGCAGCTGATCGGCGAGTTCTGGAAGAAGGTCGGCATCAAGCTGCTGACCAAGCCGCAGACGCGCGAGAATTTCCGGCTGAGGGCCTTCTCCGGCGAAGCGATCATGACGGCCTTCGCCGGCAACGTGACTGCCGTGCCGACGATCAACACCAGCCCCAAGGAATTCGCGCCGACCATGCAGGGTGGCCTTCAGTGGTCGCGCTGGGGCATGTTCGTTGAATCCAAGGGCACCAAGGGCGAGAAGTGCGACCTCGAATCGGCCTGCAAGCTGATGGACTACCTGAAGGAGTGGGAGACCTCGGCCGACCCCGCAGTGCGCCGCAAGGCCTGGGACCAGATCCTCAGCAGCAGCGCCGACGAGGTATTCACCATCGGCACGGTGAACGGCATTCGACAGCCCATCGTCGTTGGACCGAAAATCCGCAACGTCCCCAAGGAAGGCTATTACGCCTGGGATCCGGGTGGATACATCGGCCTCTACCAGCCCGATACTTTCTGGATCGCGCAGTAACGCGCGATCCCTACCAGGTATCGATGTTGGGCCGCTTCTTGCCGCTGCGGACTGGCCGCGGCGTCTCGAGCAGGGCAGTAGCGATCCAGCGCCGCGAATCGGCGGGGTCGATGACCTCGTCGACTTCGAAGTACGTCGCCGTGCTGAGCGCCTTGCCGCGGGCATAGGCCGCCGCCACCATCTTGTCGAACAGTGCCCGCCGCTCCCCCGGATCGGTGAGCGCCTCCAGTTCCTTGCGATACCCGAGTTTCACGGCGCCTTCGAGCCCCATGCCGCCGAACTCGCCGGTCGGCCAGCTGAGCGCAAACGTCGGCGCATGGAACGAACCACCGGCCATCGCCTGGGCACCGAGTCCGTAGGCCTTGCGCAGCACGATCGTTCCGAACGGCACCGTGAGGTTGGCGCCGGTCACGAACAGCCTGGAGCAATGACGGACCAGCGCGGTCTTCTCGACCTCGGGTCCCACCATCATGCCGGGCGTGTCGCACAGGAACAGGATCGGGATATCGAAGGCATCGCAAAGCTGCAGGAAGCGCGCCGCCTTGTCCGAGCCGTCCGAGTCGATGGCGCCCGCGAGGTGCGTCGGGTTGTTGGCAACAATGCCGAGCGGCTTGCCCTCGATGCGGGCGAAGGCCGTCACCATGCCCGGGCCGAAGGCACGACGCAGTTCGAGCACCGAGCCCTCGTCGCACAACGTCGCAATCACGTCGCGCACGTCGTAGACCCGCAACCGGTTCTCGGGGATCGCGCGGCGCAGCAGCCGCTGGTCGGCCGCCCGCCACTCGGGCAGGGTTCCTTGGAAAAACGAAAGATACTTCTTGGCGACCGCGACCGCCTCGGCCTCGTCCTCGACGGCGATATCGACCATGCCGTTGGGGACCTGCACGCTCATCGGGCCCACTTCCTCGGGTGAGAAAACGCCGAGATTGCCGCCCTCGATCATCGCCGGCCCGCCCATGCCGATGGACGAGTTCCTGGTGGCAATCACCACGTCGCAACAGCCGAGGATCGCGGCATTGCCCGCGAAGCAGCGGCCGGAATTGATCCCGACCAACGGCACCGCCCCGCTCAGCCGTCCGAAGATATGAAAGGCCATGGTGTTGAGGCCGGCGACCGACTGCACGTCGATGTCGCCCGGCCGGCCGCCGCCGCCCTCGGTGAAGAAGACCAGCGGGATCCGCTGCTTCTCCACGATCTCGAACAGGCGATCCTTCTTGTGGTGGTTGTTCTTGCCCTGGGTGCCGGCCAACACAGTGTAGTCATAGTGCGCCACGGCGACACGGCTCCGCTCGGGCCCGAACAGCGAGCCGTTGACCCGGCCGATGCCGGTGATCAGGCCGTCGGCCGGCGTCTTCTCGATCAGGTCCTCGACCGTGCGGCGCGTGCGCTGACTGGCGATGGCGAACGCGCCGTATTCGACGAAGGTCCCGGGATCGACCAGATCGTCGAGATTCTGGCGCGCCGTGCGCTGATTGGTCTTGCGCCGGCGCGCCACCGCGTCCGGCCGCTGCTCGTCGAGGGTCATTGCCCGGCGGTCGAAGTATTCGGCGAGATCGGGCCGGATGTGATCGAGGTCGATCTTCTCCTCGACGGCGGCACTCTGCACCTCGACGTCCGCTTCCTCGACGAAGAGGAGCGCATGGCCCTCGTAGATCGTCTCGCCCGCCTCGACCGCGATCCGCCGCACATAGCCACGCGCCGGACTGCGAATCTCGTGCTGCATCTTCATCGCGTCCATCACCAGCAATGCCTGGCCCGCCGCGACTGCATCGCCCTCGGCCACCGCGATGCTGACGATGGTGCCCTGCATCGGTGCCGGCACCGCAACGGTGCCCTCGGGTAGCTCTGGTGCGGCCGACGGCGCGGCAACATCGGCCTTGGCCTTGCCGAAGGCCAGCACGGCCAGGGGATCGACGGCATCGACCCGGGCACCCGCCTGGCGGACGCCCGCGGCCGGCGTGGGCACAGGCGCAACACGCTCGAAGTAGAGGCCGGCCTTCAGCTTGGCGGCGGCGTCCAGGAGTTCGGACGCGTGATCGTCAACGAAGCGCGTATAGACCTTGTCGTCGCGGAAGTCGCGATGGGCCAGCAGCGCTCTCAGGAAGGCGATGTTCGATGGCGCACCCTCCAGCCGGAATGCCGCCAGCGCCCGCTCGGCGCAGGCCAGCGCCTCCTCGAACGAGGCTGCGTGCACGATCACCTTGGCGAGCAGGGAGTCGAAGTTGGGATTGGTGCGATAGCCCGCGTAGCCGTAGGTGTCGACACGCACGCCGCGGCCGGCGGGCGGTTCGAAGGCCGTCAGCGTGCCGCCGCCGGGCTTCGCCGAGCCGTCGGCGGTCATGGTCTCCATGTTGACGCGAAGCTGGATGGCGTAGCCGCGCGAACTGGCGCCGACCATCCCGACCTCCGCCAGACTGGCCCCGGCGGCGAGCCGAAGCTGTGCCTTCACCAGGTCGACCCCATAGACCTCTTCGGTGACGGTGTGCTCGACCTGCAGCCTGGGATTGGCCTCGATGAAGCAGAAGAACGGCTGCTTGCTGGCCGCGTCGACCAGGAACTCGAACGTGCCGAGGCTGCGGTACTTCACGGCCTTGGCCATGCCCACCGCGGCCGAGATGATCTTCTGGCGCAGGTCGGCCGAGAGGCCCGGACTCGGCGCCATCTCGACGATCTTCTGGTTGCGTCTCTGAATAGTGCAGTCGCGTTCGCCGAAGGCCACGATACCGCCCTTGCCGTCGCCCACGATCTGCACTTCGATGTGGCGCGCACGGTCGATCAGCCTTTCGGCATAGAGCGCGCCGTTGCCGAAGGCAGCCTTGGCCTCCGCGCCGCAACGCTCGAAGGCCTCGGCAATCTCCGCGTCCTTGCGCACCGCCCGCATGCCGCGCCCGCCGCCGCCGGCAATTGCCTTGATCATGATCCCCGTGCCGGCGTGTAGGGCGAAGGGCCCGGGCCTTTGCCTTGTCGCCGAACAGGTCGAGTTGCTCGGGCGTCGGCCCGACGAAGACCAGCCCTGCTTCGACGCAAGCTCGGGCAAAGACAGAATTTTCGGACAGAAAGCCGTAGCCGGGATGGACTGAGTCGCAACCTGCCGCCTTGGCCGCCGCGACCACCCCGCCGATGTCGAGATAGGCCGCAGCCCCCTTGCCCTTCAACGCCCTGGCCTCGTCGACGCGCCTGACGTGCAGCGACGTGGCGTCGTCCTCGGAGTGGATGCCGACGGTGGCGATGCCAAGTTCGGCGGCGGCCTGGGCGATGCGGATGGCGATTTCGCCGCGATTGGCAATCAGGAGTTTCTTGAGCATGGCACCGAGTATCGAGGTAAAATGAGCCTATGTCGAAACGCCTGCTGATTGTGGCCCACGTTCCGTCGGAGAACACCCTTGCGCTGCGGGCCGCCGTCGAGCGCGGCGCGCGGAGCGAAACGGGCCTGGACATAAGGGTCGCGGCGCCGCTTCAGGCGGGCCCTGACGACGTGCTGGCCGCCCAGGCCATCGTCCTGGGCACGACCGAAAACCTCGGCTACATGAGCGGCGCGCTGAAGGACTTCTTCGACCGCAGCTACAATCCCTGTCTGGAGAAGACGCAGGGCCTGCCCTATGCGCTCTACATCCGCGCCGGCAGCGACGGCACCGGCACACGCCGCGGCGTCGAGACCATCGTCACCGGCCTGCGCTGGCGCGCCGTGCAGGAGCCACTGATCTGCAAGGGTGCCTGGCAGCCTGCCTTCCTCGAGCAGTGCGAGGAGCTGGGTGCCGCCATGGCGGCGGGCCTCGCGGCGGGCATCTTCTGACTACTGGGCCGTATAGCCTCCGTCGACCACGAGGCCGGCGCCGGTCATGAAGCCCGCATCGTCGGACGCCAGAAAGACGATCCCCTTGGCGATGTCCAGGGCGACGCCCAGCCGGCCGATCGGATGCATGCTGGTCGATACCTTGCGCGTGGCCTCTGTGTCGTTGGTGCCGAGCGCCTTCGCCCTCATGGCAAAGGTCTGCTGGCCCATGTCGGTGTCGATGACGCCGGGATGGATCGAGTTGACGCGAATCCGGTAGCCTTTGCGGCCGAACTCCAGCGCCGTCGACTTGGTGAACAGCGTGACGCCGCCCTTGGTCAGCGAATAGAGCGGGTCGAGTTGCGAACCGACGAGGCCGGCAACCGACGCGAGGTTGACGATCGCCGATCCGTGAGGGCTCTGCCGGGCGCTCGTCTTGAGGTGCGGCAACGCCGCCCGCGTGCCCAGCACGACGCCCGTCAGGTTGACGGCGACCAGCCGATGCCAGTCGTCCATCGAGGCATCCTCGACGCCCTTGCCGACGAAGATGCCGGCGTTGTTCACCAGGATATCGAGACCGCCGAACTTCTTCACGGTCGCGTCCATCGCCGCAGCCCAGCTCACCTCCGAGGTAACATCGAGCGGCACGAACAGCGCCTGGCCGCCTGAAGCCTCGATCTCGCGTACGGTCTGCCGGCCACGTTCCTCCAGCACGTCGCCGATCGCCACCTTGGCGCCGACGCTCGCCATCAGCTTCGCGGTCTCGCCGCCGATGCCGCGGGCGGCGCCCGACAGAAAGGCGATCTTGCCGTCCAGCCTGTTCATTGCCCGATCACCCCTTCTTGCCGAGCTGGTTGAACGGGATGTCCTTGTCGACGCGGATGTCGGCCGGGAGGCCCAGAACGCGCTCGGCCACGATGTTGCGCAGGATCTCGTCGGTGCCGCCGGCGATTCGGAAGCCGGCGCCGCCGATCCACTGTGCCTGGAAGCCGGCCGCGTGCGGAACGTCCTCCTTCATGATGCCGGCGTGGCCCATGAGTTCCATGGCGAAGGCGCCCATGTCCTGCATCTTGGGCGCTGCCACAATCTTGATGATCGACGATTCCGGTCCCGGTGTCTGGCCCTTGGAGAGCGCCGTCAGCGTGCGATAGCGCGTGAGCTTGAGGCCCTGCTGCTGGACGTACCATTCGGCAATCTTGCCGCGGACCTGCTGATTGCGGATGGCAGGACCATCCTCCAGGTCGGTGTCGCGGGCGAGCTCCATGAGTTCGTCGATGTCGAGGCCGCCCGACGGCAGTCCGACCGCGAGGCGCTCGTTCATCAGCGTGGTGAGGGCGGCCTTCCAGCCCTCGCCGACCTTGCCCAGCCGCTGACTGTCGGGAATACGCACGTCGGTGAAGAACACCTCGTTGAAGTTGGCACCACCCGAGATCTGCTTGATCGGGCGCACTTCCACGCCCGGGGTCTTCATGTCGAGGAAGAACATCGTGAGACCAGCGTGCTTGGGCACGTTGGGGTCGGTGCGGGTGATGACGATGCCGTAGTCGCAATAGTGCGCCCCCGACGTCCAGACCTTCTGGCCGTTGATCACCCAGTCGTCCCCATCGCGCTCGGCGCGGGTGCGGATACCGGCCACGTCCGACCCGGCGGCCGGCTCGGAGAAGAGCTGGCACCAGACTTCCTGGCCATGCAGCGCGGGTTTGACATAGCGCTGGAGCTGTTCGGGCTTGGCATAGGCCATCATGGTGGGGATGCACATGCCGAGGCCGATGTCGAAGAAGCCCAGCGGCACGAGGAAGTTGGCCTCCTCCTGCTGGTAGATCACCTGCAGGATCGGCGACGCGCCGCGACCGCCGAACTCCTTGGGCCAGGTGATGCGCGCGTAGCCGGCCCTGGCCTTCTTGTCCTGCCACTCCTTGGCCTTCTTGAGGAGCTCGGGATCGTCGTTGCGCGCGCGAAAGCTCTGCTTGTCGTCGCTCTTGCGCGTCGCATTGGCCTCGAGCCAGGTGCGCACTTCCTTGCGGAAGGCGGCTTCTTCGGGCGTGTCGTTGAAATCCATGGTCGTGCCCTCCTACGCCGCGTTCTTCTGTTCGAGCCGGGTGACCAGCTTGTCCTTCCACGCCATCGGCCCGCCGATCGACAACGCCATCAGGCGAGACCGGCGATAGTGGAACTGGGTGTCGGCCTCCCAGGTGAAGCCGATACCGCCGTGGGTCTGGATGTTCTCCTTGGCCGCGAAATCGTAGGCCTCGGTGGCGGCAATGCGCGCCGCCGCGGCCGCGAGCGCAAGATCTGCGCCGCCCTCGGTCAGCATCATGGCGCCGTAGTAGGCATTGGACCGCGCCAGCTCGAGCTTGACGTAGCAGTCGGCGAGCTTGTGCTTGATCGCCTGGTAGGAGCCGATGGCGCGACCGAAAGCCTGGCGCTGGAGCGCATAGTCGCGCGCCATCCACATCGCAGCCTCGGCGCCGCCGACCTGGGCGAAGGCGAAATAGACCGCCGCCGCGTCGTAGAGCCGTTCGAGCAGCCGCCAGCCCTCGCCTTCGCCACCCAGCAGTTCGGCCGAGGCGTCCTTGAAGGTGAGTTCGGCATGCTTGCGCGCCGGATCGATCGTCTCGACCCGCTTCTTGGTCACGGCCGCCTGCTTCAGGTCGACCAGCACCAGCGACACGGCGCGGTCGCCGGCGCCGCCGGTGTTGGCCAGCGCGATCGCGAAGGTTGCCGCCTCGCCATCGGTCACCGGCACTTTCTTGCCATTGAGGCGGCCACCGCCGAAGGTCGTGCGGATATTACGCGGCTTGGGCGGCTGCGGTCCCTCGGCGATGGCAAGCGTGCCGATCGCCTTGCCCGACGCGAGGTCGGTCAGCCATTTCTTCTTCTGCGCCTCGGAGCCCGCGAGCTTCAGCGCCTCGGTCGCCAGCACGACGGAGGTGTCGAACGGCACGGGCGCCGCCGCGCGGCCGATCTCCTCGGCCACGACGCAGACCTCGAGCGGCGACAGGCCCGAGCCGCCGTACTCCTCGGGAATGCCGATGCCGGGCACGCCGAGATCGACGAGGCCCTTCCAGACCTCGTCGGCATGGGTTTCGTTGCCGTCGAGCACGCGCCGGACCACCTTGGTCGGGCACTTGTCGGCGAGGAATTTGCGAACCTGCTCCTTGAGCAGCTTCTGGTCGTCGGAAAAATCGAAGTTCATGATACCCGACCCTAGCAAGCCGGCCCGCATCGGGGAACGGCTCTGGGTTCCGTCAGGCGGGCCATGGGATGTGCTAGGCTCGGCACATGAACACACCGCAAATCCAAGACTGGCACGCCCACGTCTATTTCGATCCCGCCTCCCGCGACGCCGCCTGGGCGCTGCGCGAACGCATCGAAAAGACTTTCCCCATCGAAATGGGCCGCTTTCACGAGAAGCCCGTCGGGCCGCATCCGATGTTCAGCTACCAGGTGGCCTTCAGGAACGATCAGTTCGCACCGCTGCTGTCGTGGTTGACGCTCCACCGCGGCGACCTCACGCTGTTCATCCACCCCAACACCGGGCACGATCTCGAAGACCATCGCGACCGCGCGATCTGGATGGGCCAGCAGGTCCCGCTGGTGCTCGACATTTTTACAAAGAAGGACTGAGCCAATGGATTCGCTTCTGCCGCTCGCCAAGCGCGTCGGCGAAAAACTGAAGGCCCGCAAGGAGACGGTCGGCGTCTCGGAATCCTCGGCCGGCGGCCTCGTGTCCGCCCTGCTGCTCTCGGTGCCCGGCGCCTCGGCCTATTACATGGGCGGTGCCGTTGTCTATACGCGCCCGGCGGGCGACGCTTTCCTCGCGGTACCGCGCGAAAAGCGCGCCGGCGTACGGTCGTCGAGCGAGCCCTGGGCGCTGCTGGCCGCCGAGCATGTGCGCGGGCGACTGAAGACGACCTGGGGACTGGCGGAGACCGGCGCCTCCGGTCCGACCGGCAATTCCTACGGCGATCCGGCGGGCCACACCTGCGTGGCGGTGGTCGGCCCCAACGGCAGCATCGCACGCACGCTGCGCACCGGCTCGGACGACCGCGTCGCCAACATGCGCGCCTTCGCGGCGGAAGCACTCAAGCTGCTGGACCCTCGCCGACGCGCGGCAGCGGCACTGTGGCGGCGGCCCGTTCGCGCGGATCGATCGGCGCGTTGCGGCGATTGCCCTCCGCGCCGGTCGGAATCTTGCCCCAGATCGGCGTGGCGATGATGCCGGGGTGGACCGAGTTGCAGCGGATGTTGTCGTGGGCATGTTCGAGCGCCACCGATTTGGCCAGCAGCCGCACGCCGCCCTTGGTCGCCGAATAGGCGGCAAGCCCGGGCGCCCCGCGCAGGCCGGCAATGGACGACATCAGCACCAGCGAGCCGCCGCCCACGCGCTTCAGCGCCGGGATCGCGTGCTTGATCGACAGGAACACGCCATCGAGATTGATGGCCTGCTGGCGCTGCCAGTCGGCCAGGGTCATCTCGGCGATCGGCGCCATGACGCCGATGCCGGCGTTGGCCACCATGATATCCAGCCGGCCGAAACGCTTCTCCGCTTCGGCGATCACACCCGGCCAGCCCGCCTCGTCGCGCACGTCGTGGCGCAGATAGTGCGCCTTGCCACCAGCCTTCATGATGCGCTGGGCGACGTCCTTGCCGAGCGCATCGTCGATGTCGGTGATGAGGACGGCGGCACCTTCGCGTGCCAGCGTCTCCGAGCAGGCCTCGCCGATGCCCGAAGCACCACCGGTGACGACGGCAACCTTACCGGCGACTTGCCCCGCCACTAGCGGCCCTTCCAGTTGCCGGGACGCTTCTCGGCGTAGGACTTGACGCCTTCCTTGAAGTCCTCGGTCTTGCGCGTCCAGTCCTGCTCAGTGAGCTCGCGCTCGGTGGCGATCTCGGCAGCATCCGCGAAGCCGCGACGCATGGTCTCGCGCGTCGACTGCACGGCGAGCGGCGCGCTCTCGGCAATCTCGGCGGCGAGCTTGATCGCCTCTTTGCGCACATCGGCAAGCGGCACCAGCACGTCGGCCATGCCCCACTCGACAGCCTGTTCGCCGCCGATCCGGCGGCCCGTGTAGAACATCAAGTTCGCCTTCTGCTGGCCGATCAGGCGCGGCAGCGTGTAGGTGAGCGAGAAACCGGGGTGAAAGCCCAGCCGCGTGAAATTGGCGGCGAAGCGGGCCTCGGCGCAGGCCACACGGAAGTCGGGCATGAGGGCGAGGCCGAGGCCGCCGCCGATCGCCGGCCCCTGGATGGCGCCGACGCTCGGCTTCTTGGCGCGGAAAAGGCGGGTCGCCTCCTTGTAGAGATGCTTGCCGCTCTCGGCCGCGCCGGTCTGCGGACGGTTGGCGAAGTCGGCGCCGGCGCAGAACGACTTGCCCTGCGCGCAGAGCACATAGGCGCGGATGTTGTTGTCACGGTCGAACGCCTCGAAAGCATCGGCGATCTGGTTGATCAGCGAATTGTCGAAGAAATTGTGCGGCGGACGCTGGATCTCGACGATGCCAACCGCGCCTTCGGTAGTGATGCCGATGTCCTTGGTGGCGCTCATACGTTTTCTCCCGGGTTAAAACTGTCTAGCTTGGACGAGATATTGCCTCGCCCTTGGGGCATCCGTCGATATGGGAGGACAAAGAATGTCGCAAAGCGAACAGCGCGCACTCGTACTGGGTGGCGGCACCATGGGTGTCGGCATCATCGCGATGTTCCTGGGCGGCGGCTGGAAGGTAGATGTCGTCTCGCGCTCTGCCTCGACGCGGGATGGATTGCCGGCGGCCACGGCCAGGGCGCTGGTGGCGATGGGCAAGCCCGCCGACACGTCGGGCCTTGCCACTTATGCGACGCTGCCCGAAGCGCCGTGGCCCAAGATCGACCTGGTCGTCGAGACCGTGACCGAAGATCTGGCGCTAAAGCAGACGCAGGGCCGCATGCTGGGCCTGCACTTCTTCATGCCGGCGCACCTGATCCCGCTGGTCGAGGTCGTGCGCTCCGTGCACAGCGACCCGGGCGTCGCCGAAAAGGTCGGCGCGATCATGGCCTCGCTGGGCAAGCGACCCGTACAGGTGAAGAAGGACGTGATCGGCTTTCTCGGCAATCGCATCCAGGGCGCGCTGATGCGCGAGGCCTTGTGGCTGATCGAGCAGGGTGTCGCCTCGCCCGAGGACATCGACGCCACGGTGCGCCTGTCGTTCGGCTTCCGCTATGCCGCCGCCGGCCCGATCATCCAGAAGGAGCATTCGGGCTGGGACACGACCTGCGCCGTCGCCAAGATCATCTGGCCCGACCTCACCAACGCCGACGGCCCGCCCCCGGTGCTCCAGCGCAACGTCGACGAGGGCCGCATCGGCTTCAAGACGAAGGGTGGCTTCTTCCCGTGGGACGATGAGTCGATCGCCAAGGAACGCGCCCGCTACGAGCGCGCGCTCCGCAAGTGCCTCGAAATCTTCAAGGAAGAAGGGATCGTCTGATGCGCCTGGTGCTCTCGCTTCTGCTGCTGGCTTGGGTCGCGGCAACGCCCGCCGTCGCGCAGGAGCGCACCGTCACGCCGTCCATCCTGAAAGTCGGCAAGTGGGCCGAGGGCATCGCATCGGACGGCTCGTCGCTCTGGGTTGCCGAGAGCGGCCAGCGCAGCATCGTCCAGATATCGAAGGCCGGCGCGATCGTCCGAAGGGAAACCGTCGGCCGCCTGCCGGTCGGCATGACGTCGCTCGACAGCCGCGTCTATGCGCTGGTCCAGACGGACAAGATCGTCTGGCAACAGCCGGCGACAGGCCCGGGCAAGCGCCTCGCGACGCTGGCCGGATGCCCGGAAGCGATCTCGGCCGGTGCGCAGGCACTCTGGGTGCTGACCTGGCCCGATTGCAGCAACATCGACACCCGGCTGGTCAGGATCGACCCTGTAACGGGCGCGCAGACTCAAACCGCCGCGTTGGGCCGGGGTGGACAAGCTCTCGTCGCCGCGCATGGCAAGGCATGGCTCGGCCACATAAGCGGCGACCGGCTGAGCGTCGTCGACAGCCGGACACTGGCGGTGGAGCAACGCACCATCAGGGACGCCGACATCTTCACCCTCGCCGCCAATCGCACGGCGCTCTTCGCCGGTGGCCGACTCCAGAAGAACGCGAAAGGCGGGTTCGTCGTCCTGATCGATCCCGGGACCGGCGAGGAGACGAAGCGCCTGGAGTTCGGCGCCATCATCCAGGTCCTGGTTGCCGACGAAGAGACGCTGGCGGCCATCGCGCTCGACGGGACGATCTGGGTCGCCTCCGCCCGCGATTTGTCGCTTCGCGGCAAGATCACCCTGACCACCGGCACCTACCGGCCGAGTTCGGCCCTGATCCAGGACGGCAAGCTCGTCGTCGTCGCCCAACAATACCAGGGCGAGAACGGTGCCGTGTTCACGCTGAGCGACTGGCGATAAAAAAAGCGCGCCCGGCGAGGGGCGCGCTCTTCATATGCCTGGTTACAGGCGACTAGGCTGCGCGGCCACGGCCGCCGAAGCGGCGGGCACCGCCGTTCGAGCGGGGACGATCGCCGTGGGAACGATCGCCACGCGGCGGCCCGTTGGGACGATCACCCTGGGGACGATCGCTCTGGGGGCGGTCACCGTTCGGGCGATCACCGTGCGGACGGTCGCCGGGACGATCACCGTGCGGACGGTCGCCGCGCGGCGGGCCATTCGGACGATCACCGAACGAACGCTGACGATCGCCCTGGGGCCGGTCGCCGTGTGGGCGATCGGCCGACTGCTGCGGACGGTCGCGGAAATCTCCCTGCGTCCACGGACGGTCACCCTGGGGGCGATCGCCGTGCGGGCGGTCGCCATGAGGGCGATCACCATGCGGACGATCACCATGAGGGCGAGGGCCGCGCGGCGGACCGTTCGGACGGTCGCCATGACCGCCACCGAACGACCGCGGCCGGTCGCCGAAGGAACGCGGACGGCCGCCAGGGCCGCCGGGACCGCGACCGCGCGGACGCTCGTCGCGGCCACGCTCGTCGCGGGGATCGCGTTCCTCGCGGCTGCGCACAACCGGCGGCATCACCGGCATGTCTTCGTTGGCCGGCGTCGCCACGACGGCGATCGGCTGACGGGTGAGCTTCTCGATGCTGCGCAGCTGGCCGCGCTCGCTCGAGTCGCAGAACGACACGGCGATGCCCGAGGCGCCGGCACGCGCGGTGCGGCCGATGCGATGGACATAGCTCTCGGCGTCGGCCGGCAGCTCGTAGTTGATGACGTGGGTCACGCCCTGGACATCGATGCCGCGCGAGGCGAGATCGGTGGCGACCAGCACGCGGGCCTTGCCGCGGCTGAAGTTGTCGAGCGCCTTCTGACGAGCGTTCTGGCTCTTGTTGCCGTGGATCGCCTCGGAGCGGACGCCGCGGTCCTCGAGGGCCTCGGCGACGCGGTTGGCGCCCCGCTTGGTACGCGTGAACACGATCACACGCTCGAGCGCCTCGTCGGCCAGCAGATGGCTGAGAAGCTGGCGCTTGCTCGACGCGTTCACGTAGTAGACGCGCTGTTCGATCTTCTCGATCGGCTTGCCCTGGGCCGCAATCTCCACGCGCTCGGGGTTCTTCAGGATTTCCGCCGAGAGCTTGGCGATGTCGTTCGGCATGGTGGCCGAGAACAGCAGCGTCTGGCGGTTCTTGGAGACCGAGCTCGCGATCCGGCGCACGTCGCGGATGAAGCCCATGTCGAACATGCGATCGGCCTCGTCGAGGACGAAGAAGTTCACGTTGCCGAGCTTCACGTTGCCGCGCTCGACGAGATCGAGCAGACGGCCGGGCGTGGCGATCAGGATGTCGACGCCGCGCGCCAGCGTCTCGATCTGGCGGCCGTAGCCCAGACCACCGACGACGGTGCAAAGCCTGAGGCCGAGGCCGCGGCCGTAGGTGTCGAAGCTGCGCGCGATCTGCACCGCAAGCTCTCGGGTCGGCGCCAGCACGAGCGCCCGCGGGCTCTTCGGCTGGGCGCGCTCGTTGGATGCAGCAAGCAACTGCAGGACGGGCAACGCGAAAGCCGCCGTCTTGCCGGTGCCGGTCTGGGCAATACCGAGCACGTCGCGGCCCTGCAGCAGGGCCGGAATGGTGCGTGCCTGGATCGGCGTCGGGGTGGTGTACTTGGCTCCGTGCAGGGCACGCAGCAACGGCTCGGACAGGCCGAGATCCGCAAACGAAACTTCACTCACTGGAAAATAGTCCTTCTCGCCGCCCCTCGTGCCTTTCGGGCACGCATGTGTAGGGCGGCTTTTGGCCCGTTCCCGCGCGCGGCTGGGACGGCTCTTGCTTTGGGGATTGTCTCGGGATGAAGCGCCGTCACAAGAAAATGGGGCGCGTCGCGCGATCGCGAGAAACCTTGATCGGCCCACGAAGCAGCGGGCTGGCGCGTATATGATGGTGCAACGCAGCGAAGTCAAGTGACGAAACTGTGGCATGGCCGGCGTCCAAGGACAGCCATAGGATCGGGTCAGCCAAGATACAAAGGAACGTGGCCTGATGGAATTCGGCGTTCTCCTCACCTCGCATCCCAATCCGAAGGAAGAGCCTTACCCGCATCGCGGCGTGCATCAGCGCACGACCGAGGAAGTGATCGAGGCCGAGCGCCTGGGCTACGACACGGCCTGGATCGCCGAGCATCATTTCTCGACCGGCTACGGCATCATGCCGGACTGCTTCGCCTACATGGCCTATCTGGCGGCCAAGACCAGCCGCATCAAGCTCGCCGCCGGCGTGATCACGCTGCCGCTCTACGACCCGATCCGCGTCGTCGAGAACACGAGCTTCGTCGACATACTCTCCAACGGCCGTGTCATGCTGGGCATCGGCTCGGGTTACCGGCCCTACGAGTTCGTGGGATTGGGCAAGGATTTCGAGAGCCGCCGCGACATGGTCGAGGAGGCGGTCGGCCTGATGTTCGACGCCTTCCACCGCCATCGCTACGACCACAAGGGAAAGTATTTCAGCGGCACCGTCGCCGAGCCCTACGAGATGCTGCCGCATCCCGTGCAGATGCCGCATCCGCCGCTGTACATGGCCGGCGGCACCGATCGCTCGATCGGCTACTGCGGGCGCAGCGGCCTTGGCCTGATGCTCTCGACCCTGCCCGGCGTGGAGACACTGGCAGCGCAGACTGCGCTCTACAAACGCGAACTCGCAAAAGCATCGACCGAGCGCGCGAAGAATCCGGCAGCCGGCCAGATCGATATCGCACGCTGGGTCTATATCGCCGATACCGACAAGCAGGCCCGCATCGACACCGAAGAGTCGATCGTGCGCCACATCGCCCACTTCGGGGGCACCGGCACGGCGGGCTATCTCGGGTCGGTGTCGGAGAAGGGCGGCGCGCTCACCTACGATGACCTGCTCAACACCACGCTGCTGCACGGCTCGGCCGAAACGGTGATCGCGCGCCTGCGCGAAATGCAGGCACGCACCGGCATGACGTCGCTGCTGCTGCACTATCCACCCTACTACGGACGGGAAAAAACGATGAACAGCCTGAAGCTGTTCGCCGAACGCGTGATCCCCGCTTTCCGTCCCCCGGCGCGCCGCGTCGCCGCCGCGGAATGAGACCGGTCGCAGCACGCAACAACACCACGCTCGGCGCCCTCTACACCATGCTCGCCATGCTGGGCTTCGCCAGCATGGACGCGATCTCCAAATGGCTGGTCGCCGACTATGCCATCGGCCAGATGATGTGGATTCGCTACGCCGTCTTCTGCGTCTTCGCCTGGTTCGTCGTCCGCCGCTGCGGCCTGCTGACGGCGGCGCGCACGCAACGCCCCTGGCTGCAGGGCGGACGGGCACTTTTGGCGGCCGTGGAAAGCGCCGTTTTCGTACTGGCCTTCAATTATTTGCCACTGGCCGACACCCATGCGGTCGCGGCGACCTCGCCGCTGATCGTGATCGCCCTCGGAGCGCTCTTCCTCGGCGAGCGCGCCGGCCTTGCCCGGTGGCTGGCCGTGGCCGTGGCCTTCGCCGGCATGCTGATGATCGTGCGCCCCGGCCTCCGGACTCTCGACTGGCCGCTGCTGCTGCCGTTGCTCGGTGCCGTCCTCTGGGCCGCCTACCAGGTGCTGGTCCGTCTCTGCTCGCGCACCGACTCGCCGGACACGACCCTTGTTTGGTCGGCCTTCGTGGCCTTCGGCGCCACCACCCTGGTCGGCCCCTGGCAGTGGCGCTGGCCGGATGCGACGGCCTGGAGCCTCCTGATCGCCATCGCGCTGCTGGGGGCGCTCTCCCACTACGCGCTGATCAAGGCACTCGACCACGCCGACGCCGGCGCGGTTCAGCCCTACAGCTACACCTTGCTGGTCTGGGCCGCGGTCCTGGGTGCCCTGGTGTTCGGCGACATTCCCGATTTTTGGACGCTGGCGGGTGCTGCCGTCATCGTGGCGAGCGGTCTTTATACTTGGAAGCATGATCGCCGCGAGGCCCAACGCGCCACAAAAAGAGATATTTCTCATTAAAATCAACAAGTTAAGTAATTTTTGAGCCTACTGCCCGCAAGGACATCCCGCATTGGAAATGCGATAAGGACATTGAATTGGACGACGCGGAGGCTTATTTCCTTGGCGCCCACAAGGGCGCCCGAATCGCCGCCGCACCTTTGTTTCCGCCGGCTGAACAGCTGATCGTCAACACCGGTACGTTTCCACCCGCGCCAGGCCACCCTGAGCGCCATACATCGATTGGACCGGTAACTGGATGGACGGCGATCTCAACATTAGGCGCGGCAGCCAGGTCGCCGCGCTAACGCCGACTCCCACCCGAAACGCCAGCCTGCCGTTTCGCCGCGGCGGCTTCGCCAACCTGTGCGAGGCGCTGGACTACGCCGCGGACGGCGACACCGGGCTGAATTTCTTCGAAGCCCGCGGCCGGCTGCTCGCCAGCCTGCCCTATCGGGAACTCAAGACCCAGGCCCATGCCTTCGCGCGCCGTCTGATCGGCGCCGGCATCGCGCGCGGCGAGCGCCTTCTCATCATTGCCGACACCTGGCCGGGGTTTTGCGTCGCCTTCTTCGGCGCCCAGTATGCCGGCGTGTTGCCCGTGCCGGTCGCCGTGCCGGTCGGTCTCGGCGCGAAGGCGACCTATATCCAGCAGCTCCACCGCCAGATCGTCGCGTCGGGCGCCGTCGGCGTCGTGGCACCAGACGACCTCGCCGCCTATGCCAAGACGGCGGCACAGGACACGTCGGCCCGCCTCGCCGGTCCGATGGCGACGTTCGAGGCCTTGTCCGATGGGCCGGTCGACCTGCGCCCCCTCGGTGCCGGCGAGCAGTGCTACGTGCAGTTCTCCTCGGGCAGCACGCGCGCGCCGATGGGCATCGACATCCGCCAGGACCAGCTGATGGCCAACATCGACGGTTCGATCACCCGACAGGGATTGAACGAGGAAGATGCAGGCGTGAGCTGGCTGCCGCTTTATCACGACATGGGCCTGATCGGCTTCATCCTGGCGCCGATGTGCGCGCAGCGCAGCGTCGATCTCCTGGCGCCGCACGATTTCGCGCGCCGTCCGACCCAGTGGCTGTCGCTGATTTCGCGTCGCCGCGCCACGATCACCTACAGCCCGAGCTTCGGCTACGACCTTGCCGCGCGTCGCGCGCAGACCCAGATGCCCGCCGGCCTCGACCTGTCGTGCCTGAAACTGGCCGGCATCGGCGCCGACCTGATCCAGCCGCCCATCCTCGATCGCTTCGCCGAGACCTTTGCATCCGCGGGCTTCGACGCGCGCGCGTTCATGCCGAGCTATGGCATGGCCGAGCTCTGTGTCGGCTTGAGCTTCACGCCCCGCTTCAGCGGCTTCAGGGTCGACCGGATGGGCAAGCGCGACTTCGTCGCCTGCGGCCACGCGCTGCCCGGCCATCAGGTCGAGATCCGCGACCAGTCCGGCGCCGTTCTTTCCGACCGGCAGATCGGACGCCTGTTCGTGAAGGGGCCAAGCGTCATGCCGGGATACTTCGGCGAACCGGAGGCCACGGCGCGGGTCCTCAAGAACGGCTGGCTCGACACGGGTGACCTCGGCTTCTGGAGCGACGGCGAGATCGTGGTGACGGGCCGCGCCAAGGACCTGATCATCGTCAATGGGCGCAATATCTGGCCGCAGGACATCGAGTGGGCCATCGAGGCCCTGCCGCGTCTGCGCCAGGGCGATGCCTGTGCCTTCTCCGTCGAATCGGGTGCGGGCGAGGAAGTGGTCGTCCTCGTGCTGAGCTACGTAGGCGATGCCGCGGAACTCGAGGCGCTGACCGGCAGCATTCGTCAGACGGTCAAGGAGTCGGCGGGTGTCGACTGCCGAATCGAACTGATCTCGCGCAAGTTCGGACTGCCCCTCACCTCGTCCGGCAAGCTCAGCCGTTCGCGCGCCAAGGCCAAGTTCGTCGCCGGCGACTACTCCACGCCGTCCGCAGCCGACTGACCTATCGCGGCCACTGCCTGAGGCCGACCAGACCGCCGTCGATCGGCAGCAGGATGCCGGTCACCCAGCGCGATTCATCGGAGGCGAGATAGACGGCGCCGTGGGCGATGTCCCACGCCGTGCCCTCGGTCTGCATCGGCACCAGCTTCCGGCGCCGCTCGCGCGCCTCGGCGCCGAGATGCGCCACCATCGGCGTGTGCACCGAGCCCACGATAATGCAGTTCGCGCGGATGTTCTCGGTCGCATAGTCGGCCGCGACGGAGAGCGTGAAGCCGTGCAGGCCCGCCTTGGCGGTGGCGTAGGCCACGGCGCCGGGGCTGCCCATCAGGCCCAGCGCACCCGCGATCGACGACACCATGATGATCGACCCGCCGCCGCCTTGCTTCATCTTGGGCAGGCAGTACTTGCTGCACAGCATGGTGGTGGTGAGGTTGGCCTCCAGCACCTTGTTCCAGGTTTCCAACGTCACGGTCTCCGGCGTGCCCGGCCCGCCGATGCCGACGTTGTTGTGCAGGATATCGAGGCGACCGTATTTCTTCGTGGCGAACTCGGCCATTGCCTCGGCAGCATCGGCCTGGGCGACGTCGCCCGCGAATACCGAGGCCTCGCCGCCTTCGTCCTTGATCTGCTTGGCGAGTTTCTCGGCACGCTCGGCGCTGCGATTGACCAGCACGACTCTGGCGCCTTCGCGCGCGAACAGGATGGCGGTCGCCATGCCGTTGCCCACGCCCTCGCCACGCGGCGCAGCACCTGTGACCACCGCAACTTTGCCCTTCAATCGTCCGGCCATGTCTTCTCCCCCGACGGAATGCTATCTCTTGAACCGACCTTAGCCGGGAGACTCGCGCCATGGCCAGCAAGACGGAGAGCTACGAGGGCGGCTGCACCTGCCGCCACGTGCGCTACCGCGTGATCTCGAAGCCGATGTTCGTTCACTGCTGTCACTGCCGCTGGTGCCAGCGCGAAACCGGCACGGCCTTCGCGCTCAACGCCATGATCGAGGCCGACCGCGTGGAGATGCTGGGCGGCGAGGTCGAGATCATCGATACCCCGTCCCATAGCGGCAAAGGGCAGAAGTATTCACGCTGCCCGAAGTGCCGCATCGCGCTCTGGAGCACCTATGCCGGCCCCGGCGACGCCGTCCGCTTCATCCGTGTCGGCACGCTTGACGAACCCGACCGCCTGCCGCCCGACATCCACATCTTCACGATGAGCAAGCAGCCCTGGGTGGTGCTGCCCGCCGGCACGCCGGCGATGCCGGAGTTCTATGACCGCCAGAAGATGTGGCCGCCGGAAAGCCTGCAACGCAGGGCGGCCGCCCTGCGACGCTGAGCCCATGCCGCTGAACCAATGTCCTTGAGCCCTTCCATTCGCGACAAGTTTGCGACCGTCGGCACGGTCGCCCTCGGTGCGGCGCTGGCCAGGCGCGGCCTGCCCGGTCGGCGCATCGACGGCTTGCGGCCGCTGGCGCTGTCGCAGGACCCGCTCGTTGGCGAAGCCTGCACGACCATCGAGCACTGCCGGTCGGGTGCTGTCTTGATCCTCGACGCCGCCCGACCTTTGCCGCCGATGGCCTTGCTCGCCCGGCGTGGTGTCGCGGGCATCGTGAGTGCCGCCCCCCTGCGCGAGGCCGCCGAGATCGTCCGCCGCGGCCTGCCCGCCTACCACCGCTCTTCCATAACCGCCACGCCTCTGCCGATTGCCGGCGGCGAAGTGCTCGTGGGCGATCGTCAAGGTGTGCTCGTGATCCCGGCACACCTCGCGAACGAGATTGCGGAGGAAGCCGTGGAGGCATTGGCGTTCGAAGCCTTCACGGCCGAACAGGTCGATGCCGGCGGCGGCGTCTACGGACTCCACATCGCCAGCGGCGAGCAGGCGAGGATCGCCTTCGCGGCCTGGCGCAAGCTGAAAGGGCGTTAGACCTTCCAGTAGTCCGGCAGCTTCGCCGCCAGCCACTTCGCCAACGCCACATTGACCGCGACCGGCTGTTCCTGCGCCATCCAGTGGCCGGAATTCACCACGACTTCGGTAAGCTGGGCGCAGTCGCGGCGCATGGGATCGGCCAGCTTCGACGTCATGGTCTCGCAGGTCGTATCGTAGGCGCCGTGCAGGAACAGCACCGGCATGGCGAGCTTGCCGCCGTGCTTCGCCTTCGCCGAATAGGCGCCATTGGCCTGGTGGTTCATGTACCAGGAGTCCGGGCCGAAGAAGCCATTGCGCGTGAGGGCCGCCGTATAGGCCTCCATGTCCGCTTCGGTGAGGACGTCGGCGTCGCGTGGCACGTCGGGACAGGCACCGCCGCCGAACCAGCCGCCCGCCATACTGACCATCGAGGTCGGCGCGGGCTTGCCCACGCGCGTGGGGTCGCCCTTGCGGAACATCGCCTTCACGACATTGCGGATATCGGCCTCGAAGCCCTTGCAGGCCTTGTCGAAGTTCTCCTGGTAGAAGACTTGGTAGTCCCACTGCCCGAACGGAAACTTGTCGGCCGGATAGACGGCTCGGTCGACCAGCGGCACCACGGTCTCCAGCGTAAAGCCGCTCGAGAGATAGGGCACGCAGAGGCTGGCCACGCCGACGGTATTGTCCGGGTGGTGGCTGGCGATGTTCCACACCACGGGGCTGCCCCAGTCGTGGCCGATCCACACGGCCTTGTCGCGACCGAGGGCCGCGAGCAGTTCCCGCATGTCGGCAACAATGGCTTCCTGCGCGAAATCCTCGTGACGCGTATAGGTGCTGGAGCGGCCGTAGCCGCGCATGTCGGGCGCGATGCAGCGAAAGCCGAGTGCCGCGAAGGCCGGGAGCTGGTGGCGCCACGACAGCGAGAGCTCCGGCCAGCCATGGACGAAGATCAGCAGCGGCGCCTTTTCCGCTCCGCAGGCGAGATAGCCCGTGGTGTGGCGGGAGGTCTTGACGGTGTGTTCGGTGATCGGGAATGTCATAGCCAATCCTTGAGAAGGAAAAGAACGTCCCATGGAAATCGATACCGGTACAACCGAACTTTTGTGCGCCGTCCGTGACGGCGTGGCGCTGATCACCCTCAACCGCCCCGAGGCCCGCAACGCCATGTCGGACCGCCTCACGCCGGCGCTGCGTACCCAGATCAAGGAGCGCGGCAGCGATCCCAACGTGGGCGCGTTGCTGATCACCGGTGCCGGCACCGCGTTCTGCAGCGGCGGCGACGTCAAGGGCATGGGCGACCGCGGCACCAAAGCCGCCATGTCGTTCGACGAGCGCGTGGCCGACCTCAGGGTCCGCCAGACCTTGCTGACCGGCGCGCTCGTCGGCGTGCGCAAGCCCACCATCGCCGCCCTGCCCGGCGCGGCAGCGGGCGCCGGCCTCGCGATCGCGCTCGCCTGCGATATCCGCATCGCCGCCCAGTCGGCCTTCGTCAGCACCGGCTACGCCAGGGTCGGCCTCTCGGGCGACTATGGCGTCGCCTGGTTGCTCACCCGCGCCGTCGGTTCAGCGCGGGCGCGCGAGCTGATGTTCACCGCCGAGCGCGTCGATGCCGAGCGCTGCGAGCGCATCGGCCTGGTGAACCGCGTCGTGCCCGACGACAGACTGCAGGCCGAAGCCTTTGCGCTCGCGAAATCGCTGGCCGAGGGCCCGCAGGTGGCGCTGCGCAATATGAAGGACAATCTCGACGACGCGCTCCACATCGATCATCCGATGGCGCTCTACCGCGAGGCCGAACGCCTGGTGCTGTGCTCGCGCACCGAGGATCACAAGGAAGCGGTGCGCGCTTTCGTCGAGAAGCGAAAGCCGAAGTTCGCGGGGAAGTAGGACGACACGTCGTACCTAAACCCGCACCGCCATCTTGCCCCGGTTCTTCCCGCCGAAGAGCCCGATCAGCGCCTCGGGGGCCTTGTCGAGGCCGTCGACGATATCGACGATGGCCTTGATCTTGCCCTCGGCAACCCACTGCGCCAGCCGTGTCTCGGCCTCGGCACGGCGGTCATAAAAGTCCATGACGATGAAGCCTTCCATCCTGAGGCGCTTGGTGACGACCAGGCCCGGCACGGCCATCGGTCCTGGCGCGGGCTTCTCGACGTCATATTGCGAGACGTTACCGCAACAGGCGATGCGGCCGCGCAGGTTCATCAGCGACAGCGCGGCATCGAGTACCGGCCCCCCGGTGTTGTCGAAGTAGACATCGATGCCGGCGGGGGAAATAGGCGGTGAGGCCGGTGACGCTGAGCGGACCGATCAGCAGCTCGAGCGGTGCCTTGGTCGTGCGTTTGGTGAGGCGCCGTGCCGGCAGCGCCGCATAGTCCTGCCAGCCCCAGTCGCCTTCGACGATGTCGCCTTTCGCCAGTCCGGAGGACTTGGACTCGACCACCTCGCCGATGGCGAAGCCGCTCATCACCTGCCCGGGCTCCAGCGCGTCGCGATAGGTCTTGCCCATCATCCAGGCGCGGTTGGCGGGATCGAGCGAGAGCATGCGCGTGCGCACCAGCACCTCGCCCTCCTTCGGCACGGGGATCGCCGTCTCGGTCCACCGGAACGTGTCGGCGGCAATCTTGCCTTGGGGCTGCTTGGCGTAGAGCCATTGGCGGTTCATGAGGCTCAATCCTTGTAGTTGGCGGCGCGCTTCTGCAGGTTGGACATGATCGCTTCGATCTGGTTGGGCGAGCCGATCAGTCTCTGCTGCTCGACCGACTCCATCATCAGGCCCGATGCCGCATCGGTGGCGACAGCGGCATTGAGCAGACGCTTGTTCGCCCGCATCGCGTCGGGACTCTTGGAGGCGATTTCCCGCGCCGTCTCGAACGCCGCCGCGCGCGGATCGTCCACGACGCGCGTAACGAAGCCCATCTGCTGCGCCTCGGTGCCGTTGAAGATGCGGCCGGTGTAGGTGAGCTCGCGCACCACGTCCTCGCGGGCGAGGTGACGCATGAGCTGCGTGCCGGCAAGATCCGGCACCAGGCCCCACTTGATCTCCATCACCGAGAAGCGCGCATCGGCGGTGGCGTAGCGGATGTCGGGACCGAGCGCGATCTGGAAGCCACCACCGAAAGCGACGCCGTGCACGGCCGCGATCACCGGGACCGGCAGCTCGCGCCACAGCCAGGCACACTGCTGCGGCCGGTTGGCGATACCGTGGGTGCGCTTGGCAAGGTCGCGCGATCCCGGCACCGCGGCATCGCCCTTATTCATGGCGGCGAAGCTTGCCATGTCGAGGCCGGCGCAGAAGGCCTTGCCCTCGCCCGACAGCACGACGACGCGCAGCCCCTTCATGTCGGCGAGCTTGGCTCCCGCCTCGATGATGCCCTCGAACATAGCGGGGTCGAGCGCGTTCATCTTGTCGGCACGGATCAGGCGGACGTCGGCGACGCCATCCTTGAGGTCGATCGAGACGCGGTCCTTCATTTGTCCTTCTCCGATTTCATCCATTCGCGCAGCCGGCGCTTCACTTCTTCCGGGTCCAGTCGCGGTGGCGGCGCCAGCGAGCCATCCCCCTGCTTAGGCCACATCAGCACGGCGATGCCGCGCTGCACGTCGGCGTAGCTGCAATCCTCGGGGAGCCGGTCGAGCAGCGCCCGGACCTCGGCTTTGACGTCGGTCATTAGTTCACCATCATCCACAGCCCCTGGCCGATGTATACGGCGCCCAGCGCCAGGATGACGCGCCGCGTCCAATGATAGAACTGCTTGTCCGACATGCGATCGAGGAAACTGCGCGACAGGGTGGTGCCCAGCACGGCGAACGCCGCCGCAAAGCCCATCACCAGCCACTGTTCGGGGTCGCGGCCGGCCGGGCCTTCGATCACGAGGGCGAAGTAGATGACCTTGGTGAGATGGCCAAGCACCTGGGCCGCCGCCTTGGTGGCGACGTTGACCTGCCGCGTCATGCCGGTGCGGACATAGAAGATGTCGAGCAGCGGGCCGGTGACGCCCGAGACGAGCTGGATGGCGCCGCCGATCGCGCCCGCCAGGAACGCCTGCCCGCCGCGCTCGATGTTGGGCGCGATGCGTTGCGGCACCGCCAGCGCAATGAAAGGCGTGATTCCCACGGCGATCAGGATCATCGACTTGGGCGGCACGAAATCGAAGAACGAGAAGACCACCAGCGAGGCGGCGGCCCCGGCGCCGAACTGCAACACGACGCTCCATTTCACATGATGCCGCCACAGCCAGGCGCGCCAGCCGTTGGCCGCGATCTGGATGACGCCATGGAACACCATTGCGACGGGAACCGGCAGCAGCACCAGCAGGAAGCCGATCAACAGCATGCCGCCCGCCATGCCGAAAATGCCGGAAATGAAGGAGGTCACGACGGCCACGACCGCCAGCGCCGCCAGGATGGGCAGGGAGAACATCGGCCAGCGGCGTAGCGCAGCGTGCAGACGCTGTCGAGGATGGGTTAGGGTGCGCCATGACCGACAGCGATCTCCTCTTCACCCCGGCCGCAAAAGCCGCCGCCCTCATCCGCTCGCGCAAGCTTTCGCCTGTCGAGTATGTCGACGCCGTCCTGCAGGCGATCGAGCGTGCCAATCCCAGGCTCAACTGCTTTCGCGAGGTAACGGCCAAGCAAGCCCGCATCGACGCCAGGCGCGCCGAGGAAGCGGTCTCCAGGGGCGAGAAGCTCGGGCCGCTGCACGGTGTGCCGGTCAGCATCAAGGACCTGCTCGACCTCGGCACCCATGTCGCGCCAGGCGTCGAGCGCCTGCAGGGTGTTGGAGCGCACG
>RGPT01000271.1 GCA_010032545.1 Alphaproteobacteria bacterium
TCCACCGATCCGATCTTTTGGGCGATCTTGTCGAGATCATAGTCGCCCAGCCGGTAACTGAACTCATCGAGCATGTAGTACACCGCCCCAAGAACCTCGTTACCACTCTTCAGCCCGCTCGATCCGGGAAAGCG
Organism: Alphaproteobacteria bacterium; assembly: GCA_010032545.1. GTDB lineage: Bacteria > Pseudomonadota > Alphaproteobacteria > Reyranellales > Reyranellaceae > Reyranella. The sequence goes on from RGPT01000271.1 coordinate 135, forward strand.
CACGGTCCTCCCATCGAGCAATTGCGTGCGGCTCACGGTGAAAGATCCCTTCGCGGTCTTGTTGATGAAGAACGACCACGTCCAGTCGAAGCCAGCCATGTTGCTGTCGTCGATCTTCAGGATAAGCGTTTTCATTGTCATCGCTCGTCGCGGTTCACGTCCGACCAAGAGGCGAATTTTCCTGAGGTGTCCGCACGTTTGCTGTTCGGGCCACATCCCGCCTCTCGGCGGCACCACCTTGCCCGGAGAGGCAGGTCGGCGAGGGCGACTGCCCTGCTCTTGATGTTGGTGGACGCGTGGGCTCTCACCCGACCGATGTCAAGGACGGCTCAGGCTTGCCAGCGAAGGCGCCGGATAGCGACGTTTGCTGACCTCCGTCCACCCTCCTGGCTAGCGCCGATATCAAACACCCCCAGTGACCACCTTGGCGGGCGTCATTGGGATAGCCAGGCCGCCGCCAGCATGATGGCGCATACAGCAGCAGTGGGATGGTGGACTAGATGGTGGACTACCTAATTAGGCAGACCCTATATCTCTATTTCATTGGACTTTTTTGAATATAATGGCGGAGAGGAAGGGATTCGAACCTTCCCCGTCACTGGGGCTCTTGACAGGAAAACGTCCGTTTCCTATATATCCTGTCAAGGAGATGTCGTGACCGAGCCGTTTTCCCTGCCCCATCGCCATGGCCGCAAGCCCCCAGCCATTGGGCGCGCCAGAGGCCGTTCCGGAAGGCGCCGGGCGAGACCGTCTCGGCAGCCCATGTTGCGGCCCATGCTGTAGCCATCGTCGATGTCGACCGCACCACCTCACGACAGGCGCAACACGCCCCCCGGCTCCGGGTCGGCCTGGGCGACAGCGTCGTCAAACGAGTCATTCGGTGTCCAACGCCTCATGGCGCGGCATCGGCAGATCCCTTTTGGAATCAGCCGGTTGGCAGCGGGCACACGCTCGGTAACCGACGTAGACCCGTGTCCAACTGACTCGCCCGGAAAACGGAAAAGACGATTTCGAATTTACCCGGCTTCCGACGCGCACGGCGGGTCCCCCGCTGCCGCCCAAAAGGCGAAGAGAAACAAGGACTTGTCCAGCGCTCCGCCGGCCTCCCGACCTCCCCGGGTCGCGGCGGCCGATCCATCCTCCGGGCGCGCGTTTCTTCCCGCCCCGCTTCCCCTATAGTCCCGGCCTCACGGAGGACTCTCGATGCAGGAACAGAAGCTCTACGGACGACGCGACGGCGCGGTCGGACATCTCGTTTTCAACAATCCGGCCAAGCTCAATGCCGTCTCCCTCGACATGTGGGAGAGCTTCTCGGGCATCCTGAAGGAGTTCGATGCCGATCCCACCATCCGCTGCCTGGTGGTGAGCGGCGCCGGCGGCAAGGCCTTCGTCTCGGGTGCCGACATCTCCAAGTTCGAGAGCGAACGCGCCAATGCCGAGGCCCAGGTCCGCTACGACGCCATCTCCAAGGAAGGCTACGAGTCGCTCTACAACTTCTCCAAGCCCACCATCGCCAAGATCTCGGGCTACTGCATCGGCGGCGGCATGAACCTCGCGGCCTGCTGCGACCTGCGCTACTGCAACGAGGGCGCCCGCTTCGGCGTGCCGGCGGCCAAGCTCGGTCTCGGCTACGGCTTCCTGCGCATCGAACGCTTTTCGCGCATCGTCGGCCTGCCGCGCGCCATGGAATTCCTGTTCACGGCCAAGCAGTATTCGTCGAAGGAGGCCCATGACATGGGCCTGGTGCACGGCGTGGCCGCCGACGGCGAGCTCGACGCCATGGTCGACGGCATCACCGGCGCCATTGCGCAGAACGCGCCGCTCACCATCGCGCTCGCCAAGGCCGCGGCCCGCGAAATCGCCAAGCCGGAGTCGCAGCAGGATCATGCGAGGCTCGAGAAGATGGCGGAGGCCTGCTTCGACAGCGACGACTTCAAGGAAGGCCGCCGCGCCTTCATGGAAAAGCGCCGGCCCGTCTTCAAAGGAAAATAGTCCCGTCGCCCCGAGCGAAGCCGAGGGGCCTTTCATCGATCCCAAAAGAGATCCCTCCACTGCGCTTCGCTCCGGTTCGGGCGGAGTAATCTCCGCCGTGGGATGACGGAAACTTGCAAAAGGTGATAACCATGACCGCCCTGCCTCTCTCCCACATCAAGGTCCTCGACCTCACCGCCCATCGCGCCGGCCCGACTGCCGTGCGCCAGCTCGCCGACTGGGGCGCGCAGGTGATCAAGATCGAGCAGCCGCCCGAACCCGGCACGGCGACCGACTCGATGGGCGGCGCGCGCCACGGCTTCGACTTCCAGAACCTGCATCGCAACAAGCAGGCGATCACGCTCAACCTCAAGAGCAAGGAAGGCCACGCGATCTTCATGAAGCTCGCAAAGAAGGCCGACGTGATCGTCGAGAACTACCGCTCCGACGTGAAGTACCGTCTCAAGGTCGACTACAAGTCGGTCAAGAAGGTGAACCCGAAGATCGTCTACGGCTCGATCGCGGGCTTCGGCCAGGACGGGCCGGACGCGGCGCGCCCCGGCGTCGACCAGATCGCGCAGGGCATGGGCGGGCTGATGTCGATCACCGGCGAGCCCGGCCGCGGCCCGATGCGCGTCGGCATTCCCATCTGCGATCTCACCGCGGGTCTTCTGCTGGCCCAGGCGATCACGCTCGCCCTCTACAATCGCGACCGCACGAAGAAGGGCCAGTGGGTCCACACCTCGCTGATCGAGGCGCAGATCTTCATGCTCGACTTCCAGGCCGCGCGCTGGCTGATGAAGGGCGAGGTGCCCAAGCAGGCGGGCAACGATCATCCGACCTCGATCCCGACCGGCGTGTTCGCGACCAGCGACGGCCATATCAACATCGCCGCCGCCGGACAGAGCATGTGGAAGCGCTTCGCCCAGGCCATGGGCGGCGGCCGGCTGCTCGACCATCCCGAGCACGCGACGCCCGCGCTGCGCTCGGAGAACCGCAAGGCGCTGAACGAGCGCATCAGCGAGGTGACGCGGACCAACACGTCGGCGCACTGGATCGCGGCGCTCAACAAGGCGGGCGTGCCGTGCGGGCCGATCAACTCGATCGACATGACCTTCGCCGAGCCGCAGGTGAAACATCTCGGCATCGCGCGCGGCGTCAAACATCCCAAGCTCGGCGAGATCAAGGTGGTCGGCAACCCGATCAACCTCACGGGCTCGCCGCAGCCGAAGAAGCTGAAGCCCACGCCCGATCTCGGCCAGCACACCAACGCGGTGCTCAAGGGCCTCGGCATCAGCGCCAAGAAGATCAGGGAACTGCGCGCGGGAGGCGTGATCTGATGGCCGCGAACGGTAAATCAGCGCTCGTCACGGGCGCCGGCAGGAACATCGGCCGCGCCTGCGTCCTCGGCCTCGCCGCCGACGGCTTCAATGTCGCGATCAACGGCTCGAGCGACAAAGCCGCCTGCGAGAGCGTCGCTGCGGAAGCGCGCAAGCTTGGCGTCAAGGCGCTCGTCATCATGGGCGATGTCGGCAAGCCCGGGGAATGCAAGCGCATCGCCGCCGAGGCGATCGCGGCCTTCGGCGCCGTCGACGTGCTGGTGAACAACGCCGCCCTTCGGCCGGGCAAGCCGTTCCTCGAGATGACCGATGCCGAGTGGCAGCGCGTCATCGACGTCGACATGAACGCCGCCGTCTGGCTTTCACGGGCCTGCCTGCCCGGCATGCTGGAGAAGGGCTGGGGCCGCATCGTCAACTTCACCGGCATGAACGCCATCCATGGATATGCGGGTCGCGCGCCGGTGTCGGTCGCCAAGCATGGCGTGTGGGGCCTCACCAAGTCGCTGGCCAAGGAATTCGGGCCGCGCGGCGTTACGGTCAACGCCATCTCGCCCGGCCCGATCGCGTCCGACGTCGAGGAGGACGACGCCTCCTCGCATCATCGCCAGCAGACCGTGGCCAAGGTGCCGCTCGGCCGCATGGGCACGCCCGTCGAGGTCGCCGCCACCGCGCGGCTGCTGATCTCCGACAACGGCGCCTACATCAACGGCCAGATGATCCAGGTGAACGGCGGCGCGGAGACCTGACGGACCTACTCCATCGGCCCTACTCCATGGGCAGGCCGGTGGTCCTGGCGATGGCGCTCCAGCGCTCGACTTCGCGGGCGACGAAACCGGCGAAGGCCTCGCGGCTTTGAAGGTCGATGCGCGCGCCCTGCTCCTGCCAGATGCGCTTCACGTCATCGGTCGCCAGCGCCGCCTGGACCGCCCCGTGCAGCGCGTCGAGCGGCACGGCCGGCGTGGCCTTGGGCGCGAACAGGCCGTACCAGGTGCTGACGTGGAAGTCGGGCACGCCGGCCTCCGCGAAGGTCGGGACGTCGGGCAACAGGGCCTCGCGCTGGGTGGTCGCGACCGCCAGTGCGCGCAGGCGGCCGGACTGCACGTAGGACGCGACCGTGCTGAGAGGCTGGACAGTGGCGTCAAGTTGTCCTGCCAGGAGATCCTGCAGGGCCGGGCCGCCGCCGCGATACGGCACGTGCGTCAGCGTGATCCTCGCGCGCTGCTGCAGGAGTTCGATGGCGAGGTGCGCCATCGTTCCCAGTCCCGACGAACCGACGTTGATGGACGCCGGCGATTTGCGCGCGGCCGCGATGAATCCCGCAAGGTCCTTGACGTCGAGCCTGGCAGGATTGACGACGAGGCCGACCGGAACGCCTGCGATGGCGCTGACCGGCGCGAAGTCACG
>RGPT01000272.1 GCA_010032545.1 Alphaproteobacteria bacterium
TCCCGAGATGCGCAAGCGTGCCAAGAGCAAGCCGGCCGGCATCGATTTCGTGATCAACATGGCCTCGGCGATCGAGACGCCCGAGGCCGAACGCCGCCGCCTGTTCGAGGAGCGCTGGGCCTATGGCGGGCTGGGCTTCATGGCGTCGTTCTCCGACCTTCTGCTGAACGACGAGTCGAACAAGACCGCGGCCGATTTCGTACGCGCCAAGATCCGCGAAGTGGTCAAGGACCGGAAGACGGCCGAGATCCTGACGCCGAAGAATATCATCGGCTGCAAGCGGTTGTGTGTCGACACCGGCTACTGGGAAACCTTCAACCGTCCCAACGTCTCGCTGGTCGACATCAGCGACGAGCCGATCGAGCGCATCACCGCCAATGGCCTGCGCGCCAAAGGCCACGACTACAGCTTCGATTGCCTGGTGCTGGCGACCGGCTTCGACGCCATGACCGGCGCGCTGCTGAAGGTCGATATCCGCGGTCGCAACGGTGTCGCGCTACGGGACAAGTGGCGCGAAGGGCCGAAGTCCTATCTCGGCCTCACGGTCGTGGGCTTTCCCAACCTCTTTACCATCACCGGGCCGGGCAGCCCGTCGGTGCTGACCAATATGCTTCCTTCGATCGAGCAGCACGTCGATTTCATCGCCGATTGTCTGGAGGCGTTGCGTGCCAAGGGTGTAACGGTGATCGAACCGGTCGAGCAGGCCCAGGAGGCCTGGGTCGGGCAGGTCGGCGACTTTGCCAACATCACGCTGCGCTCGACCTGCAGTTCCTGGTACGTCGGCGCCAACATCCCCGGCAAGCCGCGCGTGTTCATGCCCTATATCGGCGGTCTGCCGGCCTACATCGCGGCCTGCGAGACGGTGGTGAAGAACGACTACGAGGGTTTCGCGCTGGCCTAGTATCCGATCGCTGCGCCATCGCTGCGCGGGTCCGAACCGCCCACGCGCAGGCCGCTCGTGGGATCGACTGTGATGCCGTGGGCATGACCGGCGAGCTCGTTCCAGGCACCCCAGCGGTTGACCATGTGGCCGCGCCGTTCCAGCTCAGCGACGGTCTCCGGCGAGAAGCGGCCTTCGATGTGCAGCGTGTCGCGCGGTTCGCCGATGGCGAAGCGGCCTGAGAGAAACCGCGGCGTTTCCAGCGCCTCCTGGATGTCGCAGCCATGGTCGATCATGGCGAGATAGGTTTGCAGATGGATTTGAGGTTGGCCGTCGGCGCCCATGCAGCCCACTGCAGCCCACAGCCGGTCGTCGCGGAACGCCAACGAGGCGATCAGCGTATGCAGCGGCGTCTTGCCCGGCTCGACCCTGTTGGGATTTGCCGGGTCGAGCGAGAAGTAGGCCGACCGGTTTTGCAGCACGACGCCCGTGCGCCCCGCCACCACCGCCGCGCCAAAGCCGCCATAGAGCGAGTGGATCAGCGACACGGCGTTGCCGTCTGCATCGACGGCGGCGATGTAGACCGTGTCGCCGGCCAGGCTGCCGTAGGACGGGATGCGGTCCCACGGGATGGCCCGCGCCGGGTCCATCAGCCTGCGTCGCTCGTCGGCGTACTTCTTGGAGATCAGGCGTTCCATCGGTACATCGGCGAAGCGCGGGTCGGCCAGATGGCGGTCGCGGTCGTGATAGGCGAGCTGCTTGGCCTGCACCATGAAATGCACGTAGTCGGGACCCGGGAACGGCTTCTTGTGCATCTCCAGCGGCTCGAGCAGGTTCAGCATCTCCAGTACGGCGAAGCCCTGCGTCGGCGCGGGCGTTTCGTAGATGGTGACACCGCGATAGCTGCCCTTGAGCGGTTCGCCCCAGCGCGCGACCTGCGCCTTGAGGTCTGCCGGCGTGAAGAAGCCATTGTTGGCCATCGACCAGCGCACCAACTCCCGCGCCACCTCGCCCTCGTAGAAGCCATGCCAGCCGTCGCTGGCGATCGCTTCCAGCGTGCGGGCGAGATCAGGGTTGGTGAGCACCGCCCCATCCTTGAGAAAGATCGCGGCGGCCTCCGGGCTCTTGGCGAGTTCTTCCCGTGCCAGTGTGCGCCAGTAGGCAAGGCGCGCCGTCACCGGGAAACCGTGGCGCGCGTAGCCGATGGCACTTTCTAGACAGCGCGCGAGCGGCAGGCGGCCATAGGCGGTGTGCGCCTCGCCCCAGCTCGCCACCGCGCCGGGCACGGTGAGGGTGCCGGGCAGGACGCCACGATATGGCACCTCGGCGAGGCCACGCCGCGTGAAGGCGTCGATTGTGCCCGCTGCCGTGGCGCGACCGCCGCCGTCGATGTAGCGCACGGCGGCCGACTTGGCGTCGTAGATCAACCAGAAGGCGTCGCCGCCCACGCCCGTCATGTGGGGATAGAGCACGGAGAGGGCAGCACTGGTGGCGACGGCGGCATCCACGGCCGAACCGCCAGCGCGCAGCACATCGACGCCGGCCTGCGAGGCCAGTGAATGCGGGGATGTCACCATGCCGTTCGGCGCGAGGGTGGCCGGACGGCCGGTGCGTATGTCTGTCATGAGGATTTCTTAGGTTGTTTCGCGAGAAGTTGACAGTGCGCAGTGAAACTTCTAATTATTAACTATACAGTTAAGTATAATCGGAAAAGTCGAGCGATGCTGAGAACGACCGCTTATGTTGCCGCCGGCCTCGTCATTGTCGTCGCAGGCATTCTCATCTATGCCGCGACAAGGCCTGATTCCTTCCGTGTGCAGCGCAGCATCAGCATCAAAGCACCACCGGAGAAGGTCTTTGCCCTGATCAACGATCTGCGGGACTGGAGCAAGTGGTCGCCTTACGAGAAGAAGGACCCTGGCATGAAGCGGACTTTCAGCGGCGCTTCGAGCGGCAAGGGCGCGGTCTACGAATGGGACGGCGACAAGAACGTCGGGAAGGGCCGGATGGAGATCATCGAAACCGCGTCGCCGTCCAGGGTGGTCATCAAGCTCGACTTCATCAAGCCATTCGAAGGTCACAACACGGCCGAGTTCACGCTGGAACCCAAAGGCGACAGCACGACTGTCACCTGGGGAATGTATGGAGCCAGCCCTCTTATGATGAAGGTGATGGGCATCTTCATGAACATGGACAGGATGATCGGCGATGACTTCGCTGCCGGTCTCGCCAACCTGAAAGCGGTGGCGGAGAAGTAAGCGCGCTGTTCAAGGAGAAGGATGATGAATATCCAGCCATATCTGTCCTTCGAAGGGAGGGCCCATGAGGCGATCGACTTCTACAAGAGTGCCGGCGGCGCTGAAGTGAAGGTCGTCATGCGCTTCAAGGACGCGCCGCACGAAGTGCAGGCGCGGATGTCGCCCGGAGTCGGCGACGAGGTCATGCATGCCTGCATCAGGATCGGCGAGTCCGATGTGTTTGTGTCGGACGGCCGTTGCGGCGGCAAGGCGACCTTTTCGGGCGTCACGCTCACGATCAACGCCGGCAGCGACGGCGAAGCCGACCGGCTCTTTGCCGCGCTCGGCAACGGCGGTCAGGTGACGATGCCGATGGCCGAAACCTTCTTCGCCACTTGCTTCGGCATGCTGGCCGACAAGTTCGGAGTCAACTGGATGGTGCTGAATCCGAAGAGCTAGCGTAAGCGGGGGTCAGCTCTTGTCGACATTGGCGCTGCGCAGCGGGACGCCGAATTCGCGCCGGCAGACCTCGGCCAGCACCGCGACACCCTGCCTGATCGTCTCGGGCTCGGGATTGGCGAAGCAGAGCCGCAGACGGCTCTTGGTATAGGCCTTGTTCGTCGACCATTCCGGCCCGGGATTGAGTGACACGCCGGCGGCCAGCGCCGCCTGTGCCAGCTTCTGCGTGTCGACGACATCCGGCAGCTTGATCCAGAGATAGATGCCACCCGGCGGATCGCCGAACTCGGCCGCCGTGCCGAACTGCTCGGCCAGGGCCTCGCGCAGGACCTGCAGCTTGGCGTGCAACGTCTTGTTGAGCTTGGGCACGTGGGTGGCGAAATGCTTGGTGCAGAACTCGGCCAGGATCATCTGTTCGAGCGCGCCCGAACCCGCGTCCTGCTTCAGCCCGAGGATGCGACCCAGGATGTCCCACTTGGCGACGATGTAGCCGACCCGCAGCGCCGGTGCGATCGACTTGGAGAAGGAACCGATGAAGATCACGCCCTCGCCGTTGGCCATGGCATAGATCGAGCGCGGGCGCTCGCCGCTCCAGATCAGGTCGGAGTAGCATTCATCCTCGAAGATCATGACACCGTACTCGGCCGCGAGCTTGATCAGCTCGGCGCGGCGCTTCTCGCCCATGATGGCGCCGGTCGGATTCTGTACCGTGGGGATGGTGTAGATGTACTTGGGCTTGATGCCCTTGGCCTTCAGCTCCTCGAGGGTCTGCCGCACGACGTCGAGGCGCAGACCTTCGTCGTCGAGCGGGATGCCGATGGTGTTGACTCCGAGCTTGGTGAGCTTGGTGAGGGCGCCGCCGTAGGTCTCCTGCTCGATCAGAACGGTGTCGCCTCTGGTGAGCAGCAGGCTGTTCACCAGGTCGAGGCCCTGCATGGAACCCGAGGTGATCAGGATCTCATCGGGCGAGCAGCCGATGCCGGCGTGGTTCGAGAGCTTCTTTGCCAGAAACTCGCGCAGCGGCAAGTATCCCTGCGGTCCGCTGTTCAGGCCATAGGTGGCGAGCGTCGCGCCCTCGCGGCGCAACACCGCGGTGGCGGCTGCGATCAGCGCGTCGACCGGGACATGCTTGGCGTCGTTGTGGCCGCCGATGAAATTGTACTTGGGAAAACCTTTCCACGGGATCGCGGGCGCGGGCGTGCCGGGGGCCAGCAGCGGTGCGAAGTCGAACGGAGCGGTCATGGCGTTTCCTC
>RGPT01000273.1 GCA_010032545.1 Alphaproteobacteria bacterium
CTCGGCAGCGGCAAGACCACGCTGCTGAACAAGCTGCTGCGCCGGCCCGAGCTCGCCGACACCGCCGTCATCATCAACGAGTTCGGCGAGATCGGCCTCGACCATCTGCTGGTCGAGAAGTCCGACGACGAGGGCATGGTGACGCTGAATTCGGGCTGCCTGTGCTGCACCGTGCGCGGCGACCTGGTGCGCACCATGAGCGAGCTGTTCCTCAAGCGCTCGCGCGGCGAGGTGAGCCAGTTCAAGCGCATGGTGGTGGAGACCACCGGCCTCGCCGATCCGGCGCCCATCCTGCACACGCTGATGACCGATCCGCTGCTGGCCTCGCGCTACCGCCTCGACGGCGTGGTGACCACGGTCGACGGCGTGAACGGCTCGAGCACGCTCGACAACCAGTGGCTGCAGGCCGAGGCCTACGAGGGCAGCCACGATCATGGCCACGGCCATCATCATCACGGCCACGACCATGGGCATGGGCACGGCCACGATCACAAGCACGAGCATGGCGCCCACGGCGAGCAGGATCCGCACGACGTGAACCGCCACGACGACCGCATCCGCTCCTTCTGCATGACCTTCGACGAGCCGATGAGCTGGGCCACCGTGGCTGCCGCCTTCGACGCGCTGGTGACCTATCGCGGCCCCGACCTCTTGCGCATGAAGGGCATCCTGAACGTCAAGGACACCGACAAGCCCGTGGTCATCCACGGCGTGCAGCACGTCTTCCATCCGCCGGCCACGCTCGAAGCCTGGCCCGAGGGCGACGATCGCAAGAGCCGCGTGGTGTTCATCACCCGCGACATCGGCGAGAGCACCATCCGCAAGGTCTTCGCCTCGTTCTTCGAGGCCGAGAAGAAGGGCTGGGGCGGCACGGCCGAGCCGCCCAAGGTCTAGTCGATGAAGCTCGCCACCGTCACGCACGACGGCCGCATGAAGGCTGTCCTCGTCGGGCCCGATGCCACGACCGTCTGGCCGCTGGAGGACATGCTGGGACGTCCTGTCCCCGATCTCACCTCGATCATCGCCGAGCTCGACGCCATCAAGCCGCGGCTCAAGCCGACCGGCGCCGGCCTTCCGTTGTCGGCCGTGAAGATCGAGGCGCCGATTCCGCGGCCGGCGCGCAACGTCATGTGCGTCGGCAAGAACTATCACGAGCACGCCCGCGAATTCACGAAGAGCGGCTTCGACAGCAGCGCCAGCTCGGTCGCGGACGCCATCCCGACCGCGCCGATCATCTTCACCAAGGTGCCGGAGTGCGTGGTCGCGAACGGCGCCGACATCCGATATCCGGCGGGCGTCAGCGATTCGCTGGATTACGAAGCGGAGCTCGCCGTGATCATCGGCCGCGGCGGGCGCGGGATCTCGAAGGCCGACGCCTACAGCCACATCTGCGGCTACACGATCGTCAACGACGTGACGGCGCGCGACCTGCAGGGCCGCCACAAGCAATGGTTCCTTGCCAAGTCGCTCGACACTTTCTGTCCGATGGGCCCGTGGCTGGTCACCGCCGACGCGGTCGACCCGGCAAACCTCGGCGTGAAATGCTGGGTGAACGACGAGTTGCGCCAGAACGCCAACACCCGCGACCTCATCTTCGACATCCCGACCCTGATCGAGACGATCTCGGCCGGGCTCACCCTTCGGCCGGGCGACATCATCGCCACCGGCACACCGGCCGGTGTCGGCATCGGCTTTTCTCCCCCGAAGTTCCTGCAGCGCGGCGACCGGGTGACGATCGAGATCGAGGGTCTGGGCCGGCTGTCGAACAAGGTGGCGTAGAGTCTAGTCGGCGCGGCTCAGGCCGCGACCGGCCACACGGGCCGGTGCTTCAGGCCACCGGTGCGATAAACCAGGAAGCCGATGATCGCCAGGTTGGCGAGGTTGAACGCGACGCCGATGCCGAAGGCCGGCGCGTAGTAGGCGAAGTGATCGTAGAGAAAGCCGGCGAACCAGCTTCCGAAGGCCATGCCGCTCATGGCCGTGAAGAGCGTGAGCGGCATGCGCCATGACGCCTCGGCGGACGGGAACAGGTCCCTCACCGCGATCGAGTAGGACGGGATGATGCCGGCAAAGCCCAGCCCGAAGGCGGCGGCGATCGCGAACAGGCCCGCCTCATCCTGGGTCGTCAGGAAAAGTGCGATGGCAACCGCCTGGCAGGCCGATCCGGCCAGGATCGTGCGCAGTCCGCCGATCCGGTCGGCGAGCGCGCCCCACGCCTGTCGCGCCAGGAAGGCGGCGGCCAGCATCACCGAGAGCATGACGGCGCTGCGCGTCGGGTTGATGCCGATGTCGCTGCAGAAGGCCACGAGATGCGCCGATGGCACCGACATCGGAATGCAGCAGAAGAAGCCCGCCACGCAGAGCAGCGCCTGCGCCACGTTGGGCGGCAGGCCCGCGACGCGCCGGCCGGCTTTCGCGGCCGCTGCCTGCGCCTGCTTTGACAGCGGCGGCGCGATGGGCGGGGACCGCAACAGCAGCGTGGCCGGCAGGATGACGGCCAGCACGACACCCGCGTAGGCCAGCATGACAAGCTGCCAGCCCATGCTGCTGATCCCGCGCTCGAACAACGTGGGCCAGAGGACACCCGCGACGTACTGGCCCGACGAGATCAGCGCGATCGCCGTGCCGCGCCGGCGATCGAACCAGCGGCTGACATAGACCAGGAGTGGCGGGTAGACGCCGCCGCTTCCCAGGAAGCCCACCATCAAGCCCTGGCCCACGTAAAGCGCCCAGATCGAACCTGTCGAGGACAGCGCCAGGCCGCCCGCGATCATGCAGGCGCCGATGGCAATCGTGGTGCGGAGACCGATGCGGTCGGCCAGCCAGCCCATCAGGATTCCGCCGGCCCCGGTGCCGATCCAGACCAGAGCACCGGCCAGCGCCAGCACCGCCCGCTCGGTGCCGAGCGCCTCCTGCATCGGCTTCATGCCGACGACGATCAGCAGCGGCGAGCCGAAGGAGACCGACAGGATGGCGAGCGTGATCCAGGCCGCGCGCCAAGAGGCGCGGCCTTCGATGCTGCGATGCCCGGCGGCGTCCTCACGGACCGCGGCTTCCGCCATTTCCTCCGCCCCTTCTTCTTGTTGCGACCGTTCTAGTCCGTTCGGCCGGCCGCAGCCATGGCATCACGTGGGATGACAGCAGGGGAACAACGATCGGGCCAAAGACTAGGGCTTCACCGTGAACGGGATGTCGCCTTCGACGACGTTGGTGCCGGTCATCGTCTTCACTGCCCAGTGCAGGCTGTAGTCGCCGGGCGGCAGTGTCGGCGCCCGGGCGAACAGCACTTCCGGCGCCGACTCGAGGCGCGGGGTCAGTCTTTCGACCAGCGTGCCGTCGCGGGTGATGGAGAGCTGCGAGCGGATGTGGTCGACCGGCCTGTCGAAGCGAACGAAGAATTCGCTGCTGCGGCCCTCGATCACGGCCTTCGCCTTCGGGGCGGACTCCATCATGCGGGCGTCCTGCGCCGATGCGTCCGACGCGATGGCCTGGATGCCCAGCACCGCGAGGCCAACGATTGTAAACCGCCGCGACATCATGATCGCCCTTCTCCCCGCCCTGAGCCGATCGCGATAATGACCGAAGCCACCTTCCCGTGCAGGCCTCTTGTGTTCCTCTTTTGTTCCCTATATTATCCTGCCTATTGATCATATCGACTTAAAAGAAGAGGCCGAAATGACAAGCTCTATCGCCATCGAGCATCAGCAGGAACCGCCCGCTGCCGACACGAACTCTCCTATGTATACGGCGCCGCACCGGCGCACGCCGGCCCGGCTCAGGACCTACTTCCTGCGCCAGTTCGAGCGTTCGGGCTCGCTCATGGAGGCTGCCGCCCGCGCCGAGATCACGCCGCGCACGGTGCAGCGGTGGCGGGGCAAGGACGCGCGCTTTGCCTTCCGCTACGACGCACTGATCGAGCGCCAGGAGGCGATCCTGGCCGACGCTGCCATCCAGCGCGCGGGGCGCGTGCAGCGGCGCATCTACTGCTTCCGCGGCAAGGAAGTGGCCTCGGTGGAGCGCACCAACGACCAGATGCTGAAATTCATGCTGACCCGCTTCGACCGCGCCCGCGAGCGTGCCGAGCGGCGTCGCGATGTCGATGCCGAGATCGAGAAGCGCGCGGCCGAACGGAACCGCGAGCTGCACCAGCTCCTCGATGAACGCAGCCGGCAATACAAACGCGACCTCGACCTGCAGGCCGAGTTGGTGGCGGAGAGAAAATTCGAGGATCGGATCAAAAAACTGTCGCCGTCCCTGCGACAGGCCCTGGCCGACGCCGAGCGATGATTCATCCGCTTCCTCAAGATGTTGGCCGGCAAAGCCACCGGCGGGAGGGAACCCGATCCGGGATTTTTTTCCGTCGCTGTCCAGGCGACATTTCCCCTGGCGATCTCCCCTCGTTTCCTCCCGCGTGCTAGGGCTTGAGCATGGCGAAACCGAAGGCTCCCGCGACACCGGCGGACGGCGGCAACAAGCCGATCCGGCACCTCTACCTGATCGACGGATCGGGCTACATCTTCCGCGCCTATCACGCGCTGCCGCCGATGAACCGGCCCGACGGCACGCCGGTCAACGCCGTGTTCGGCTTCTGCCGGATGCTGACGCAGTTGCTCGACGATCCCGAGGTCGATCACGTGGCGGTCATCCTCGACGCCGGCCGCACCACCTTCCGCAGCGAAATCTACCCCGCGTACAAGGCACAACGGCCGGAGCCGCCGGAGGATCTGATCCCGCAGTTCCCGCTGATCCGCGAGGCCGCCACCGCCTTCGGCATGCCGAGCATCGAGCTTCCGGGGTTCGAAG
>RGPT01000274.1 GCA_010032545.1 Alphaproteobacteria bacterium
AGCTGACCTGCCGGTCGTGCTCGTGCGGTCCCATGAGTTCAATTACTCCGAGACGTTCGTCGAGGATCACGTCAACCATCTGACGAAGAACCTCACGGTGCTGTATGGTCATCCGTTCCCGCGGTTCCTCAAAGGGGGCAGGTCGGTCCTGCCGGAAGCGGTGGAGCAGAGTGTAAAGTCGGCGATCGCGACCGGCGGCACCGGGTCGGCGGAGCTGTGGGGTGCGTACACGGCGGGTCTTGCTGCCTATTTCAGGACGTGCGGTGCCCGCGTGGCGTTGGTGGAAACGGGACTCATGGGCGCGTATGTCAATGAGGCGTGTGTCCGAGCGGCATTGCCGTATGTCGTGCATTTCCACGGGCTGGACGCGTTTGGCCGCGAGCTGTTGGAACGGTGGCACTCGCAGTACCGGAATTTTTTCGCGACCGCTGCGCAATTGATTGTGGTTTCAAAGGCGATGCGGACGCAACTCATCGCACTCGGTGCTCCGGCCGAACGGGTGGTGCTCGCGCCCTACGGCGTGGAGGTTGAATTGCCGGTGTTGGCTGATCCGGCGAAATCGGAACCGCAGTTCATCGCCGTGGGGCGATTTGTGGAGAAGAAGGGACCGCATGTCACCTTGCGGGCGTTTGCGGCTGTGCAGCAGCGGGTGCCTTCGGCACGTCTCGTGATGATCGGTGACGGGCCGCTGCTAAGACCATGTCAGGAATGGGTGGAGAAAAGCGGGCTGGCCGGGGCAGTGACGTTTGCCGGGGTGCAGTCACGGGCGGAGGTGTCGCGTCAGATGGCGGCGAGCCGGGCGTTTGTTCAGCACAGCATGACCGCAACGAACGGCGACAGTGAGGGCCTGCCGTTGGCGGTGCTGGAGGCGGGGGCACATGGACTGCCGGTGATTTCAACGAACTGGACCGGCCACGAGTACATGGGCACCGCCGGGAAGCACTTCGTGACGGTGCCGTTCGACGATCGCACAACCATGACCATATCGGGCGGCCGCTTCGTACGGAGTGCGAATCTTTCGAACTATCAATTCACGAACAACAGCTTCCTGATGGGTGTAAGCTGGCGGTTCTGAGTGGGGGCGGGGAAATAGCCATGGCAAAGCCTGCGTTTGTAAGTCCGTCACTGCCGCGCGCCGCGCTCGCCGGCGCGACCGCGCTGATGCTGCTGTGCTCTCCGATGATGATCGGAACGGCGGCGGCGAAAGTCGGCGTCACGTCGGCGACCGACGGCGATCCGCTGGGCAAGCCGCCCGCCGAGGCCGAGCGCGTGCTCCGCGTCGGCGTCGACGTGCAGGCCAACGAAACCATCACCACCAAAGCCAACGACCGCGCTCACCTCATGTTTCTCGACGGCACGTCGCTCACGGTCGGGCCGGACGCCAGCATCGTGATCGACAAGTTCGTCTACGACCCCAACAGCAAGACAGGCGACCTCGCCATCACGGCCAGCAAGGGCGTGTTTCGCTTGGTCGGCGGCAAAATCAGCAAGACCAACGCGATTGTCGTCAACACCCCGTCGGACACGATCGGTATCCGCGGCGGCATCACCCTCTTCACCATCGACGCGAAAAAGACCGTTTCGATCTTCATCTTCGGCTTCAGCATGACGATCAACGCCAATGGCCGCATTGAGACGGTGACCCGCCCGGGCTTCGAGGTGACCACCAATGCCGGCGGTTCGCCGGGCCGGGCGACGCAGTTGACCAAGGGTCAATTGAACGCGCTGCTCAGCCAGTTCGACGGCAAGAAGGGTGGCGGCCAGGGTGGCGGCAACGCCGATCAATCGGCGCAGAATTCCGGCTTCTCGAACTCGAACTCCGGCAAGGGCACCAACGTCGACGGATCGAAGGGCGACAAGTTCGGCAGTGGCCCCGGCCCGCGCAATCGCAACCCCAGCGACACCATAACCACTGCCCTCACGGACGCCGGCAGCACCGCGCCGTCGTTGCAGCCTTCGGTGCTCCCCAACGTTGTGCCCACCGTGAACACGATGACCTCGAAGGTTACCTACGTAGGTACGATGTCCGGGCTCGTGATCAACAACGGCAGTCCGTCGCTGGCCAACGGCATTTACCGGAATGTCTGGGACGTCGGCGCCCGAAACGGCGTTGCTTCAGCGACCTTCGGTGGCGCCACCTATGGAGGAGGCAGCCAGCCGAACACGTTCGCCGTCGGCAATACGCCTGCCTTCGTCACCCCGGCGCCGCTGCCGTCGACCAGCGGACCGACCGGTCGCAACCTCAGCCTGGTCGGCGCCAACACGCCGACCGGACAGGCCGGCACCTTTGCCATTACGGGGCCTCGTTACGGGGCGGCGGGCACTTTCCAGGCCACACCCGGCCGGTAATGAAGTCGGCGATGGCCGCGATGTCGTCGCGGCTGAACCACGGCAGATGCGTCTCGGACGGCTGCATGTCCGAGGCGATGGCGGCGATGGCGGGATCGCTGGCGGCCAGCGATTCGACGTTCCCTGCACGCACCTCGATCTTGGGATGTGGCTCGCGCTTGTAACCCTCGATCAGGATCAGATCGGCAGGTGCCAGACGCGCCAGCACTTCGGCAAGCGTAGGCGCAGGTTGCTCGCGAATGATCGCGTAGCGCAGACCACCGACCAGGGCCACCTCGCCGGCACCGGCCAGACGATGTCGGTAGGAATCGCGACCCGGCTGATCGACGTCGACGTCGTGATGGGCATGCTTGATCGTCGACACGCGCCAGCCGCGCCGCACGAACTCCGCCACCAATCGCTCGACCAGCGTGGTCTTGCCCGCATTCTTCCAGCCGGTAACGCCGAAAACGCGTTGTCCGTTCATGCCCCGATTCTCACAAAATGATCCGCTCCGCGTGAGCATAAGCAGTCAGGCGACCATCGCGGACGAACGCCGCCAGCGCGATGCCGGCCTGCTCGGCGGTTTCGATGGCGAGAGACGTCGGCGCCGAGACGGCAGCGATCGCCAACGCTCCCAAGGCGGCAGCCTTCTGCACCATTTCGTAAGAGCAACGGCTGGTCACCACGACAAAGCCGCCCGGCGCTCCGGCGCTGCCGACCGCGAGAGCCCCCCCCAGCTTGTCGAGAGCGTTATGCCGGCCGACATCCTCGCGCACGGTGACAAGCGTACCGTCCGCTGTCGCCCAGCCGGCCGCATGCGTGGCACCGTTCAGCTTGTTGATGCGCTGGAATCCGGGCAGCGCGTGCATCGCTCGTTCGATCGCTGCACGCGACACCACACCTTGGGTCTGCGAAACTGAAACAGGACGCAGGGCTGCGTCGAGACTATCCACGCCACACAATCCGCAGCCGGTCCGTCCGGCGAGGCTCCGCCGTCTCTCCTGCAGCCCCGTCATCCGCTGTGCCGCGATATCGAGGCGGACCTCGATGCCCCTGCCCCCCGATGCTACTTTGATGTCTTCGACCTCGATGTCGTAGATCTCCGACGGTTTCTCGACAATGCGCTCGGTAAGCGAGAAGCCGCGAGCAAAATCCTCCAGATCGCACGGAGTTGCCATCATCACGGCATGGCTGATGCCGTTGTAGACGAGCGCCACCGCGATTTCTTCGGCGACGATCTCGTCGAGGGTTTCGATGCCGTCAGCGGTGAACCGCTGTGCCGCACGGTGAACAGATCCAATGCCGGTCATCCCGCGACCTGATCGATTCTCAGATGGCGGCCTTCGCGATCAAAAAACAGGCCGCGATTGAGCGCCAGAGGATCGGATTTCACATCGGCTTCCACCTCCTTCAGCTTGGCCGAGGCGACGGCGTCGGGCAGTGGACCTCCGTCATGGGCCAGGCCGACGAAGAAAGCGACACCATCCCAAGGCGTCCGGGCCCCGTCGAGCAGTGCACGCATCCCCGGCCACGGCATGTCGTCACCGATCAGATGGGCATAGCTCGACTTCAAAGGGACGACCTGCTCGCCTCCGATACCGACCAGCACGATAAAGGCCGTAAATGGGCCGGTATCGGCGAACTGCGCGGCAAGCCAATGTTCGAAATCGGTCTTCATGTGCAGTCTAGAATTCCACCACCGGCGTTGCCGGCATATAGCGCTCATAGACCTGCAGAAACGGCGTACCGCGCTCGGCCTCGTACCACGCCTCGAAAGCGCGAAAAGCCGCAAGGGGATCGACGGCCGACAGGTCGTCGGAGGGCGGTGTGTCGGTGCCATCGGAACCCGTCGGAAGTGGGTGGGCTTCGGCATGCAGTGCTTCCGCAATCGGTCGCAGCCAGTCGAGCAGTGGGCGTGCGCCTTCTGCCAGTTCGGCCAGGCCACCTTCGATCCAGCCGATCTCGCGAAACAGCACCTCGAGCTGGCGCTCGACGGCAAGTTCCCGGTCGGATTCGAGCGCGGCGGCGCGGGCCATGTCGGACAGGGCGCTCAGCCGTCGCCAGGCGAAGGCACGAGCTTGCTCGGCTGCCTTGATCTGCGCCTCCACATTGGCGCGCACCGAGCGCTCGGCGGCCTCGGCGGCGGTACAGTCGGCCTGCAGGCGGGCGATCAGGTTTTCGGCGGCGGTCGGCATGGCGCAAGTTGACCCGACCCGCGCGCCGACGGCAAGCGCTCACGAAAAAGCCCGCCGGCAGGGTGCCGGCGGGCCCGATCGACTGGATCGAAAGTCGAAGCCGTTTACTTGACGTACTGGAGGGCGACTTCGGCCAGGCCGGCTGCGACATTCAGGCCCTTGCTGCCCTCGACGCTGACGGGCT
>RGPT01000275.1 GCA_010032545.1 Alphaproteobacteria bacterium
GAACGCCGCCTCGCCCGCCCCGCGGATGGGCTCGCCGCAATGCGCACACGCCCGCACCTCGCCCGTGCCCGTGCCCACAGGCAGCGCAGAGACAGAGGAGGCGAAGAGGGCGGCGTCGGTCATTTCAGGAACAACCGCCGGGTCTGGGCAAAGCGCTCGCCCTGGTGTTCGACGACGAGGTCGAGATCCCAGTTGCCGCGCACCGGCAGTTGGACATAACCCGCGAACTTGCCGGCATCGACCGGGGTCAGCGTCACGCCGACCGGCGCCCGCTTCTCGACCGGGCGGATCAGTTCGGCCGCAACGCGGGCACCGGCCAGGGGCTGGCCGTTCGCATCGGACACCGCGACTTCAAGGCGGCAGGTTTCGGCCCGCCAACTCGTGTCGATCCGCCAGCCCAGCGCATCACGGGCCTTCTGCTCGGCGACGACGGTGTTGTAATGCAGTCCCCGCTCGCGCGGCTTGGGCGTGTAGAGGCCCGAGAACGACCCAACGGCAAAGGTGATCATGATGCCGTTCACTGCAACGACGATGGCGAAGCCTGCAACGAACAGCCAGGGAATGTAGCGGCCGCGGGACATGAGAGGGGGGGTCGTGAGGGTCGGGGTCATCAGGGCCTCCTATCGTGCCGGGCCGACAAAAACAGCGTCGTGCGACGCGCGCTGCCGTCCGGTGGTGTCGCCGACGCTGAACTCGATCGACTTCGAGCCGGACGGTGCCGATCCCGCGGGAACGGTGAGAAAGATGCGGAAGGTGCCGACGCTGTCGGGATGCACGGTCAGCTGCGTTCCGGCGGTGCCGCCCTGGATCTCGGCGCCGACGAAGCCGACGGTCGCGCCCGGCAGCCCCTCGACGCTGAGCCGCAGTTGCTGCGCCTCACGACTCTTGTTCAGGATCTTGACGGCATAGGAGTTGCGGACGTCGCCATTCGACAGGCGCACGAAGTTGGGGCTGCGGTCGCGCTGTACGGTGAGCTCGGTGTCGGTGCGCAGCCAGAAGGCGCCCAGCATCACGGCGGCGACAACGACCAGCAGCGCCGCGTAAAGCAGCGTGCGCGGCCGCACCGGCCGCCAGCCCGCGGTGGCACCCTTCTCCTTCGCCTGCTGGTTCGCCAGCGTGTCCCAGAGGATCAGGTTGGGCGGCCGGTCGACCTTGGCCATGGTCTGGTTGCAGGCATCGATGCAGAGGCCGCAGCCGATGCATTCGATCTGCTGGCCATCTCGGATGTCGATTCCGGTCGGGCAGACGGCGACGCAGAGGTTGCAGTCGACGCAATCGCCGCGGCCATCCCAGCTCGCGCCCGCCTTGTGCTTGCCGCGCTGCTCGCCGCGCCATTTCTGGTAGGTGACGATGACGCTCTGCTCGTCGAGCATCGCCGCCTGGAAACGCGGCCACGGGCACATGTAGGTGCAGACCTGCTCGCGCGCCCAGCCGGCCAGCATATAGGTCGTAGCGGTCAGCAGGCCGATGAAGACATAGACCTCGAGCGAGGCCTCGCCACGGAAGATCTTCACCAGCGTGCTGGGCGCATCGACATAGTAGAAGACCCAGGCGCCGCCCGTGGCCGCGGCGATGGCGAGCCAGGCCGCGTGCTTCAGGGTCTTGCGGACGGCCTTGTTGGCCGACATCGGCTGGCGGTCGAGCCGCATGCGGTCGTTGCGATCGCCCTCGATCAGGCGCTCGACCAGCATGAAGAGGTCCGTCCAGACGGTCTGCGGACAGGCGAAGCCGCACCACACCCGTCCGAACAGGGCCGTCGCGAAAAACAGGCCGAAGGCGCCCAGGATCAGCAGGCCGGTTACGAAGTAGATTTCCTGCGGCCAGATGACGACGTCGAAGAACCAGCCGCGCCGGCCGTCGAGATCGATCAGGATCGCCTGGTTGGGCGCATCGGGACCGCGATCCCAGCGCAGCCAGGGCACGGCATAGTAGAGGCCGAGCAGGACGACGAGGACCGCCCACTTGACGCGGCGCCACAGGCCCTTGATCGCGCGCGGATAGACCTTGATGCGCGTGATGTAGAGCGGCAGCTCGGCCTTGGCGGTGCGCAGCGAGACCGCGTCCTCATCCTGGAGCCTGGCATCCATCTCATTCCCGCCGCGCGCCTAGCGTCCGCCACCGAGCGCATGAACGTAGATCGCGAGCATCTTCATGGTCGCTTCGTCGAGCCGGCCGCCCCATGCCGGCATGCTGCCGTTGCGCGCGTAGAAGATGGTCTTGTAGATCGAGTCGCGATCGCCGCCGTAGAGCCAGATGTTGTCGGCAAGGTTGGGCGCGCCCAGTTCCTGGTTGCCCGAACCGTCGGCCTTGTGACAGGCGACGCATTGCTCCTGCCAGATCTTGGCGCCCTCCGGCGTGGCCTTGGCCCGACCCGACAGGCTCAGCACATAGTCGGTCACGGCGGCGACCTGCGGTCCGGTCAGCAGCCCGTCGACGCCGAAGCGCGGCATCAGCGACTGCCGCGACTTATCGTCGGCGTTGCGGATGCCGTGCTGGATGGTCGTGTAGATCTGGTCGATGCTGCCGCCCCAGATCCAGTCGTCGTCGACCAGATTGGGAAAGCCGATGCTGCCGGCGCCGCCCGCGCCATGGCACTGCAGGCAGTTGGTCTGGAAGGCGGAGCGGCCGCCGGCCAGGGCGAAGTTGAACAGTTCGGGGTCCTTGACGATGTCGGCGAGCGACGTCGCACGAATTTTGTCAACGAACTTTGCCCGCGCCTTCGTCTGGGCCTGCAGCTCGACCGCAAGCTCGGCCCGGCTCGAATAGCCGAGCACACCCTGCGTGTGGCCCGTCAGCCAGGGCCAGGACGGATAGAGGACGCAGTAGACCACGGCGAACGCGATACATGCGTAGAAGGTGTAGACCCACCAGGTGGGCAGCGGCGTGTTGAGTTCCTTGACGCCGTCCCACTCGTGGCCGGTGGTGTCCTGACCCGAGACGGTATCCTTTTCGATCTTGGTCGGCATGACCGGTCCCTCAGCCTTCGTCGTTCAACGGAATGCGCGCATCGTCTTCGAAGCGCTTGCGATTGGCGGGACGCCATGCCCAGAACGCGATGCCGGCAAAGACCAGCAGGGCCCAGACCGTCCAGACCGACGTGAGGATCGCGTTGACGGAGTCGAGATTCATCGCCGCCTCCCTATTGCCGCAGCCGGTCAGGCGGCAGGTCGCCGAAACGCACCAGCGTGCCCAGCATCTGCAGGTAAGCCACCAGCGCATCGAGCTCGGTGATGTCGGGCGACTCGGTGTTGGCCTTGCCGACGACGGCGCGCGGGTAGCGCTTCTCGAGCGCCGTCGGATCGGCGTCGGGATTGACCTGGGTCTGCAGGTCGGCCTTGGCGTTGGCGATCATGTCGTCGGTGTACGGCGTGCCGACGGCGCGTAGCGCCTTGAGGTGCTGGGCGATGTCGTCGTACTCGAGCTTGCGTGTGGCAAGGAACGGATAGGCCGGCATGATGCTCTCCGGCACGACGGCGCGCGGCGAGACCATGTGGGCCACGTGCCAGTCGTTCGAATAGCGGCCGCCGACGCGGGCGAGATCCGGGCCGGTGCGCTTGGACCCCCACTGGAACGGCTTGTCGTACATGCTCTCGGCCGCGAGGCTGTAGTGGCCGTAGCGCTCGACCTCGTCCTTGAACGGACGGATCTGCTGGCTGTGGCAGAGGTAGCAGCCCTCGCGGATGTAGACGTTGCGGCCCAGCACCTCGAGCGGCGTGTAGGGGCGCACCCCGTCGACGCGCTCGATCGTGCTTTCGATGGTGAACAGCGGGATGATCTGCACCAGGCCACCGATCGACACGGTGATCAGGGTCAGCACGACCATCAGGATGACGTTCTTCTCGATCGTCGCGTGGCGAATGAACATGGCGCGTCTCCTAGGCCGCGAGTGCCGGGCGGGGACGCGCGACGGCCGCTTCGGGCTCGCCGCGGATCGTGCGCCACATGTTGTAGGCCATGATCAGGCCGCCGCTCAGGAAGAACAGACCGCCTAGCAGGCGGATCGCGTAGAACGGCTTCATGGCGGCCACCGTCTCGACGAACGAGTACTGCAGGAAGCCGAGCTCGTCGTAGGCGCGCCACATCAGGCCCTGCATGATACCGCTCACCCACATCGCCGTGATGTAGAGAACGATGCCGATGGTGGCGATCCAGTAGTGCCAGCCGATCAGGCGCGTCGACCACATCGCCGGCCGGTTCCACAGCTTGGGTACGAGGTAGTACATCGTGCCGAACACGATGAAGGCGACCCAGCCGAGAGCGCCGGAATGGACGTGGCCGATCGTCCAGTCGGTGTAGTGGCTGAGCGAGTTGACGGCCTTGATCGACATGACCGGACCCTCGAAGGTCGCCATGCCGTAGAAGCCGACGGCGGTCACCGAGAAGCGCAGGCCGGGATCGGTGCGTAGCTTGTCCCAAGCGCCGGACAGCGTCATCAGGCCGTTGATCATGCCGCCCCAGCTGGGCATCCACAGCATGATCGAGAACACCATGCCCAACGTCTGCGCCCAGTCAGGCAGGGCAGTGTAGAGGAGGTGATGAGGCCCGGCCCAGATGTAGAGGAAAATCAGCGCCCAGAAGTGGATGATCGACAGCCGATAGCTGTAGATCGGCCGGCCGGCCTGCTTGGGCACGAAATAATACATCATCGCGAGGAAGCCGGCGGTGAGGAAGAAGCCGACCGCGTTGTGGCCATACCACCACTGCACCAGC
>RGPT01000276.1 GCA_010032545.1 Alphaproteobacteria bacterium
ACGGGAAGAGCGACGTCTCCTGGAAGATCAGGCTGCGCTCGGGTGACGGCGTCTCGACCTCGTCGCTGAACGACCAGATCTTGCCGCCGGTCGCGTCCTCGAGGCCGGCGATCAGGTAGAGCAAGGTGCTCTTGCCGCAGTCTGAGGGGCCGAGGAAGACCACGAACTCGCCGGGCTTGATGTCGAGGTCGATGTCGCGCAGCGCCTCGTGGGCGCGCTTTGTGCCGGCGGCCCAGGTCTTGCCGACGCCGCGGCACACGACCGCGTCCTTCGAGGAAAAATGAGGCGCGTTTTCAGAGGCCACGCAGTCTCTCCGCGGTGTCGGGCAGCCAGTAGAGGATGCGGCGCTGCGCGAGGCGCAGCAACCAGTCGAAGGTGAAGCCCAGCACCCCGATCACGGCGATGGTGAAGAACACCAGCGAGGGATTGAAGGTGTTGCGCGCCAGCATGATGACCTGGCCCATGCCGTAGCCGACGCCCGTGGACTCCGCGACCAGTACGACCATCCAGGCGCCGAACAGGTTCATGCGCAGCACCTGGAGCATGCCGGGCAGGATGGCCGGGATGATGACGCGGACGTAGATCTGCGCCTTGGAGGCGCCCATGGTGCGCGCCACGTTGATTAAATTGGTGTTGACCATGTCGATCTGGTTGATGGTCGCCAGCACCATGTGGAAGAATAGCGCCACCACCACCATGAAGATGGCCGGCGCATTGCCGATGCCGAACAGGAAGATCGCCACCGGCAGCCAGGCGATCGGCGACACCGGCGACAACAGCGTAATGGTGGGCAGCACCAGCCGGTCGAAAAAGCGGTAATAGCGGACCAGCACGCCGATCCCGATCGCCAGCACGGAGGCGATGACGAGGCCGGCGAACACGCGCGCCGTGGTGGCGCCGCCAGTGATCAGCACCGATTCGAAGGCCGACGGGCCCTCGGTCATCGACGAGCCGACTTGCCAGCGCGTGGCGGTGTTAAAGTACCTGCCCTGCTCGGCGAGGTTGCCCATGAAGATGTGCGGCGGGGGCAGGAGCTTCTCGTCGGCCCAGCCCATCGCCCAGCACAGTTCCCAGAGGCCCGCGAACAGGCTGATCGACAGGCAGGTCCACCAGACCTTGGCCAGCCAGTCGAGGCCTGCCATGGATGCGAGCAGGCGGGTAGCCGCCGCCGGGCGGGATGCCCCGGCGGCGGCGCCCGCGTCACCGTCGCGAGTGACGATGGTCATCAGGCAGACTTGTACTTGAGCTTGCCGTAGAGGTCGGGGTTCTCCTTGATCACCTCTTCCAGCATCGTCCAGTCGATGGCATCACGGCCGGGCTTCTTCTTGATGTAGCCCATCTCCATGACGCTGTCGGTGCGCTGCAGGATGAAGTCGGTCTGGCTGCGCGCATCGACGATCGCCGGCTGCTTGCCCTGGGCGATCTTGGCGTTCTCCAGAGAGGTCTTGTAGTACTTGCCGACCAGCTCCTTCAGTACCGCCTCGGTCTGCGTCTCGGCGTCGAGCTGGGCCTGCATCATGCTCTTGATGATCGCCTTCAGGCCGGCGGGGTTGTCCTTGATCAGGCTGGCGCGTGCCGCAAGCACGCAGTCGGTGTAGCCCTTGCCGTAGAGATCGATGCCGTTGGTCAGCATGACCGCGCCCTTGACGTCGTTCACCAGTGCGGAGGCATAGGGCTCGATGGTGCAGATCCAGTCGATGGCGCCGGCCTTGAAGGCTTCCACCGCCTCCGGCGTGTTGCCCATGTAGCGGACCTTGATGTCCTTGAAGGAGATATTGTGCTTCTTCAGGTAGTCGTAGGGCATGACCTCCAGCGTATCGAGCTGGAAGGTGCCGAGCGTCTTGCCCTTGAGCTTCTCCGGCGTGTCGAGACCGGGACGAGCGACGATGGCGCAGCCCTCAACGCCGCCGCCGGCCACGATCTTGACCGGCGCGCCCTTGTCATAGAGCGCCATGAAGCTGGTGTAGGGCATCAGGCCGAGATCGACCTGGCCCATGCCAAGAAAGGTCACCATCTCGGCCGATGTCGGCGTATTGACGAACACCAGTTCGGTGCCGCTCGCCTTGGCGTATTGGCGCGAGTGGGCCAGGAACAGGTTGAGGTTGCAAAAGCCCGTGCCGTGGGTCGACTTGAGGCCTGCAGCCGCGTGCGCCGGCCCGCCCAGGAACATGCCGGGCCCTGCTGCCATGGTGATGGTGCTCGCGGCCGCCGCACCTTTCAGGAAGCCGCGCCGCGACGGCACGGCCGCGCCCGAAAAGTCCATCTCGGAAAGCTTGGGAAAATGCATACAGCCAATTCGGTCGCACATGACGGGTCCTCCTCGATCAGCACAAAGGTGGCAGCGGGTGGTGGCAGCAGTGGGATTGCGGGCTTGTCGGTGTTCTGGCCCTGACGACTCCTCGGTGACCATCGCGAACGACAGCCGCCATCGAAATTGCCGGCACGCCAACCGATTAAGAATCGCGCGAAGCGATTCTGCGCTACCGGGAATCAAGCAAGCGTTGTGCCACTCGAAGAATCGGGCCAACGACGCGCAAAGCCGGGAGCACCCGCGTGTCCGGGCGAGACCGGTCGTGTCAAAATTCGGTCAGATGATCAAATTTTGGTCGGTCGAAGCATCGCCTGATATCTCAGTCGCTCTTCATGACCGATGTAGAGGCCCGAACAAACGATCACGGCCGCGCCGACCCAGGTCCAGACGTCGGGAAAGTTTCCGAACACCAGATAACCCAGGATCACTGCCCCCAGGAGCTGCACGTAGTTGAACGGCGCCACGACGGCGGCGGGCGCGAGGCGGTAGGCCACCGTGAGGAAGTAGTGGCCGATCGCCGCCATCGCGCCCAACCCGAGGAACAACACGAGGTCCCAACCGAAGGCCGGCGTGATCCAGTCGAAGGGCAGCATCGGCGCCGCCACCACGGATCCCACGATGGTCGCCATGGTGGCTGAGGCGTCGGGCCGCTCGACCCGCCCGTAGCGCCGCGAATAGAGCTGATAGAACGCGCTGCACACGGTGCTGGCCACGATCAGCAGCGACGCCCACTGGAAGTTGGCGTCGCCCGGCCGCACCACGATCAGGGCGCCGGCGAAGCCCACGCCGACCGCGATCCAGCGACGCACTCCCACCGCCTCGCCGAGGAACCGTGACGACAGCGCCGTCACGATCAGCGGACTGGTGAGCGAGATCGAGGCCGCCGAAGCGAGTGGCATGTGGACCAGGCCGTGGAAATAGAGAAACGACGAGAAGAACAGCAGCAGGCCGCGAACGGCCTGGTGGCCGATATTGTGCCAACGGAAAAGGTTGAGGCCGCTCCTCGGCATGAAAAGGACGACCATGAAGACGAAGGCCACGATGTAGCGTGCCCAAACGACTTCGGCGACCGGATAGTCCCGCGTGAGCGTCTTCGACAACGCGTTGAGGACGGAGAAGCACGAAACCGAGAACAGAATGGCCAGGATGGCGCGCAAAACCCGATCGGCCGGAGGAGACGCCGGTATCGGCGCGTTGACGCTCATGACTCGAAACTAGCGCCCCTTTCGCGGCAGACAAGCGCGCTGGCCGACGACCTCTCCGCGCGAATTGCATGGGTGGGAAGAACGCGACCGGCGACTCAAGATATCCGCTCGACCTTCCGTTCCTCGTCGTTGGGCCACAGCATCAGCGAAATCACCAGCAGGATCGCCATGCCGCCGACAATGCCCACGAACCGGTCGACGCCCGGCATGATGCTGGTGGGTGGCGCCGGCCCCTGGACCAGCGTCACGATGAAGACGAACGCCGCCTGGGTGCCGACGTAGCCCACCCCATGCCGACCGTTCTGGATGTGCATTCCCACCCAAACGGCGCCCGCCAGCATGGCGAGCCACCAGACGAACGACGTCACGTCCAGCGCCAGGCAGCCGAGCGCCGCCAGACCGCCCAGCAGGCAACCAAGGATACGGTGCAGCGACCTCTGCGCAACGGCGTGCCGGGTCCCCAGCGAACCATCGCCGATCACCGGGGCCGACATCACCACCGCGATGCTGATCGCCATCTCGGTAACCTGCGGCAGGTTCATCCAGATCCAGACCTGCATCATGATGATGACCGAGATCGCCGCGCGCATGCCGTGCAGCATCGCCGGCCACTGCGGCCCGAGCAGGTGGCGCCATCCCGGCATCGTCGGCGGCGGCTCGGCGTGCCAATGCATGAGCAGGTTGGACACGATCGCCGAGGCCGTGACACCGATGCCGACTTCGAAGACGCGATAGAAGGCGATGTAGGGCACTTTCAAGGGATCGTTCAGCCCCTCCAGAAGCACCAGGATGGAGGTGATCATGCCGAAGAGCCAAGCGAGCCCGTGCGGACTGACCTGCATGGCCACCACCCCCAGCATCGTGGCGGCCGCCAGGAACAGGCTGAGCGCAAAATGATCGTAGGGCAGCCAGCGCGCCACGACGAAGCCCGCTGCCGCGCCGCCGATGGTTCCCGCCAGGCGCAGCAAGCCCTTGCGCACCGACGCCGCGCCCGACGCCATGATCGTCATGTAGCCGCTGATCGCCGCCCACCAGACCGACTCGA
>RGPT01000277.1 GCA_010032545.1 Alphaproteobacteria bacterium
TCGCGCGACCACTGCTGGCGTTCGCGTGCAACCTCAACCCGTTTTGACTCAAGAAGACGTTCTCCAACTTCAAGCCGTTGTGCGAAAAGTTCCCGTCTCGGACCATGTGATCAAATATGTCACCAAACTCGTAGGCTCCACTCGGCCAGGAAATCCCAATGCGCCAGAACTCACGAAAACCTACATATCAACCGGCGCGGGTCCTCGAGCCGGCGTGCCGATTGTCCGATGCCGAATTTGGGCATTGCTTCCTCCGCTCTTTGAGGGAGGTTAGCGCACGAAAGCCCCACGAAACCACCCCCGCGAAACCGCTGTATATTGGGACAAAAAGGGTGGTATCTGCTGCCCTGCAGGAGGCAATGGATGTCACAAAGCCGCATTCTCAACGCCGCCGAGGCGTCGCGTCGGCACGGAGTTCTGGCGGGGACCTATGCGGCGGCCATCATGCATGCCGATCCGCTGGCCGATGCGGCCGCCGAGGCGCTGCATCCCTTCCACGGACGCTGGTGGCCGATGGTGCTGAAGGCGCTGGAGGAGGGCATTGCCGCCGTTCCGGACGCCCCGCCCGAACTCGTGGCGTTGATTGCCTCGCTGCCGCCGCAGCCGACGCCCGAGGCGTGGGCGAAGATGGAGCTCGGCCGCGCCGCCGTCGCCCGTGCCGGCGACAGTGCGGGGCTGGTGCTGCAGTGCGCTTCGCTGATGATCGACTACTGGTCGCCGCCGGCCATGAAGCCGCTGGTCATGACCGGGACCTTGAAGCAGGACACGATCCATCGCCTGGCGCAGACCGCGGCCTGGTGGATCGAGCTCCACCGGCCCGGTGGCCTGCATTCGAAGCAGGACGGCTACAAGACGACCCTGCATGTCCGGCTGATCCACGCTTTCGTACGGCGCATGATTCGTGGTTCGGGCACGTGGGACCGTGCGGCCTGGGGCGAGCCGATCAACCAGGCCGATCTCTTCTTCCAGGTCGTGGGCTTCAGCAAGCTCATGATCGATAGCCTGCGGCGCATGGGCTATGGCTTCACCGCCGAGGAAAAGGAAGGTTACTTCCTTTTCTGGCGCCACGTGGCGGCGCTGTTGGGCGTCGAGAAGGCTCTGCTGCCCTCCGTCAACGAGACCGACTGCGGGCGCTACTGGGACCTCTGGATGCTGACCAATCCGGGACCGGACGCCGAAGGCATCGCGCTCGCGCGCACCACCCTCGATGCGGTGGCCGGCGCGGGCAACCCGTCGGCGCCAATGCGCCGCTTCCACGTTTGGCTCATGCGCGGCGCGACTTACTGGTTGCTCGGCTGGAATGTCGGCCAGGCGCTGCAGATACCGTGGAGCCAAGCGGGGCATTTCCTGCCGCTGGTCTACAAGCCCGCCATCTGGATTTCCGAGGCCTTTTCGAAGTGGCGCGGCGTCGACCGTGGCGAGGCCGCGGCGCGGGCGATCGCCAAGCTGGCGCGCGGCAATGCCGCCTTCGGCATCGTGCCCGCAGGCACACAGGTGGTAAGTGCCCCCGAACGCCTGGAGGCACTCGCCAAGTTCAAGCCCGGGACACCGGCATCCTGACCGCCGGCGCCGTGTTCTCTTGCCTCTACTTTTTGGGGACGATCGACACGACCAGGATGGTGCTGTCGACGGCGGTCAGATAGTCGCCGTTCTTGATGCGCGGCAGCTGGGCGCGGGCTTCCGCGGTGCTGACCCCGAACGTGCGCACTTCACCACCTGCCGGATTGACGAGCGAAATCCGGGCCGCGGCGGGATCGACGCCGACGACCCACCAGCTCGCGACCATCTGGTTGAGAGCAACGCCCGCTTCGGCCTTGGGGCCGGCGGCGCCGACGACGACGCTGTTGTCGCGGTCGCGCGGCGGCCGGGCATTTGGGCCCGACAGCACGAACGTGAGCTTCTCCTCGTAGCCGACGAAGACATCGTCGCCGACCTTGACGATGCCGAGGTTGGTGACGTCCGGACTGACCTTGCGGCTGACGGTGGAGCCGTTCGGCATCGTCAGGGTGACGTTCCGCGTCGTCGGATCGATGGCTGTGACGCGGCCGTCCACCGAGTAGTTGGTAACGGTCGAGATTCCGACGATCGGCGTGGTGCCGGCCGCGCCCTGGGCGAAGGCGCTTCCCGCGGCCAGGAACGAGCCGGCGAGAGCCGTGGCGATCATACGTCTCATGCTGAACATCACATCACCTCCATTGGACGCGCGACGCTATCATGAGGTTTGCCGGATCGGCTACGTCCGGTCTGCTACTCTGGGGTTGAAAATTTTCAAGGTTCCCACCGGAGTATGGCCATGATGGTTATCGACCGCGCCACCGACCTGCGGCGCCGCTTTTCAGGCGGCCCGCTCGAGGTCGCGGCTTGAGCACGGCCTATCTCGCGGCCGAGGGGTTCGAGGGCCAGTTGCTGGAAGAGCTGCGCCGCAGCGCAGTCGTCCCGGTCGTCACACACGGTCGGCTCCTGATCTGCGACGGATCGGCCGTGCCGGCGGCGTGGGCGGCGAACATCTGGCACGATTGTATCGAACTGCCGGTGGCATCGATCGGGACTGCTGCCAAGTCGCTGCGCGACATCCAGCGCAACTGGGCGATGTACGCGCCGCTGCACCATCGCCGCGCTGCCCTCGTTCAGGAAAAGCTGCCGCATGTCTCGGCCAAACCCATCGTCTTTCCCGCGGCCGCGCCGAACGCGCCGCTCGGCGCGTGGACCTTGCTCGCACCCGACCGGATGCTGGCCGCGGCCCGGTGCAACTCGCCCTTTCCCAACGGCGAGGTCGTGCTGATCGAGGACAAGCTGGGCCCACCCAGTCGCGCCTATTTGAAGCTCTGGGAAGCGCTGGTGCGCCTGCGCCGCTGGCCGCAGCCCGGCGAGCGCTGCCTGGACCTCGGTGCCTCGCCCGGCGGTTGGACCTGGGTGCTGGCGAAGCTTGGGGCGACCGTCGTGGCCGTCGACAAGGCGCCGCTCGACCCCAAGGTGTCGGCCATGCCCGGCGTCGAATGGCGCGGCGAAAGCGCCTTCGCGCTCGACCCCGCGAGCGTAGGCCCTGTCGACTGGCTGTTCTCCGACATCGTCTGCTATCCCGCGCGCCTGTTGCGCCTCGTCGAGCGCTGGCGGGAGGCGGGGCTGGTGCGCAACTTCGTCTGCACCCTAAAATTCCAGGGCGAGACCGACCACGACACGGCCGAGGCCTTTGCCGCCATGCCCGGCGCCACCGTTCTGCGTCTCTCCCACAACAAGCACGAACTCACGTTCCTGCTAACGGGATAGCCCTCTTGCCCTCAGGTCGCGGACGGTGTGATCGACGAAGGCGCGGATCTTGGGAGTGAGCAGGCGGTTGGACGGGTAGACCGCGTAGATGCCACCCGAGGGCGTCTCGTGTCCGGCCAGGACGCGCACGAGGTGTCCGGCGGCCAGCGCATCGGCGACCAGCCATTCCGGCACCGCCGCGAGGCCCAGCCCGGCCAATGCCGCAGCGCGCAGCGATTCGGAATTGTTGGTGAGCAGCCGTGGCTGCACGCTGAGCGTGTCCTTGCCGATGCGCCAGCTGTCGCGCCAGGCGAGCGGCGCGAATCCGATCAGGCGATGCGCGAGCAGGTCGAGTGGCTTCAGCGGTGTGCCTTGCTGGGCGAGGTAGCCGGGCGTGGCCACGATGATCACGCGTGAGGTGGCGATGCGGCGGACGACCAGATTGGGCTCGGGCTTCTCGACGATGCGGATGGCGAGGTCGATGCCTTCTTCGACCAGTCGCAACGTCGCGGTGCCCGCGATCAACTCGACCTCGATGGTCGGATAGGCGGCGAAGAAGGTGGGCAGCCCCGGCACGATGTAACGCTCGGCGAAGCCGTCGGGGGCGGCGATGCGCAGCCGGCCGGCCGGTTCCCGGTGTGTGGCCTGGGCCTCGCCGCGGGCCACCGCCAGATCGTCGAGCAGGCGCCGGCAATGACGGTAGAAGGCGTTGCCGGCCTCGGTCGGCCGTACCCGCCTCGTCGTGCGATCGAGCAGACGCACGCCCATGCGCTCCTCGAGCGCGCGCACGGTCTCGCTGACCGACGACTTGGCGCTCTGCAGCGCCTCGGCGGCGGCGGTGAAGCTGCCGGTCTCCACGACGCGGGCGAAGGCCTCTATGCCGGTGAAGGCTTCCATGCGCCATTGTTCGCCAGGTCGAACAATCTGTCCAGAACCGTGGTCTGCCGCGCCGGCCACGACATGCCTATTCCGGTACCGTCATCAACACGGAGGACGGGATGAACGAGACACTCGATGTTCTGGGCGCGCCGATGATGGTCAAGGCTGACGGCAGCTCCGTGGCAGCCTTCGTGGCCGATCACCCGATTCCGCCGGGCTACTTCGTGCCGCCCCATCGTCACGACTCGGACGACGAGATGCTGGTCGTCGTCGAGGGCGAGTTGACGCTGATCGGCGAGGCGGGCGAGTGCAGGATCCAGGTCGGGGACAGCGCGACCTTCGCTCGTGGCGAGCTCCATGGCTTTCGCAACGACACGGCCGGCATCGTGCGGCTGATCGTGGTCGCCACGCCCGGCGTGCAGGCGGCGGAGATGTT
>RGPT01000278.1 GCA_010032545.1 Alphaproteobacteria bacterium
TCCCAGGTCGGTCTGACGCCGAGGTAGGCAAACGCCTGGGCAAGATCGTCGCCTCCGGTGCGCAGCGAAGCGGACGCCCACAGGTCAATGACCAGCGCGCGCGGATACTCGCCGTGATCCTGCAGGTAGCGGCGCACCACCTCGTCGGCAGCCCGGGCGCCGATGACCGCAGCGGTGCGTGTCGGAATGGCGCGGGGATCGATCGAAGTGAGATTGCGTCCCGTGGGAAGAACGTCGGCCCGTCCGCGGGTCGGGGCACCGGCCGGGCCTGGCGCCACGCGTCGCCCATCGAGTGCCGCCAGCAGCGCGTCACGCTCATGCCGGCCACAGGCGGCGACGGCCTCGTCGATACCCTGTCGCGCGGCAGGCGTGCACACTGTGCCCGACGCCAGCACCATCGCCTCCACCAGAGTGCCCCGCGCCTCGACACCAGGCTGCCGTCCATAGATGTGCAGGCCGTCGCGGATGCTCAGTTCCTTGATGTCGCAGAGCTGGGCATCGAGCTTGGCAATAGCCGACTGGTTGGGCTCGCCGCGCGAGAGACCGCACTCCACCGCGAGACCACTGTTCCAGGCACGCTCGACGATCTCGTCCTCCAGGAAGCGCAGGCGCCGCCGGTCGAGCCCGTCGGCCGACGCATATTCCTCGACGAGTCCTTCCATCTCGGCCATCGCCCCATGAAGTCCCGCGGCACTAAGCGGCGGCGTAAGATGCCCGATGGTGACGGCGCCGAGGCGGCGCTTGGCCTGCACCGCCTCGCCGGGATTGTTGACGATGAACGGATAGATGACGGGGACAGCCCCCAGGACGGCTTCGGGCCAGCACTCGGCCGACAACGCCAACGCCTTGCCGGGCAGCCATTCGAGCGTACCGTGCGTGCCGAGATGGACGAGGGCATCGATCTTCTCGGTTTCACGCAGCCAGGCATAGAAGGCGACGTAGGCGTGACGCGGTGGGCACGTCATGTCGTGGTAGCCCGCCTTGCGATCGCCGGCGAGGCCGCGGTCCGGCTGCAGCAGCACCAGCACATGGCCGCAACGCAGGACGGGAAGATCGAATGAATCCCCCGCAACCGCAGGATCGCTGCCGGCGTCGCCCCAGGTCTCGTCGACCAGCCTGTGCAGATTCCCGGGCAATGCCGCGAGCCAGCGGCGATAGGCGGACAACGGAATCCGTATACGCTCGGTCTGCGCCAGCAGAAACCGCTCGATGTCCCCGGCGCTTCGTTCCAACTTTCCGGTGTCGTACCCCTCGCCCCGCAGCAGATGCAAGATCTCCGCCGCGCTGGCTGACGTGTCGAGGCCGACGGCATAGCCGGTACGGCCACCGCGGGCGGGATAGTCGGATAGGACGAGCGCCAGTCGCCGTTGCAACGGCGTCTTGCGCGCCAGCCGCACCCACGACGCGGCCAGGCGGGCAACATAGTCGACGCGATCCACATCGGGCTCGTGCCGGACGCTGCCGAATTCGACGCCGGGATCGACGGCTGCCTCCGCCTTGAACGAAATCGCGCGCGTGAGCAGGCGTCCGTCCAGCTCCGGCAGCACCACGTTCATCGCGAGGTCGGCCGGCGACAGGCCGCGCGGCGAGGCGGCCCAGCCGTCCCGCGTGCTCCCGGCCAGAACGACCTGCAACACCGGCGCGTCGGCAGCATCGAGCACGGTCGTGTCGTCCGCGCGCCGCGCCGAGAAGGCCGTCGTGTTGAGAATGACCGCCGGCTTGCGCGCCCGCAGCAACCGTTCAAGATCCGCCTCGACGGCGGGATCCTTCAGGCTGTTCACGGCGATGGCGAGTGGCGCGAGTCCCTGCCGCTCCAGCGCTTCGAGGAGTGCAGCGACAGGCTCGACATCGGCTGCCATCAGGTTGGAACGGTAGAAGACGACAAGTGCTGCCGGACGGTGGTCCTGGAGCTGGCAAAGTTCGGCGATGGGCACGGTGCGGCGATCGAGCGTGAAGCCTGCGATCGGCCCGACCGGCACCGGCGGCTTCCAGGCATTGTCGCCGCCGAGCATCGCGCCGACATAGTGCAGCGCCTGGCGGAGGTTCTCCGAGCCCCCTTCGCGGAAGAACCGGTCAAGCCGTTCCAGCGGCCCAGCGGCGAGGGTCGAGACGGAGACCAGCCGGGGATCGGCGCGGTCGTCGCCCGGCAGGGCGGCGAACAGTATGCCCTTCTCGCGCGCGGCATCGCCGATTCGCTCGAAGCCATAGCGCCAGTAGTCGAGGCCTCCCAGGCCGCGAACGATGACGGCACGGGCATGCGCCACGACACGCTCGACGTAGAGGTCGACCGACATCGGATGGCGAAGCTTCTTCAGGCTTGCGAGCCGGAGCGTGGGCAGAGACCCGGCATCCCGCTGCCAGGCCGCCGCAAGTGCTGAAAGATCGCTGTCGGAGAAGGAGAGCACGACGACATCGGCCGGCGACTGGCCGAGATCGATAGCGGCCTCGGCGTCGTCCAGGGTCGCGAGCTGTGTCGCCAGGACGTGCATGCCGACCTATCCGGCGATGGCGGCGCGAATGGCTTCCTTGTCGAAACCCTTCTCGCCGATCACGACCAGCCTTCCCCGCCGCGCCTCGCCCGGCCGCCACGGCCGGTCGAACTGATGCTGGATGCGCGCACCGACGCCCTGCACGAGCAGGCGCATGGGCTTGCCGGTGATCTCAACGAAGCCTTTCACCCGCAGGATATCGTGCGCAGCGGTGGCTTTGGCGATGCGGTCGATGAGCTCCTTCGGCGTCGCGAACGACGGCACGTCTACCACGAAGGTGTCGAAATCCTCGTGGTCGTGCTCGCCCTCAAGGTCGTGATGCGAAGGCCGGCTCTCGAGATCGGCTTCCGCCGCCGCACCGAGCCCGAGCAGCACAGACACCGACACCTTGCCGTTCTGGACTTCCACGACTTTCACCGCCTTGGGCAGCGTCTTGCAGATATCCCCGGTCACCGAATTCAGCTCAGCCGCCGACATCAGGTCGGCCTTGTTCAGGACCACGAGATCGGCGCACAGGAGCTGATCCTCGTAGACCTCTTCCAGCGGATTGTCGCATCGGCAAAACGGCCGGCCGCCACGGCAGCGCCATCGACGACGGCCACGACGCCGTCGACCGTGACGCGCGAGGCGATTTCGGGCCAGTTGAAGGCCTTGACCAGCGGTTTGGGCAACGCGAGCCCCGACGTCTCGATGACGATGTGCTCGGGCGGATTGGGGCGGTCGAGCAGGCTCATCAGCGCCGGCACGAAATCGTCGGCTACGGTGCAGCAGATGCAGCCGTTCGACAGCTCGACGATGCTGTCTTCGGTACAGCTTTCGATGCCGCAGCTCTTCAGGATGTCGCCGTCGATGCCGACGTCGCCGAATTCGTTGACGATCACCGCGAGGCGCCGTCCGTCGGCATTTTCGAGGACGTGGCGGACCAGCGTGGTCTTTCCCGCACCGAGAAACCCGGTGATGATCGTGCACGGCACCTTGGCCAGGGAAGTCATGATTGAACGGCCTCTGAAGCTGGCAGGCCGGCTGTGTCGCCGGTCGCGATGGGAGGGACACGGGCAATCACGCCCTTGCGGAACGATGCCGGCCGCTCGCGCCACGGCACGATGCCGTTCTCGGAAGCGGCGAAACTCAAGGCCGCGGCAAGAATCTCTTCGGCATGGGAGTCCGGATCGAGATCTCCGATCAGGTACGTCCACTTGTCGGCGCCGGCCAGGGCGACCGTGCACGGTCGCTTGCACACGGCCAGACAGTCGACGGGAGTCACGGTCACGTTCTTCTGCCCGCCGTCCCGCAAGCGGGCCCGCAGCGTATCGGCCAGGCCGCGGCCGGGCTGGTCGAACGACTCCTCGGCGTCGCCGAGACTTCTCCGGCACGAGACGCAGACGAAAATCGTCACGCTAGCTTCAGCCATCAACACAAACTCCAAGCCTCCGTCCGAACGCGACGGCATTCTGGCGGGCAAGCTCAGTCCGCCGTCTTCTGCGCGAATTTCGGCCAGAGCACGCCCACGCCTACTCCCACCAAGGCCCACATCAATGCCTGCACCACCAGCGACAGCGCGGTGAACCGTGCCGCGATTTCGGCCGGCACCTTGCTCTCGAGTTCGTGCGGATGCGGCGCTCCGATGAAATGCGGCGCCAACAGCAGGACGATCGCCCCCAGACGCACGATCGGGTGATGGTCTTTCCGCAGGAAGGCCCATAGACCGATCGCCGTCGCGATGGCGGTCCCGATCCACCAGAGCTGGCGGCCGACCAGGTCGCCGGCGGCGGCGCCGGGCAACTCGGGCGCAAGGCCTGCGGCAGGCGCCAGGCCGCAGGCGACGAAGCCCGCGATCGCCCAGGCCAACGCGTGATGTTCGTCGATCGGAACACCGGCAAAGACCATGACGGCCATCAGCACGAAGGCCACTCCCACGGCGGTCACGACGGTCGTGATGGCGGTGAAGAAAAAGCGCGGCAAGCCGTCGGCGGGCTTCCACCCGTCACCGTGAGAATGAGCCTCGGCGCCATGATGGCCATGCGGCGCCTTTGGCGCGGCCGA
>RGPT01000279.1 GCA_010032545.1 Alphaproteobacteria bacterium
CGCTTGATGACCGGGTTGTCGCTTTTCATCATCTCGTCGACGTTCTTGGAGGTGATGCCGTACTCTTCGGCCTCGATCATGGCGAACAGCGCCCAGCGCACGATGTCGGCGAACTGGTTGTCGCCATGGCGGACAACCGGGCCCAGCGGCTCCTTGGAGATGATCTCCGGCAGGATGATGTAGTCGTCCGGGTTGGGGGCATTGGCGGCACGGGTCGCGTAGAGACCAGAAGCGTCGGTCGTGAACACGTCGCAGCGACCGGCGAAGAAGGCGGCGCGCACTTCTTCGATTTTCTCGATGACGACCGGCTTGAACGTCATCTTGTTGGCGCGGAAATAGTCGGCGAGGTTGAGCTCGGTCGTCGTGCCGGGTTGTACGCAGACCGTGGCGCCGTTCAGCTCCTTGGCGCTTTTCACGCCGAGCTTCTTGTTCACCATGAAGCCCTGGCCATCGTAGTAGTTGATGCCGGTGAAGTCGAAGCCGAGTGCGGTGTCGCGCGTCAGGGTGTAGGTCGTGGTGCGAACCAGAAGATCCACTTCGCCCGATTGCAGGGCGGTGAAGCGCTGCTGCGCGGTGGTCGGGATGAACTTGACCTTGTCGGCATCGCCAAAGATCGCCGCGGCGACGGCGCGGCAGACATCGACATCGATACCGGTCCACTTGCCCTGGCTGTCGGCAGCAGCAAACCCGGCGACGCCGGTGCTGACGCCACAGAGGAGTTGCCCGCGTGCCTTGATAGCGTCGAGCTCCTTGCCAGCGTACGCCGTCGTGACGACACCGGTCAGCGTGGCCGCGGCAATGCCGGTGGCCAGGAACTTCTTCAACATGTTGTTTTCCCTCGTTGTTGCCTCTGACACCCAGCCAGCCAACTTACGTGGCCGTTCTCGGGCGATGGCGGAATTCGTAGGCGATCAAACGCTCCTGCGCAACGTCGCCCAGCCGGGTCGGGATACTTGGAAGGGAGGTGACTAGAGGCGGTCCGCGCCGTGGGCGCCGAACGGGTTCTTCGACCAGGGCTCGGAATCCTGCGAGTTGCGGAACCAATCGCCAAAGGAACGCGATTTGCCGCGTCCACCGGCGCTCCGTATGTCCTGCTGCCATTGGCGATAGGCGACAAGCGCCTCGCCGGCCAGCGCGCTGAGGCCGCCCTGCTCCGAAATAAAAGGTGCCGGATCCACGAACTGGCCGTTGACGATGACCGAGAAATGCAGATGCGCGCCGGTCGACCTGCCGGTCGAGCCGACGTAGCCGATCAGATCGCCCTTGTTGACGCGGCTCCCGGGGCCCATGCCATCAGCGAAGCGCGACATATGAGCGTATAGCGACTCGAAATTGTCGGCGTGGCTGACCTTTACGGTCCGGCCGTAGTTGAAATACCAACCCTGGTGGTTGATCACGCCGTCCGCCGCCGCGAAGATCGGATCGCCGGTCTTGCCCTCGAAATCAATGCCGTTGTGGAAGCCGCCACCGCTCTTGCGCCCATAGTAGCGCCGGGTGCCGAACGGCGAGGAGATGCGTGCACCCGGCCGCGGATCGGCCAAAGCAGTACTACCCAGCCGACGCCCCTCTTCGTTGAACCAGCCTTCGGGTTGGTTCGGAGGCGCGAACCACCAGAAAGACTGCTTGTTCTGCCCGTCGGTGAGGCTGGCGAGCAGGACGCGGGGCGTGCCATCGACCGTACGGCCGTGAAGAACTTCGACCTTGGCGGATGCGGGCGCAAAACCAGCCAACGCCTGGGTCAGTTCCTTAAGCGTCGCTGCACTGGCTCCTGCCGGCGCAAGGCTGGAAACCAACGTGGCGCTGCTGACTGTTGCGACAGTGATCGAGCCGGGCACAATCGACCGCGCGCCGGGACCGGCGGCCGAGGTCGCACTCGGCACGGTGGAAACCCGCTGATCGTCGTTCTCTGTAGCACCGGGCGCAACCTTGAAGCCGAACGTGCCATCGCTCGCCCGCTCGAGTTCAACGGCCAGCGACTCGGCTGAAAAGAGCTGCAGGGCCACGAGGCGCTTCGGCATGTTGGCGCCTTGCGATTGCAGGATGGCGCGGCCGGAACTGGTCACTTTGGCGTCCAGCTTGCCCAGCGCCTTGCTGACGGCGTCGCCCGCCGCGGCGGCATCCGCCGGGTCTATCCGGAGGCTGATGAGCTGCTCGACGACGAGGCCGTCACTGCTGATCGAGAAGGGCTGGACATTGTCAGTGGAGGCCGTTTTCTCCGGCGCGCGAAGCTGGTTCTTGCTGGGCGCCTTGACCTGGGCCATCGACGCGCTGGCCCAGACAAGCTGCAAGGTGGAAGCGGCGAAGGTCGCGGCCATGAGTATGGGGATGCCTCGCCAACGCTGGGTGCGTTCGTCGCGCGGTGTCTTGGACGCCATCCGCCTCTCCCGATCCATTGAAGCCAACAAATTGTCTTAGAGGGCCCTCAACGAATTCATCGACCTTCCCGGTCGATGCCCCACGCAATGCCCCTCTGCGGCGGATACTGGCGACGGACTATCCACAAGTCCAATAAAAAGTTGCAAAAATGCAACACTCGCGCAATGTGCTTAACTGATTGTTATAAAAAGGTTTTCTGGGCTTATCCGCGACGCCGGTCGCGAAAAAGTACAGGCGTGGGGGCAGCCGTGCGCGCGGATTGCTGCAATGCGGGATAGCTCGCCAGTAAACCCGCGGCCTCGGCCATCTCCTCGACGTCGTTGAACATCGGGACGCCCGCATGCTCCATGATGGCGAACCAGTCGGCCTTGCCGGGCAGGGTCCCCATCATGCTGTGCAGCAGGGGAATCCGGGCGTCGGCAGCAAGCGTCGCCAGCCGGGCGATCACCGGGCCGGCGTCGACCATGAACGGCACGACGTGAATCATCATGATCATGTCGTAGGCGTGGGCGGCATGGCCCATGGCTGCTTCGAAGGCGAGGCCGAAGCGGTCCTCCCGGGCATCGGCCAGCAGGTCGATTGGATTGGCGACCGATGCCTCCGGGGGCAACTGTTGGCGCAGGACCTCCGCCATCGCGGCGGGCAGGGCGCCCAGGTCGAGCCCTTCGAGCGAGGCCTGGTCGGCACAGAGGACTCCGGGGCCGCCGGAATTGGACAGGATCAGCGCCCGCTTTCCCAGTCCCTGGGGAAAACGGCCGAACGCCTTGGCGGC
Source organism: Alphaproteobacteria bacterium (assembly GCA_010032545.1). Lineage (GTDB taxonomy): Bacteria > Pseudomonadota > Alphaproteobacteria > Reyranellales > Reyranellaceae > Reyranella. Next base: position 3,149 of record RGPT01000279.1, read on the forward strand.
CACCAGCAGGCGGCGCAGGCTTTTCACCCGGACGATGCCGCAAGATGTACAGAAGGCGTCGATGGCGGGATCGTCGTTGGCAACGGCGCCGGTGTGGGCCGAAGCCGCCTGTCCGCCGATCTCGCTGCGGCCGCCAAAGAGGGCGATCACCGGTTTGGTCGCCGCCACGGCGCGGGCGATCCGTCGGAAACGCTCGTGGTCCTCGATCGATTCGACATACAGAAGCGCCGCCCCGATTTCCGGCCGATCTCCCAGCCAGGCGAGGTAGTCCTCGACGCCGAGATGAACGGCGTTGCCGACCGAGACCACGGAAGCGAGCGGCAGGTCGCGGGCATTGGCCTTGTCGATGAACTCTTCGGAGAGCGCTCCCGATTGCGAGATGAAGGCAAGCCCGTTGCCCGAGCCAGCCGCCGCCCCGGGCGGAAGGGCGCGCAGGAAGGTCGCGGCAAAGCGCCAGGCTGGATCGAGATGGATGACCCCGGCGCAGTTCGGCCCTGCGATCGTAAGGCCGCGATCGGCCGCGAGCTTGGCCAGCGCTTCGTTGCGGGCAACGCCGACGGGGCCGGCTTCGGCGAAACCGCCGGGCAGGATGAGGAGATTGCGGATACCGCGGTCGGCCGACTCGCGAACCGCGTCGAGGATTGCATCGGGGCGTATGACGACGACGGCGAGGTCGACGGCTGGGTCGATTGCGCCGATCGATGTCACCGCTTCGTATCCGAAGATCGTCCCGCCTCTGGGATTGACCGGAACGACACGACCGCCATATCCGGCTTGGCGGAGCATCTGCATGATGGCGCCACCCGATGACGATGCCCGCTCGCCCGCGCCGATCACGGCGATGCTGCGTGGGGCGAAGAACGGCGAGAGATCGCGGGCGGGAACGGTCATGGTGTGCCGTTGCAGCACAGGCGGAGAGGGAGGACAAGGTGGCCGATCCGATCGAACTTCTGATCCAGGGCCGTGCCCACGACCTGGGTGGCGGCTTTTCCGTGCGCCGTGTCCTGCCGAGCGTGAAGCGTCGCATGATCGGGCCGTTCGTCTTTCTCGACCACTTTGGCCCGATGGACGTGCCGCCGGGCGGCGGCATGGAGGTCCGACCGCATCCGCACATTGGCCTCGCCACCGTCACCTATCTGTTCGGCGGCGGGATCTTCCACCGCGACAGTCTGGGCTTCGCGCAGCCGATCAAGCCGGGCGACGTCAACTGGATGACTGCCGGCCGCGGGATCGTGCATAGCGAGCGCACCGAGCCGGAGATGCGCCGGACGGGCTTTCGCATGCACGGCGTCCAGACCTGGGTGGCATTGCCCAAGACACATGAAGAGACGGCGCCTGCGTTCGAGCACGTCGAG
>RGPT01000280.1 GCA_010032545.1 Alphaproteobacteria bacterium
CGCCGCTCACGCCGCCGCCGGCCGGCGCCGCAGTAAAACCCTATCGGCCGAAACTGCCGCCGGCCTGCCAGCAGATTCTCACCGCGCGCTGACCGGAACTCAGGAAAGTCCGCCGCAGATGTCGGCGCGATTGCGAGCGTCGCCGTCGATCGGTTCCCAACCACCGACCGTCAACAGGCGCCGCCACTCCACGACGCTGGTGCCGGGTCCCGTCCGCTGCACGATGAAGCGGATGCTCATCGGCGTACCGTCGTTCAGGGTGAGCGTCACGACCGCCGTGTCGGCCTCGATCTGCGCCACGCCCGTGAAGCCGGCGATCGGCTGTGCCGCAAGACAGTTCGCCATGACGGTGTAGCCAACGTTGTAGGACGAGGTCCACAGCGGCGGGGTCGGCTGCGGCTTGGTGGTGAGGCCGGTCGTTGTGCAGGCCGCGATGCTCGAGGCGAGGAGAACGGCAACAAGGGCTCGAATCGACTTCACTCGCTGCGTCTCCTTCTATTCACCTTGGCCCAGCAGTGTACCGGCGCGGCGCGACGCGCGGAAGAACCACTGGAAGATCTGGAAGCCCACGACCAGGTAGACCGCCGACAGCGCGAAGGCGATCCCCATCATGTCCCAATGCACGGTCTTCTCGGCCAGGATTGCGCGCATGCCTTCGAAGACGTAGGCCGGCGGCAGGCCCCATGCGATCACCTGCAGCCAGTGCGGCAGCACCGAAACAGGATAGTAGACGCCGCTCACCGGCATCAGGATGAAGACGGCGGCCCAGGCGAAACTCTCCGCACTCTGGCCGACGCGCATGATCATGCCCGACATCGCAAGCCCGATCGACCAGGAGAACATCTGCAGGATGGCGAAAAAGGCAACCAGCGGTAGTCCGAGCGTATAGATGGAGAAGCCGAAGAAAGCCCAGGCCATCAGCGACACCGGGATCAGGCCCAGCAAGGTGCGCAGAAGGGCCACGACGATGATGCCGGTCGCCATCTCCCAGGAGCGGATCGGGCTCACGAACAGATGGCCGAGGTTGCGCGACCACATCTCCTCCAGGAAGGCGATGCTGAGCGAGAGATTGCCACGCACCACGACTTCCCAGAGCAGCAGGCCCGACAGCAGCACGCCCGCCGCCTGGGCGACGAACGAGGCCTGCGGTAGCAGGTACTGGGTCATGAAGCCCCACATCACCATCTGCACGGCCGGCCAGTAGATCGAATCGACCAGCCGCATCACAGAACTGCGCCACAAGTAGATGTGGCGCATGACCAGGGCATATATCCGCTCGAGGGAGCCGCTCACGATGCCGCCTCCCCTCTCCGCAGCGCATCGCGGCCCTGCCCTCGACCGCGGCCGCGCGCCATGTCGAGGAACACCTCCTCCATGTCCTCGCGGCCGAAGCGTTCGATCAGATCGCGCGGGCTGCCGCGCTCGAAGACCTTGCCCTTCTGCAGCAGGATCACGTCGTCGCAGAGCCGCTCGACCTCGCTCATATTGTGCGACGCGAGCAGGATCGTGGCGTGCGTCTCGGCCTGATATTCCTTGAGGTAGCTGCGCACCCAGTCGGCCGTGTCGGGATCGAGCGACGCGGTGGGTTCGTCGAGTAGCAGCACGTCGGGCCGGTTGATCAGCGCCTTGGCCAGCGCCACGCGTGTCTTCTGGCCGGCCGAGAGCTTGCCCGCAGGACGCTCGAGGAAGTCGGCAAGTTGCATGCGCTCGGCCAACTCGCCGATGCGGGCGTCGAGCCCCTTTACGCCGTAGAGCCTGCCGTAGAAGACGAGGTTCTGGCGCACGGTTAGGCGATGCGGCAGGTCGACGTAGGGCGAGGAGAAATTCATGCGCGGCAGCGCCGCGTATCGCCGCTTCAGCATGTCGACGCCCAGCACCTCGATCTCGCCGGACGTCGGCTCGAGCAACCCGAGCAGCATGGCAATGGTGGTGGTCTTGCCCGCCCCGTTGCCGCCCAACAGTCCGAGCACGGCGCCGCGCGGCACCGTGAAGGTCAGATCGTCGACTGCGACGATCTCGCCGTACATCTTGCGCAGATGCCGGACACTGATCGCGGGGCTGTTGGGCATGGCGGCATCAAAGCCCCTTGATCGCCGCTTCGATGCGATCGAGGCCTTTGCTGAGGCGATCGGCGCCCGAAGCAAAGCACAGGCGGATGTTGCCCGTACCGCCCGGCCCGAAGGCCTCGCCCGGTGCCAGCCCGACCTTGTAGTCCTTCGCCAGCTTCTTGCAGAAGGCCATGGTGTCGTCGACGCCCTCGACGGAGAAGAAAGCGTAGAAGGCTGCTTCCGGCCGCGCGATGGTCACTTTCGGCAGGCCCGACAGACGCTGGAAGACCTGCTCACCGCCCGCCCGGCAGCGCTCGACCATCTGCGCCAGGAAGTCGTCGCCCTTCTCGAGCGCCGCGATCGCGCCCCTCTGCAGGAACGCCGGCGCGCCCGACGTGTTGATCTGGACGAGCTTGGCGATCTGGTCGCCGAGTTGGGCGGGATGTGTGAGCCAGCCGAGCCGCCAGCCGGTCATCGCCCACGGCTTGGAGAAGCTGTTGAGCACGATGAGCGGATCGTCGGGCCCGGCGTGCTCCAGGAACGACGGTGCCACCTGCCGCCCGTCGGGCCGCTTCGTGTAGATCAGCCGGGCATAGACCTCGTCGGCCATGATCCAGATTCCACGCTTGCGGGCGAAGTCGAGTAATGTGCGCTGTTCGTCCGACGACATCACCCAGCCCGTGGGATTGCCCGGTGAGTTGACGAAGATCGCCCGCGTACGCTCGTCGACAGCATCGAACACGCGCTGCAGGTCGAGCGTCCAGCCGCCGAGCTTCGTCCGTTCGAGCGCCACGTACTTCGGCACGCCGCGCATCAGCTTGGTGGCCGAGGTGATATTGGGCCAGATCGGCGAGACGATCACCACGTTGTCGCCGGGATCGACCAGCATCTGGACGGACAGAAGGATCGCCTGCATGCCGCCCGTTGTGGCGCTGATGCGATCGACCGGGCATTTGATCCCGTAGAGCTTCTCGGTATAGGCGCTGAGGGCAGTCCGCAGATCCGGAATGCCTCGCTGCCAGGTATAGAAGGTCTCGCCTGCCTGCAGGGCGGCGGCGGCGGCATCGCGGACGAAGTCCGGCGTCACGAGATCGCCTTCGCCGAACCACAGGGGTACGACATCGGGATCGCCGAACACGCTCATGGCGACGTCGGAGATCGGCGATTCGGGCAAGGTCCCGATCGGGCCGCTCAGCGAGGCGCCAAGGCCCGGCGGCAGAAATCTGTTGTCGGTCTGCATGGACTTGACCTAGCGCATCGCCTCAGCCGGCACCAGTCGGGCAGGGTTAGTCTTTCTCATGCGTCCCTCGACTCGGACCGGGCCGTTCGAGCCAATCGTGCTCGAGCATCCGGAGGCGGGTGGTGACGGAAAACAGGAACGCCGTCGACCAGCCGAACAGAATCAGCCCGTTGGCCGCCTCGATGGCACCGAACATCCGCCACTGCTTGTCGAGAACGACATCGCCGTAGCCGATCGTTGTGAAGGTCACGGTCGAAAAATACAGCGCGGTCTCGAAATCCGGGATCGCACCGATTGCCCAGAACGTCAATCCGTACAGCCAGATCTCGATCGTATGAATACCGAGCAGGCCGAGAACCACGAACACGAGGACCCCGACCTGGGCGATACGATTCTCGTGGGCGCGAACGCGATGCGCGCGATCACGCAGGACCCACAGCAGGCCGAGCAGACCACCGAGATGGATGGAAACAGTGAGGCTGACCATGAAGGTCGAAAGCGCAAGATTTAGGAGCATCGGACCATGATCGACGTCCGCCGCGAAGTCCGCAATGCCCGTCATGATGACAACCGCGGAGCGACGCGATACCCTTGGGTACCGGGGAGAGCCTATGGCCAACGACAAGACGAACGGCAAGAGCGACGACGGCAAGACGAGTCAAATTCAGACGTGGCTGTCCGAACAGTATGGTGGCACCTATGCCGACGGACGACGTTGCGACGAACTGGGCTACCTGCAGTGCAAGTTGATCCTGAAGCCCGACCGCTTTACGTCCATTCACGTGTTCAAGGAGTTTGCCGCCCTCGTGCAGCGCGCCGCCGTGACGGCGGGTGTCGGCTTTCAGCCTACGCCCAAGTCGCAGCAGCGGCCCGAGGTACGCGAGGTGCTTTTCCTCGATACCGGCGACTATCACCTCTACAACAACTCGTTCATCTGCCGGCGGCGCATCGCCATTGAAATGAGCCGATGCGCTAGTGGAAGGCCCCGCAGACATGGTAGCCGGATTCTCAGCGCCGCTGCCCGAGCTACGATTTTCGACAGCAAGGTCTTCTCCATTCATATCATCCCAGCTGTTAGCCTCTTCATTCTCCCAT
>RGPT01000029.1 GCA_010032545.1 Alphaproteobacteria bacterium
TGGCCTTGTGCCGCATCAGCGCGGCCAGCAGCCCCACCGTGTCGGAGGTGCCACCGGCGCCGGGATTGTCCTGCACGTCGGCCAGCACGATCGGCTTCTTCGCCGTCTTCGAAAGCTCGATGGCACGAAGCGCTGCCTGATCGGGGTCGAGCAGCTCGCCGTTAAATGCTTTCTCCTGGGCCTTCACCGTGGCCGCCAGCTTGTCAGCCGCAGCCTCGACGGCTTCCTTGTCGTGTCCGTAGACCACCAGCGCCGGGCCGCACTGAGCGATGTCGGCGGGCGGAAAGCCCGGCGTGTGGGTGACGCTGACGATGCCCTGGTTATGGCTCTTCTCGCCAGCCTCGAGTTCGCCCACGAGATCGAAGATCGCCTTGGCAGGCTCGATGAAGGTGCACTGCCACACCAGCGGAATGAGGAAATCGAGCTGGCGGTAGGCCTTGTAGACCGGCCGCTTTTCCTTGAGCAGCTTGTCGAGCAGCTCGACGGCCCGTTTGCCCGTCACCGCCATGTCGATGTGCGGATAGGTGCGGTAGCCCACCAGCGCCGTCGCAAGCTGCGCCATCTCGGGCGTCAGGTTGGCGTGGTAGTCGAGGCTGGCCACGATCGGCAGCGCGTCGCCGACGACGCCGCGGATGCGGGCCAGCAGCTCGCCCTCGCCATCCTCGGTGTTCTCCGCCACCATGGCGCCGTGCAGGTCGAGATAGACCGCATCGAACGGCCCCAGCTTCTTCAGGTCTTCGTCGAACAACGCCCACATCTTCTCGTAGGCGTCCGCCGTGACATAGGACGCGGGCGCCGCCGCGGCCCAGGCGAGCGGCACGATCTCGTGGCCGAGCTCGGCCAGCCGCTTCACCGCGCCCGCGATCGGGATGTTGAAGCCGTTTACGCCCGCGATCATCTCCGGCCCGCGCAACAGCGGCGGCCAGGCATCGGCGCGCACGAACTCCTCCCAGGTCGCCTGCTGGGGCGCAAACGTATTGGTCTCGTGCTGGAATCCACCCACAGCAATCCGCGCCATCAGCCTCGTCTCCCTCTTCACTTCGTACGTCCGACACCGGACCATAACACTTGCATGAACAGAAGCCTGCCTGTCGTGAGTTTCGTCGCCGTCGCGATGCTTTTGCTCGCGGCCTGCGAAACCCGGAGCCCGTGGCAGAAGGAGGGCGTGGCGCTCGCCCCCGCTTCCGCCGATCTTCTGGAATGCCGTCGCGCCGGCGAGAAGGAGTCGCTCCGGGCCTACTCCCGGGAACTCGCCTACCCGTTCCACAGCCCGCCCTTCTTCGGCTACATGGCGCAGCCGAATCGCGCGCTGTGGGAGCGTCAGGTCGAAGTCTACCGGTCACATGCCGTGAGCGTGGCGCTCACCGACTGCATGCGCGGCAAGGGCTATGAGCGAACCACGGTGGGCCCCGTCAAAGTCTGACGATCAGACCTTGCCCTTGGCGTCTTCGATGGCCTTGACCAGCACCGGCCAGTATTCCTTGCCGTAGCCAAGCTCGACGGCGCGTTCCATCAGCTCGCGCGCGACGTCGGCGCCGAGCCCCGGCACGCCGTGCTGTTCGCCCATCGCGATGGCGTAGCCCAGGTCCTTCAGCGCATATTCGGTCGAGAAGGCGCGTTCCGGGAAGACGCCGGGCAGCATCGCCTTCATGCCGTGATTGCGCAGCGCGAAGGAATCGGCCGAGCCCTTGCTCAGCGTCTCGAACAGCACCTTGCCGTCGACGCCCTGCGCGCGGGCGATCGTGAGCGCCTCGGCCAGCGCCACCACGGTCTGGAACAGCACCATGTTGTTCAGGATCTTTACCGTCTGGCCGGCGCCTGATTCGCCGCAGTGCGTCACCTCGCTCGCCATGTGGCGCAGCAGCGGTTCGATGCGGGCGAAGGTGGGCGCGGTCGCACCGACCATGATCGACAGCGTGCCGTCGATCGCCGCCTGGCGGGTACGCGCCACTGGCGCGTCGGCGAAGGCCGAGGCCCTGCCCTCGAATTCGGCATAGAGCCGCTGGGCCAGACGCGGCGGCGCCGTGCTGAGATCGACCACCGTCCAGCCGAGCACGGCCTTGGCGACCAGCCCGCCTTCTCCCAGGCAGACCTCCTCGACTTCCTTGCCGCCCGGCAGCGACAGGAAGATTGTGCGGCAGCTCGCGGCAATCTCGTCGAGCGAGGCGGTCCTGACGCCGTCGGCCGCGAGGCGCGCGAGCGGCGCCGGATCGCGGTCGGCGGCCAGCACCGTCATGCCGCTCTTCTTCGCCAGGTTGCGACACATCGGCTCGCCCATGGTGCCGACGCCGATAAATCCGATCATGTCCGTCATATCAATCCACGATGAAAAGTTTGGCGCCGCCCTCGGTGCGCGAACGGTGGGCGAGCGCGCCGTCGGCCACCTGGTAGCTCTGGCCGGGCTTCAGCACGACCGTGCGGCCGTCGGCCAGCTCGGTCGCCAGCTCGCCTTCCAGCACCAGCAGGACATGGCCCTTCTGGCACCAGTGGTCGGCGAGATAGCCCGGCGTGTACTCGACCATGCGCACGCGGATGTTGTTGAAATTGCGGGTGCGCCAGAACGCCTTGCCGGTCTCGCCGGGGTGTTCCGTGCGCTCCACGTCGCCCCAGTCGGTCGTCGCGAAAGGTATGTCGAACATCAGCATGGCGTCGATCTAGCACGGTTTCCGGGCGCCGCGTGATGCTTTCCCGCACTGCCGTCAAAGTGCCAGCACCGACGCGTGGCTCGCCCACATATATAGGATATTGGCGATCAGACGGAAATCCTATAGACCTCTTCCTGCTCGACTCCGGAGAAGGAAAGGCATGGCCCGGACGCATTGCCCCATCGAGGAGGTTCTCGCCGAGGTGCTGGCCGCAAAGCCGCTTGCCGCCGGAGGCGGAGCGCGATCGGTAAGATCGATTCCTCCGGTGCCCGCATGTGGCGGACATTGGACGTTTGTCGGCGATAGCACCGGCAGATCTAGCCCCAGCTCGCGAGCGCCTGCGCCAGGCTCTCCGGTCCGCGATAGAGCATGGCGCGCCAGCCGGCGGCGCGCGCGCCGTCGACATTTTCCGCCTTGTCGTCGACGAACAGGATCGACTGGGCCACCGTCACGCCCATCCGCGCCTGGGCATTGGTAAAGAACACCCGGTCGGGCTTGCAGACGCCGAGTGCGGCCGAATAGACGATCTCTTCGAAATGAGCGCCCAGCCCGGCCTGGTCGCGCAGGAAGGCGATACGGTGGTGCTCCTGGTTGGCGGCGGCGAAGCAGCGGCCGCCGGTACGGGCCCGCCAGGCATCGGCTTGGGCCAGCACCGCACGGTCGATGACGCAGTCCTTGTCGAACCAGTAGGCCACGAACTCTTCCATGCGGTCGGCAAGGCCCAGCGGTTCGAGATAGTCCTGCAGGGCGACGTAGAGGTCGAGCCGGCCGCGCAGCACTTCGAGGAAGTCGCGGCGGAAGAAGTCGCGCTCGATCGCTTCGTAGTCGAGATCGAGGTCGGCCTTGAGCGTGGCGTACCAGGGGTGCGCCGAGCCCGGCTGGGCGAGCGAGATGACGCCGTCGATGTCGAGGGCGAGGACATGGTTGTGGACGGCGGGGCTGGACCTCATGGGGCGCCATGCTACAGCAAAATCCATGAAGCTCGTCGTCCCCGCGCTCGAATACCTGGAGGCCTATGCCGATGCGCTGCGGCGCGGTTTCTGGTCGGACAATCTCCGCCGCGAGGAATCGGCGCGCGAGGAACTGGCGATGATCGCGGCCGATCCGGCGGATTTCGTGGCCTCGCTCGACGATCCCGAGGGCAAGCGGCCGCCGATCCGGCTGCCCGACGGCACCACCATGGCACGCCTGCCGGGCTTTCGGCGCTGGATGTGGGACGACGGCTTCTGCGGCGCGGTGAACTTCCGCTGGCAGCCCGGGACCTCCGAGCTGCCGGCGCATGTCCTGGGGCACCTGGGCTATGCCGTGGTGCCGTGGAGGCAGCGTCGGGGCTACGCCACGCGGGCACTGGCCCTGATGCTGCCGGAGGCGCGCAGCCGCGGGCTCGCGCACATCGACCTCACCACGGATCCCGACAATCTGCCGTCGCAGAAGGTCATCATCGCCAACGGCGGCCATCTCGTCCGGCGCTTCACCAAGGCCACGGGTTACGGCGCGGGCGAGTCGCTGCTGTTTCGCATCCCGCTCTAGCCGCCGGCGCGGACCACGGTTTCGGCCATCGCCGACAGGAGCGCGAGGCCCCGCGCCTTGAGTGCCCGCGACGAGTCCCTGCCGCCGATCTGTCCCTCCAGCAGCAGGCTGATGAAGCCGTGCACCGAGGCTCCGGCGAAGTCGGCCATGCGCTGCTTGATCTCGCCCGAGGCGTGCGGGATCACCGCCTCGATGGCGGCGGCATGGAGGGCACGGACCTTTTCGGCGGCGGCTGCCAGGGCCGGCGCGTCGAGACGGTTGGCCTCGCGGCTGAACATGAGCTGGAACAGCGCCGGATTGCCGGCCGCAAAGGCCATGTAGCCGACGCCCTGCCCCATCAGGCGGCCGGTGCTCGCGTCCTCGGCCCCCTTGTCGGCAGACCTGTCGGCCTCGGCGGTCATGGCGGCCGCCAGTTCGTCGAAGCCACGGGCGGCCAGTTCCGCCAGCAGGTCGTCGATCGAGGCGAAATGATAGGCCGGCGCCGCATGGGAAACGCCGGCGCGCCGGGCGCATTCGCGCAGCGTGAAGCCGCGGATGCCCTTCTCTTCCAGAAGCGCCCGACCGGAGGTCAGCAGCGCCTCGCGGAGCTGGCCATGGTGGTAGGGCTGCGCCTTGGAACGTTCCATTCTGCCCTCGCCAAGATAGTCTACCCCTAATCTTGACGATGGAAAGAGGCGAAAATTCGGCTGACGCGGCTCAATCCCTGTGGCTTCGTCGAACCTGGGTCCAGAAGGAGTAGCACCAAGTGTCATTCGAAGCCTGGCTGGCCTTTGCCGCCGCATCGACCGTCCTGCTGGTCATCCCCGGGCCCACAGTGCTGCTGGTGGCATCCTACGCCCTGGGCCAGGGCTGGCGGACGGCGCTGCCCATGGCCGTGGGCGTGGCGTTGGGAGACTTCACGGCCATGACGCTTTCGATGCTGGGCCTGGGGGCACTCCTCGCCACCTCGGCCACGCTGTTCACGGCCCTGAAATGGCTGGGCGCCGCCTACCTCGTCTACCTCGGCCTCAAGCTGTGGCTGGCCGGCGGTACGCTGGAGGCGGCGCCGCGCACCGATGCGGCCTCGGCCGCCCGGATGCTGGGCCATGCCTGGCTGGTGACGGCGCTCAACCCCAAGAGCATCACCTTCTTCGTTGCCTTCCTGCCCGCCTTCCTCGACCCCGCCGCCGACTTCCTGACCCAGATGCTGGTATTCGAGGCGACCTTCCTGGTGCTGGCCTTCGCCAATGCCCTGGGCTACGCGCTGGTCGCCAGCCGGGCGCGCCGCTTCGCCGGCAATGCGCGGGCGATCGGCGTGGTGAACAAGGTGGGCGGCGGGCTGCTGATCGGTGCCGGTGCGACGACGGTTGCTTTCGCAGGTGTGCGAAACTAGGTGTCCGTGAGCAGTACGTCTTTGCGTGTCAAGAAGGAGCTACGACCATGATCGGCTATGTCACCGTCGGCACTAACAACATCGACAAGGCACGTGCCTTCTACGCGAGCCTGCTCTCCACCATCGGCGCCAAGGAATTGATGCGGATCGACCAGGCCAACGCCTTCACCTTGTATGGCCCGGCGTTCGGCAAGCCGGCCCTGGCCGTGGTCAAGCCTCACGACGGCACGACGGCGACGGTGGGTAACGGCATGATGGTGGCATTGGTGGTCGACAGCCGCGACAAGGTCGACGCGCTGCACGCCAAGGCACTCGAACTCGGCGGTGCCTGCGAGGGCAAGCCGGGCCTGCGCGGGGAGGAAGGGCCGCAGGCGTTCTACGGCGCCTACTTTCGCGACCTCGATGGCAACAAGCTCTGCGGCTTCCGCATCGGCCCCAAGTAGCAGGAGCCGGAAACCGAGGCAGTGGCGAGCCCGGCTGGATTCGAACCAGCGACCACCAGCTTAGAAGGCAGGTGCTCTATCCTCTGAGCTACGGGCCCGTAGCGACAGCCTAGCACACGCTGGCGGCGGCTTTGCCGTCAGTGCGTCCAGCGCCCAAGCCGATTGAAGGCGAAATTGTCGGCGTAGGCCTTGGGTCTCACCGGCCTCGTATGGGGCATTTCCACGCGGTACTGCCAGCCGTTCTTCTCGGCATGCGCCTTGGCCTCGTCGAGGGTCGGGAAGCGCAATTGGACCTGGATCATTGTATCGCGCGAGCTGGTCCAGCCCATCAGCGGGTCGACCTGCTTCGGGGAAGGCTCGGGTTCGAGCACCCAGTCGTGGGTGTTGGCCTGGCCGGATTGCATCGCCGTCTTGGCCGGCTTGTAGATTCGGACCTGCATGAACGCGGTTTCTCCATCGACGCGGGGGGGCTTGGTCGGGGCGGCCGGATTTGAACCGACGACCTTCTGCGCCCAAGGCAGACGCGCTACCAGACTGCGCTACGCCCCGCCGCAAACTCCTCTTTGACGCGAGCGGTTCTACCAGTGCGCCGGGTCGCTCGAAAGGGCAATTTCCAGGTGCTACACTGCCTCATGTTCGATCAGACCCCCGAAGAAGGCCGGCCCGGCCGCGCCCCGTCCGTCAATGTCCTTGGCGGAGCGCTGCAGCCGTGCTCCGTCCAGCCCGTCACGGGCTTCTATCGCGACGGCTGCTGCAACACCGGGGCCGACGACGTCGGCGTGCATACGGTCTGCGTCGTCACCACGGAAACGTTCCTCGCCTTCTCCAAGGCCCACGGCAACGATCTCAGCACGCCGATGCGGCAGTATGGCTTTCCCGGCCTCAAGCCCGGCGACCGCTGGTGCCTCTGCGCGGCGCGCTGGAAGGAGGCGCTCGAGGCCGGCGCAGCCCCGCAGGTCGTGCTCGAGGCCACCCACGTCGCGACCTTGCGCGTGGTGTCGCTCGACGCCTTGAAGAAGCACGCTTTCCGCCCGCACTAGAGGGCGGCCGATCAAGCGTTGCCGAAGATCGGGTGCCTTACCCTGTCGCCAGCCTTGATGCCCAACAGCTTGGCGCTGCCGCCGTTGATCTCGAGCACGCCCCGCACCGGGAACTGGCTGGGGATGGTATCGGTCGACAAGGGCACGGCGTTGGAATGGATGTGCCGGATCGTGCCGTCGGCGGCGATGAAGATCATGTCGAGCGGGATCAAGGTGTTCTTCATCCAGAAGCTGACGGGCGCCTCCTGGTGGAAGTCGAACAGCATGCCTTCGTAAGGTCCGAGACTCTTGCGGAACATCAGCCCATGTGAACGCTCGGCATCGTTCGTCGCCATGTCGACCTCGAACTTGAGCTCGCGTCCACCGGTTTCGATGACCAGCGACGAGCGCTTGAACTTGATGTCGGCCCCTTGAGCGGCCGCCGCGCCTGCCGCCAGGGCGAGAGGAGCTGCGAAAAAGAGCCGACGGCCGAGCCGCCGATGAATTCCTGCATAAGCCATGCTCATGGGATAGAGCCTGCAGGCCGATTTCGTCAAACTCAAGACACTTGCGTGACACCCGGCCGCTTCCCATAGTGAGCGCCAATCATCGGGGGGAGCCGCACTGCGCGGCTGAGAGGTTCGCAAGAACGACCCCGGGAACCTGATCCGGTTAATGCCGGCGTAGGGACTGGTGACTTTCGTGGTGGTGGCTTCTCCTCCTCTTTCCGTGCGCGGCGCGCGTATCGCCTTTGGCGACCGGGTGGTGGCGAACAATCTCGCCCTGGAGTTCCCGGCCAGCCGGACGACGTGCCTGCTGGGCCGCAGCGGCGTCGGCAAGACCTCCCTGCTGCGCTGGCTGGCCGGCCTTCTGCCGGGTGCCGAGCGCACGCAGCCGACTGCCTACATGGCGCAACGCGACCTGCTGCTGCCATGGCTGGGGCTGCTCGACAACGTCCTGCTCGGCTTTCGCCTGCGCGGCGACGCGGCAGGACTCGAAGCTGCCGTCCCGCGGGCACGCAGGCTGCTCACCGAAGTGGGACTCGGTGACCGGTTGGGCGATCGTCCCGAGACGCTCTCCGCCGGCATGCGCCAGCGCGCGGCGCTCGCGCGAACGCTTTGCGAGGACCGGCAGGTCGTGCTGATGGACGAGCCCTTTGCCCATCTCGACGCTGTCACGCGCCTCGACCTGCAAGATCTCGCCGTACGGCTACTGGCCGGCAAAACGGTGATTCTGGTGACGCACGATCCCCTGGAAGCCCTCAGGATGGGCCATCAGGTCCGCGTCTTGTCGGGCTCGCCTTTCGCCGTCGGGCCGGCGCTCGAACCACCGGGCGCGGTGCCGCGCGATCCCACCGATCCCGTGCTGCTCGGCCTGCAGGGTCTTCTGATCGCCGAACTCCGGAGTACCCCGTGAGGCCGTTGATCACCGCGGTCGGGCTGCTGCTGGCCTGGGAAGCGCTCGCCTGGGCGACCGGCGTGCCGGTCTACATCCTGCCGCCGCCTACACGCGTCGCCGTGGTGCTGGTCCAACGCTTCGACCTCCTGATCGAGCAGGCAGCCTGGACAGCGGCCGAGATGATGCTGGGTCTGGTCCTGGGACTCGTTCTTGGCGCCACGCTTGCCGTCGTCTTTGCTGCCTCGGCCGGATGGCGCCGCTGGGCACTGCCGCTGGTCATCATCTCCCAGGCAATACCGGTGATCGCCATCGCCCCGCTGCTTGTGCTTTGGCTGGGCTACGGCATGGCCTCCAAGGTCGCAATGGCAGCACTGGTGATTTTCTTTCCCGTCGTCAGCGCGCTCTACGATGGCCTGAGCCGAACCGACCCGGGCTGGCTCGATCTTGCACAGACAATGGATGCGCCTCCCCGGGCCGTGCTCCTGCAAATCAAGCTTCCCGCGGCCCTGCCCGCCTTCGCGTCGGGCGCGCGCATCGCTGCCGCCGTGGCGCCGATCGGCGCGGTGATCGGCGAATGGGTCGGCGCCAGCGCGGGGCTGGGTTTTCTGATGACGCAATCCCTGGCGCGCGGGCAGACGCCACTCGCCTTCGCCGCTCTCGTTCTGCTGTGCCTGCTCGGGCTCGCCCTCTACCACGCAACCGACTGGGTCACCCGCCGACTGGTTCCCTGGCAATCGCTTCAAGGAGAATGACGATGCGCATCATAATTCGGACTCTCGTCGTCATGGCACTTGCGTGTGCAGTCACGCCCGCAATGGCGCAGGAGAAGGTCCGGCTGCTGCTCGACTGGTTCGTCAATCCGGACCACGCGGCCCTGGTCGTGGCCAAGCAGCGCGGCATCTTCATCAGGCATGGCCTGGACGTCGAGCTGATCGCGCCGGCCGATCCCAATGCGCCGCCCAAGCTCGTGGCGGCCGGCCAGGCCGACTACGCCGTCTCCTATCAGCCGACCCTGCAGATGCTGGTCGCCGAAAACCTGCCCCTGGTCCGCGTTGGCGTCCTCGTCGCCCAGCCGCTCAATTCCCTCGTCGTGCTGGAGGACGGGCCAGTGAAGACCCTGGCCGACTTCAAGGGCCGCAAGATCGGTTATTCGATCGCGGGCTTCGATGAGGCGTTGCTGGGCGCGATGCTGGAAAGCGCCGGGCTTACGCTGAAGGACGTGACGCTCATCAACGTCAATTTCGCGCTGACCACGGCCCTGATGAGCAAGCAGGTCGATGGCGTGATTGGCGCATTCCGCAACTTCGAGCTGAACGACCTGGCGCTTAACAAGGCCAGGGGACGGATCTGGCTGGTCGAGCAGAACGGCGTGCCGACCTACGACGAGCTGATCCTCGTGGCCAAGCGCGAAACCGTCGATGTCGCACGTACGAAAAAGCTTCTGGCCGCGATCGCCGAGGCAACAACCTGGCTGAAAGCCAACCCAGCCGAAGCCTGGGAGATTTTCTCGAAGTCCGGCAAGGACCTCGATACCGAACTCAATCGCCTTGCCTGGAAGGATACGCTGCCGTTGCTGGCCGACGATCCCTTGGCTCTCGACCGGGCCCGCTACGAAACCTTCGCGGCGTTCCTGGTGAAGCGCGGACTGATCAAGCAAGCGCCGGCGATCGACACATACCTGCGCGACGTGAAGTAAAGCGAGGAGTCAGGCCTCGCGAATCTCGATGACCTGAAGGCCTTTGTCGCCCTCGGCGACGCGGATCATCACCTTCTGGCCGGGAGCCAGCGCTTCCATGCCGTGCCGGCGCAAGACTGCTGCGTGAACGAAGATGTCGCCGTCGATAGCCTCGCGCGTGACGAAACCGTAGCCGCGTTCGTTGTTGTACCATTTGACCAGGGCGACGATGTATTCACCGATCGCAACGCCGTCTGGTATCGGCGGTGGCTTTGGCCCGGTGGCAACAGCCGTGGAGGAGTCGACGTCGAGCACCTTCATGACCTGCCAGCCCTTGGGGCCGCGCACACCGGAACACACGACGGTAGACCCGGGCTTGATGTCATCATGCCCGGCCTGTCGAAGTGTCGTCACATGCAAGAACGCGTCGCTATTGTCGATATCGAGGGCCAGAAATCCGTACCCTTTGACTGCGTTGAACCACTTAACTCGACCACGCAGCTCAACAGAACCCGCGTCCCCGCTCGCTTCCCCCTGGTGGGTCGTCATTCAACGATCCCGTGTTGTTATGCGCAAATCCTATCATTCCGGGAGAGGGGCGCAACAGTCCTTGTGGCCGCCTGCCGATGCCGGCTAGACGGCATAGCCAACGCAATTGGGAGCACCGTTCGATGTTCAAAGCCGATCTGTTCAAAGGCAAGCGCTTCCTCGTCACCGGGGGCGGAACCGGGCTTGGCCGGATAATGATGGACAAGTTCGTCGAGCTCGGTGCCGATTGCGTCATCTGTGGGCGGCGCGGCGGCGTGCTCGAGGAGACGGCAAAGCAGGTCATGGCCAAGTATCCTGGCCGCCGGGTCGACACCTACGCCGTCGACATACGCGTCGCCACCGCGGTCGAAGAGATGATCGAACGGATCTGGGCCACGGGCCCGCTCGACGGCCTTGTGAACAACGCCGCAGGCAACTTCATTTCCCAGACAAAAGACCTCAGCCCCCGTGCCTTCGACGCGATTGCCAACATCGTGCTTCACGGCACGTTCTACATGACCAACGCCTGCGGGAAGCGCTGGATCGCCGAACAGCGCAAGGCGAGCGTGCTCAGCATCCTCACAACGTGGGTCTGGACCGGCAGCCCCTTCGTCGTCCCGTCGGCCATGTCCAAGGCCGGGGTCGCCGTCATGACCCAGAGCCTCGCCGTCGAATGGGCGCGCCATGGCATTCGCCTCAACGCCATCGCACCCGGGCCCTTCCCGACCGAGGGCGCCTGGGCCCGGCTCGACCCGCTGAAGGAAGGAGCAATCGACGAAGACCCGGACAATCGCTACCGCACGCGCAATCCGATGGGCCGTGTCGGCCGCTCAAGCGAACTCGCCAACATGGCAGCCTTCCTGATGAGCGAAGAGGTCGAGTACATCAACGGCGAGGTGATCGCGATCGACGGCGCGATGGGCATCATGGGCAACGGGACCTTCTCCAGCATGATGGCCTATAGTGAGGCGGACTGGCGGCGCATACGCGAGCAAATCCAGTCGACCAACGCTGCCGACAGGGCCAAGCGCAACTGACAAGGCCGTACTGGGTCGCCTGGTCGATGGCCGGGCATTCAGCGGCGTCTGCCATGCCGACGGTGGGAATTGCCTCGGCGAGCGCCGCCGCATCTGCACGAGAAAAGCTGCCCCCTGCCTGTTGCATGAATGCAACAGGCAGGGAGGATTGATACGCCGCCATCGCCCCGATGGACAGTGGCGGCCGCAATTGGGCCAAAGTGTCGGGGCTATCTGCGTCTTCACTTTCCCAATCCTGGGTCCCCATGAGATCCTGCCGTGTGGTTGAGCTCTAAGTTGATCTCCCGGACATTGAACAGCCTCGGACGGCGGCGCTTCGTCTACATGGGCGCATTGGTCGCTACGCAACTGGTCGTCGCAAGTGGCGGAGCGATGGCCCAGTCGGTCGAGACCCGCCATTGGCGTGGCACCAACGCGACGGCCCGTCAGCCGGAACATGTTGTGGCCGTTACGACAGCCGAATGGCGGGGGTTGTGGAGCCGGGCCGGGATGCCGGCGCCAGACATGTTCGAACAAGGCCGGATGAACGCCGTCGGCATCTTCCTCGGTCGCCGTGCCAGCGAAGGTTATGCGGTCAACGTGCTGTCAACCAGCCGGCGGCGCGATCGTATCGTCGTCGTCTTCGAGGAACTCATGCCACCCGAGATCATGATGGCGCAGCGCTCCGCGCCAAGGCCGGTTGCGGGCGCAACGTCTCTTGCCCCGTCCCCGGCGCCGCCGTCGCTTGGACCCGCCGTGCCTGGCAGCGCGGGATTTGTCTCACCCGGCGCCGCACTTCCTCCGACCGGCGGGATGGCGTCGGCACCCGCCCGGCCCGTCGGGCAGCCGACCTCGCCGTGGGCTATCATCCTGATCCACAGGGGCGACCTGCCCGTCTCGGTCGAACAGCGCCTGTTCCGGTAGATCGCCGGCCTAATGGGAGTGCCGCGGCACTCCCTTTGTCTGGGCGATCTTCTGGTAGTTGACCGCGAAATCGAGGCAGGCACCGCTCGACAACTGGCCGACGAACCCGCGCTGCAGTTCCTGCCACGGTGTCTGACTCCCGACAACGTTCGGCTTCCAGGCCGCACGGCGCTTCGCCAGTTCAGTTTTGGAAATCAGGATATTTGCCGTGCGCTTGCCGATATCGACCCGGACCTTGTCGCCGGTCCTGAGCAGTGCCAGTCCACCGCCAACTGCCGCCTCGGGCGAAGCGTTGAGGATGGAAGGACTTGCAGAGGTCCCGCTTTGCCTGCCGTCGCCGACGCACGGCAGCAGCAGAATGCCTCCCTTCACCAGCCGATCAGGCGGCAGCATGTTCACCACCTCGGCCGCTCCGGGGTAGCCGACAGGTCCGGCGTTACGAATGAACAGGATGCTGTTCTCGTCTATCGGCAGCTTGGGATCGTTGATCCGGTGATGATAGTCCTCCGGCCCCTCGAACACGATGGCCGTGCCTTCGAAGGCGTCCTTGTCGCCCTTGCGCTCGAGGTACTTCTTGCGGAACTCGGCCGAGATCACCGACGTCTTCATGATCGCCGAGTCGAAGAGGTTCCCGGAGAGAACGGCAAAGCCTGCCGTCCCGAGCATCGGCTTGTCATAGCTCTTGATCACCTCGCCATCGACCGACGCGGTACCTTTGAGGTTCTGCGCCATAGTCTTGCCGCTCACCGTAAGGACATCACCGTGGATCTTCTTCTTGCGCAGAAGTTCGGCCATCACCGACGGCACGCCCCCCGCACGATGGAACGCCTCCCCGAGGTACTTGCCGGCAGGCATGCAATTCACCAGCAACGGGATGTCATAGCCGATCTTGTCCCAATCGCTGTTGACCAGCGTTACGCCGATATGGCGGGCAATCGCATTGATGTGCGGCGGGCAGTTGGTCGAGGCGCCAAGCGCGCTTGCCGCGACGATGGCGTTCTCGAACGCCTTGCGCGTCAGAATGTCGGACGGCTTCAGATCTTCCCACACCATGTCGACGATGCGCTTGCCGGTCTCGTAGGCCATCTGGCCTCGCTCGCGGTAAGGCCCGGGAATGGCCGCACAGCCGGTGAGAGACATGCCGAGCGCCTCGGCCATACTGTTCATCGAAAGCGCCGTTCCCATGGTGTTGCAATGGCCGACGGACGGCGCGCTCGACGCCACCATCTCGACGAACTGTTCCATATTGATGCGACCGGCGGCCAGTTCCTGTCGGGCGTGCCACACGATCGTACCCGACCCTGCAAGGCCGCCAGCGAAATGGCCGTCGAGCATCGGCCCACCAGACAGCACGATCGCCGGTATATTGACCGTCGCTGCCCCCATGATCATGGCCGGGGTCGTCTTGTCGCAGCCTGTCGTCAGCACGACGCCGTCGAAGAAGTAGCCGTACAGGCACTCGACCAAGCTGAGGTAGGCAAGGTTTCGGTCGAGCGCCGCGGTCGGCCGCTTGCCCGTCTCCTGGATTGGATGGACCGGAAACTCGATGGGAATGCCGCCGGCATCGCGAATACCGTCGCGCACCCTCGAGGCAAGTTCGAGATGGTGGCGATTGCAGGGTGAGAGGTCGCTGCCGGTCTGGGCGATGCCGATGATCGGCCGGCCGCTGCGCAACTCGGCCAGCGTCAGGCCGAAGTTCATGTAACGCTCAAGGTAGAGCGCCGCCATCGTCGGATCGCCCGGCGCATCGAACCATTCGCGGCTGCGCAGCCGGCGGGTGTCCTTTTTCTTGACGGCCATCCGATTTCCTCCAAGTTTATTGACGCAACCCTGGGAGAAGGCGTCCTGGAAGTCCAGCGCTTCGCTTGAGGTTCGGCCGGCACCGTGACAAATCTCCTGCCATGACGAACTCCCCTTCCATTGTCTGCCTGGGCGAGCCCCTGATCGAGTTCAATCGGCTGAAGGAAGGCGACGGCCGCACCTGGTTACAGGGCTTCGGCGGCGATTCGCAGAACGTGGCGATCGCGGCGGCGCGCCAGGGTACCTCCACGGGGTACCTGACCAGTGTCGGCCAGGACTGGATGGGCGATGCCTTTCTCGACCTCTGGAAATCGGAAGGCGTCGACGCTTCGCGTGTCACCCGCCATCCCACGGCTCCGACCGGCGTCAGCTTCGTGACGCACAGCGCGGCCGGCCACAAGTTCGACTACCTGCGCAAGAACTCCGCCGCCTCGCTGATGACGCCAGAGGCTCTGGCCGCCGACTACATCGCTGGCGCCGAGTTCTTTCACCTTTCGGCAATCGGCCAAGCCATCAGTGACAGCGCGCGCCGGACCTGCGACGCCGCGATTTCGGTCGCACGCGAAGCTGGTGTGAAGGTCTCCTATGACACCAACCTTCGGCTGCGCCTTTGGGATCTCGATGTCGCCCGCAAGGTTATCGACGCCACGATTGCCCGCTGCGACGTTGCCTTGCCCAGTCTCGACGATTCCCAGCAGCTCACCGGACTGAACGAACCCGATGCCATCGCCGACCATTATCTCAGGCTCGGTGCCCCGCTTGTGGCGTTGAAGATGGGAGCCGCAGGGTCGCTGGTCGCCACGACCCGGGAACGTTTTCGCCTGCCCGCGCACCCGGTCCAGGCGATCGACGCCACTGGCGCCGGCGATACTTTTGACGGTGCCTTCCTGGGACGCCTGCTGGCCGGTGACGACCTCGAAGCCGCCGGACGCTACGCCAACGTGGCGGCGGCCCTCTCGACCACGGGCTACGGCGCCGTGGCGCCCATGCCGCGGCGCGCCGACGTGCTCAAAGTGCTGTCGCGCGCCTGAATTTGGGGATCATGGCGCGGGCGAAGCGCCAGAACACCGTGGCCTGCTGCGCAAGCCAGCCGCGGTCGTTGTCGGCATCGACCGTGGGGTCGTCGACGCCGGTCGGACGGTTGCGCTCGTCGTAGATTGCCGTGCCGAACAGGATGTCCCAGATCGGGAAGACGGGTGCGAAATTGTGGTCCTGGATATGGCGCTCCTGCGGGGTCGACAGCGCATGATGCAGGCGGTGGAACCGCGGCCCGACCAGCAACCGGCTGCCCAGCCGGCCGAAGCTCACGTCGACATTGGCATGGGACCAGCTCTCGACCAGTCGGCCGACCATGAGGATGACGACGTAGTCGCCGGGCTGCACGCCGACCACCTGGGCAAACAGCACCAGGGCCAGCGTGATCAGCAGATCGTCCACCACATGGTTGCGGTCGTCCGTCCAGACCGTCATACGCCGCTGGCTGTGGTGCAGGCTGTGCAGCGCCCACCACCAGGGAAAGGCATGCTGCGCGCGATGCAGCCAATAGGCTGCGAAGTCGTAGAGCGCGAAGTAGACGAGGAAAGAGGCCAGCGCGTTGTCGCCCAGCCAGGGCAGGAGCCGCTCGAGGCTCGGCGGCGCATAGCCCCAGGCGCGGATCAGCAGCTCGATATGCGTGACGACGGGGTAGGTGACGATAAAGATCGCCAATGGCACGACGCCCAGCTTGTTCAGCAGCGTATAGACCCGGTCGACGCCGATCAGGCGATCGTCCCGGCCCGGCTTTTCGAGTGGCCAGCGACGTTCGAAGAAGCGCATGCCGACCGCGATGACCAGGATCTGGATCGCGCCAAGCATGACGTATTCGACGGCGTTGAAGCCGGGCTCATACCAGGCCATCAGGCCGAAGCGGAACAGCAGCGGCGAAACCAGGGCCTCGAATATCCATGTCTGGGCTCCGACCCAGATGTCGATCAGGTCGCGCATCGCTGCGCCCTACCGGGTCTCGCCGGAGGTCGAGACGGCCCGAATCGGCCCCTGCCCTGCCGTGGACCCTGGCCTCAGCATGAACACGCCGTGTGGCGACTTGCCGACTGGAATGCTGGCAACCACTTTCATCTGCTCGATGTCGACCACGGCGACACGCCTGAGGAAGCGCTGGGTCACCCAGAGTTCCTTGCCGTCCAGCGTGATATCCATGCAGTCGGGCCCGCCTGGAATGCGAACGTTGCTCACAACTTTCATCTGGTCGGTGTCGAGCAGCGATACCGTTCCCTCGACGCGGTTGCTGAGAAAGTAGTGCCGGCCATCGCCCTTCGGCCAGAAATTGTGGGCCCCTTTGCCGGTCTGGAGATTGCCCTGAATGGCGCCGTTCTTCGGATCGACGACGACAATGCCGTCCTCGCCGGTAAGCGCAACGAGCAGCCGCTTGTCGTCGGGAAGCATGACGACGCCGGCTGGCGCAGTCCCGATCGGCACGCTCCACTTCAGCGCCTGCGTCTTCAGGTCGAACGCGGCAAGCCGTCCGCTCTGTTGCAGCGTCACGAAAACCGTCTTCGAATCCTTGTCGAACGCCAAGTGGCTTGGCAGACCATCGATGAAGATCCGCCCGGCCAGGCGAAAGCCGTCGGCGTGAAAGATATCGACATGGTCCAGCCGATAGGCGGCAGTCACGAACCATTTGCCATCCGGGCTGAAGCCGAGATGGTAGGGATCGATGATGTCCTTGACGACGCGTCGACGCTCGCCGGTCTTGATGTCCAGACCCAGCAGTTCGTTGGTGACCGTCGAGCCGATCAGCACTTCCTTGCCGTCGGGCGTAACGATCAGGTGATGCGGCTCGCGGCCAACCGGGTGACGCGCGATTTCCGTGCGGCTGCTCCGGCTAATGACGCTGTACGAGGCTTCATCTGAGTTGAGGACCAGAACCGAATCCGCCTGGGCAATTCCCGTCGTGGCGAAAACCAGAGCAATCGTGGCGATAGCCAGCTTTTTCATCGATGCGGACCGCACTCCTTGGGACACCTTGAAGCACCTTTCCGCCGGCAACGCTAGGGTCGTTTGACCCGGGCAGCCGCGGCGGCGAGCCGCTCCACCTCTGCCCAGTCGCCGGCCGCCACCGATATCCGGGGAGCCACCCACGAGCCCCCGACGCAAACCACATTGGAAAGCGCGAGAAAGGCCGCCGCGTTGTCGGCCCCTATTCCGCCGGTCGGGCAGAAGCGAACCCCGGCCAGAGGCGCTGCGGCCGACCTCAGCCAGTCGAGACCGCCTGCAGCGCCAGCCGGAAAGAACTTCAGGAAACGAAAGCCCTGATCAACCAGGGTCATCGCTTCCGAAATCGTCTGCACGCCGGGCAAAAAAGGCAACTTCGCGGCAACTGCCGCAGCGGCAAGACCCGCCGTACAGCCGGGACTGACGGCGAACTGCGCCCCGGAAGCCTTCGCCCGATCGAGTTGGTCGGACGTCAGCACCGTACCCGCTCCCACCACCGCATCCGGAACCTCGGTGGCGATGGCTTTCAGCGCGTCTAGCGCAGATTCCGTCCGAAGGGTTATCTCCAGAACCGGGAGCCCGCCGCGGACCAGAGCCCGGGCGAGCGGTACCGCATCGGCGAGCCGCTCGATCGTCAGCACCGGAATGACCGGCACCGAGCCCGCGATGGCCAGCATGTCCACGGCTAGACGCTCCAGCCACCGTCGACGACATGGATGGCGCCGGTCGTGAAGGCCGACTCGTCGCTTGCCAGGTAGATCGCCAGTGCCGCGATCTCGTCGGCCGATCCGAAGCGACCGGTGGGCTGGCGCTGCAGAAAGAACTGCTTGGCATCCGCGCCGCCGCCCAAGGCACCGATCCGCTCGTCCAGCGATGGGGTCTGAACCGTGCCAGGGCAGATTGCATTGCAGCGAATACCCTTGCCGACATAATCGACCGCCACCGACTTGGTGAGCCCGATCACCGCGGCCTTGGTGGTGCCGTAAACGAAGCGCAGGGCCGCACCCTTCACCGACGAAGCCGCCGACGACATGTTGACGATCGCGCCGCTGCCCTTGTTCAACATGCCCGGCAGGAACGCCTGGATCGTCCAGAACATGCTGCGCACATTGAGGTTGAAGGCGAATTGCCACTGTTCGTCGGTGGCATCGAGAATCGCACCATGGTGGACGAAGCCCGCGCAGTTGAACAACACGTCGATGGGGCCGGTCTGTCCGGCGAATGCGGAGATCGCTGCTTTGTCGAGCACGTCGAGCTTCGAGGTTCGAATGCCTGCGACATCGTTCAACGGTTCGAGCTTCGCGGCATCGATATCCGTCGCCCAGACTGTTGCGCCCTCCCGCGCGAACGCCCGGGCCGTGGCTGCGCCGATCCCTTGTCCCGCCGCCGTGACAACGCACGTCTTATCCTTCAGTCGCATGTGCCCGTCTCCGTGTCGCCCAAAGTTGATGTCCCACGACTGGAAGGCTGAGCACGACGCTCGCCATCAGTGGAGTCGCGCCGCTTGCCATCGCCGGTATTGCCGCAGCCGCCAGCCAGAGCCGCTCCCAGATCGCCATCGGCGCGAACAGGTAGGCCGACAAGGCAGCGCCGAGGAAGGTGATGCTGACGATGCATCCCGCAAAGGTTAGAAGGAAATCCGGCCAGTTGAACTCCGGGACGACGATCAGCAAGGCGGGCGAGAAGACGAAGATGAAGGGAACCAGGGCTTTGGCCAAGGCCAACCTGAAGGCCGTGTTGCCTGTCTTGAACGGGTCGGCGCCTGCCATGCTTGCCGCGGCATAGGCGGCGACCGCAACAGGCGGCGTCACGTCGGCCAAGACGCCGTAGTAGAACACGAAGAAATGCGCCACGACCGGTGCCACTCCCAGGATGGCAAGCGCCGGCGCCGCGATCGTGACCATGATGATGTAGGTCGCGGTCGTCGGCACCCCGCATCCCATGAGAATGCAGACGATCGCGGTCATCACCAGGGTGAAGAACTTCACCAGGGTTGCCTTGTCGAACGGCAGCCAGACGTGCACCAAGGCGGTGGCATCGTTGGCGACATTGACGATGATCGTCGCAAACTTGAGCGCGGTGCCGGTCAATGTGACGACCCCAATGATGACGCCGATCGCCGCTGCCGCCGCGCCGACGGCGAGCGCGTACTTGGCTCCGATGACGAAGGCATCGGCGAGATCCCGCCAATGCAGGGAGGGCGCCGGATTGAGGCGCCAGAGTACGACGCACAGCGCGACAAACAGGCCGAAGCAGATCTCGCCGAACCAGTCGCCAAACTCGCCGGGCAACATGCCTCGGCCGAAAGTCAGCAGTGCCGCCCAGGCAACCACGAGTAATACTTCAGCCAGCGGCGTTCGCCGGCTCTCGGACCGGATGAGGCCCACGGCGATGCATAGGAAGATGCCCCAGAAGGCCGCCAGATAGGGCGTCGATCCGTCGAAAATCTTCCAGATCAGGGCCGCCAGCGGAATCAGCGTGACCCAGTCGTCCCGCAGGACAGCGCGCCAGTCCGGCATCTCCTCCGGCGTAAGGCCGCGCAGCCCCACCCGCTTGGCCTCGAAGTGGACCTGGATGAAGACGCCGTAGAAATGCATGAAGGCCGGGACGATCGCGGCGACGATGATCGTCTGGTACGGCAGTTCCAGGAACTCGACCATCAGGAAGGCCGCAGCCCCCATGACCGGCGGCGTAATCTGGCCGCCCGTACTCGCCGTCGCCTCCACGCCCGCCGCGAAATGCGGCTTGTAGCCGAGCTTCTTCATCATCGGGATGGTGAGCGAGCCGACGGTGACCGCGTTGGCGACCGACGAGCCGGAGATCATGCCGAAGAGGGCCGACCCGAAGATCGCGACCTTCGCCGGGCCGCCGGCGAACCGCCCCGCGACGGCCATGGCGATGGCCAGGAACAACCGGCCCAGGCCGATCCGCATCGCGACCACGCCAAACAGGACGAAGTGGAAGACATAGGTCGCCACCACACCGATCGGAATGCCGTAGATGCCTTGGCTGGTGAGATAGAGGTGGTCGGCCAGTTGTGACCACGTGGTCCCGGGATGAACCAGGATGCCCGGCATCCACGGGCCGGCAAAGGCATAGGCCATGAAACCGAGGGTGATGATAACCAGCGCCCAGCCCATGGTGCGGCGCGTTGCCTCGAGGACGACCAGTGTCAGGGTGGTGCCCATCACGACGTCGATCGGATCGGGATTGCCGGTCTTGAAGGCGATGTCGTGAAAGATCGCCGGCAGATAGAGCGAGGAGACAACGGCGGCGGCGAACAGGGCCCAGTCGTAGAGCGGCACCCCGCCTGGCCGCCACCACCCTGGCGCCGGCGAACTGGCCCCGCCGCGCCGATTGGCCGCGAAGACGAGGAAGATCAGCCCCAGCACGAGGGCCATGTGGACGCCGCGATGGGTCTGCTCGCGCAGGAGGCCGAAACCGGCCGTATAGAAATGGAACGTCGAGAGCGCCAGCAGTAATGCCATCACGATCCAGGTTCCGCTGGCCCCGAGAGGGCGAAACCGCATTTCGGCGTCGAACTCGCGCTCGAGTTCGGCCGCTTTTGCGTGATCGACTTCTAGGCTCACACGTTCCCCCGGATGGCCGGACGCAACCGTTCGGACCGTCGATCCAACCGGGCCGCTACTTGATCATGCCCTTTTCCTTGTAGAACTTCTCGGCGCCGGGATGGAGTGGCACACCCAGCCCCGCCAAAGCCGTCTCGAGCCTGATCGCCCTGCCCTTGGCGTGTCCCGAGTCGAGCAGTTTTCGTGTGTTGGGATTCCAGAGCGCGGCGGTAATTCCGTAGATCAGGGCATCCGGCAACTTCGAGGACGTCGCCCAGATGGCGTTCACACTGACCGTTTTCACACCGGCGACGTTCTTGTAGGCGGTATCCGGAATCTCGTCGGTACCGAAGAAGCTGTACTCCTTCACCAACTTCTCGGCCTCCGGCCCGTCGATCGGGACGAGATCGATGCCCGTCGTGGCCGCCAGTTCCGAGATCGCGCCCTGCGGCCAGCCACTCACACTGAAGAACGCGTCGAGCGCGCCGTCCTTGAGCTTGTCGGCCGCCTGCTGCGGCTTCAGATACTCGGCCTTGATGTCCTTCTCGGTCATGCCATAGGCGGCAAGGATAAGCCGGGCATCGACCAGCGTCCCCGACCCGGGCTCGTCCAAGGACATGCGCTTGCCTTTGAGATCCTTGATCGACTTGATCCCCGTCCCCTTGCGAACGACGAGGTGGAAACTTTCGGGGTAGAGGTTGGCAATCGCTCGAAGCGTATCGACCTTCGGCCGGCCTTCGTAGATTCCTGTGCCGGTGTATCCCCAAAAGGCAACGTCGGACTGCACGAAGCCCGATTGCATGCTGCCGCTGGAAATCGCATTGACGTTGGCCACCGAGCCATTCGATGCAACCGCCGTCGCGACCAGCCCCGGCACGCCGCACGACCCGCCGTCGGCGCAGGCGCGTGACCCGGGCGGGTTCGAAATGGCGTTGGCGATCAGCCCCCCGATCGGGAAGTACGTGCCGGCGGTGCCCCCAGTGCCGATGCGGAAGAAGGTAATGTCTTGTCCTAGGGCAGGCATGCCGCCCAATACAGCGGCGCCGACGCCGCCCAGCAGCGCGGCCCTGCGATTGATCAACATGGAAATCCTCCCTGACTGGACGCGATTAGACCGGTTCCAGTCGGCACTCGCAACGAGAGAGCGTCAATTGACGCCGATTGCCCGGCTCATCGTCGGCCCGATCTCGGCATGGATCACCATGTCGGCGGTGGCGTCCTGGTCGGTCGGTTCCCGATTGACGATCACAAGCTTCGCGCCCTGGCGCTTGGCGATGCCCGGGAATGCCGCCGCCGGATAGACGACCAGCGAGCTGCCGAGCACGATGAAGAGATCGCAAGCCAGCGTCTCGTCCTGGGCGCGCGCCATCTGAATCTCGGGCATGGCCTGCCCGAACGAAATGGTAGCCGTCTTGACGATGCCATCGCACTTTTCGCAGAACGGCAGCTTGCCGCCCTCCAGAAACGCCCGGCGGATGGGATCAAGCCCGTGACGGTGGCCGCAGTCGAGACATGAGGCGTAGGTCGCGTTGCCGTGCAACTCGATGACCTTGCTGTCGGGGATACCGGAGCGTTGGTGCAGGCCATCGACATTCTGGGTGATGATGGCGCTCATGCGCCCCTGCTCGACCAGTTTGGCGAGCGCCCGGTGACCGGCGTTGGGTTCGGCCTTGAGCATGGTCTCGTCGGTCGCGAACTTCCGCCGCCACGACTCCCGGCGCATCTCCTCCGATGACATGAAGTCGTCGAAGTAGATCGGCTTGTACTTCGTCCAGATGCCACCAGGCGAACGGAAGTCGGGAATGCCCGATTCGGTCGAGATGCCCGCACCCGTGAAGGCGACGATCCGTGTCGCCGCCCCGATCATGTCCCGCAATCGCTCGATCTCGTCCATCGGAAACGGATCATGAAGGCTCCGGTGGGCGAAGGCAACGAATCTGCCTAAGCTGCTGCACTGCCGTCGGGAGAGGTCGCCATGCCACGCCATATCGTCTGCCTTACCTTCGACCACGACCACCTTTCAGGCTTCATCGCCCGCGGGCTCACCTCGCCGACCGCGATCTCGCGTGGCGAGTACGACATGGTTGTCATTCCCCGCCTCATGACCCTACTCGCGCGCTACGGCATAAAAGGCACCTTCTTCACGCCCGGCCATACGATCGACAGCACACCGGAGGCAGTGACGCCCTATGTCGAGGCAGGCCACGAGCTCGCCCATCACGGCTGGACCCACCGCCTGCCCGTCACCCTCACGCGCGAGGAAGAGGAAGAGGAGATCGTCCGCGGCAACGAGTCGATCAAGCGGATCAGCGGACAGACGGCTCGAGGCTATAGATCGCCAGCCTGGGATCTTTCTCCGCACTCGATCGAACTGCTCCTCAAGCATGGCATCCAGTACGACAGTTCCATGATGGGGCACGACTACGACTGCTACTACGCCCGCCAGGGCGACGTGGCCGAGCTGATGAAGCCCTTCGTGCGCGGCCGCGAGACCAGTCTGCTCGAGATGCCGATCAGCTGGTCACTCGATGATTTTCCGCATTTCGAATACATGCGGCTGCCGAACGGCTCGGTTCAGCAAGGCCTGATGAATGCCTCGGCAGTCCTCGAGAATTTCGTCGATGACTATACCTACATGACCCGGGTCTGCGACTTCGGGATACTGACCTACACCTTCCATCCGCACGTCATCGGCCGCGGCCACCGCATGATGATGCTGGAGCGCCTGATCCAGCGCCTAATCGAGGGTGGCGCGATCTTCATGACGATGGAGAACGCCATGCAGGAGTGGTTGGCTCGGCAGCAGCCGGCGTCGTAGCCGTGAGTGCAATGCCTCACCGTACAAAAAAGAAGATGCACCTGGCCCAGTTCCTGGTGCACGGACCGACCTATCACAGCCTGGCCATGTGGCGGCACCCCAAGACCGCTGCGGCCGGCTTCGACTGGAGCCGGCCGGCGCTTTACCAGCATATCGCACAGGTCTGTGAGCGGGGCATGTTCGACATGGTCTTCTTTGCGGACCTCAACTACATCTCCGACACCTACAAGGGCTCGATGGATCCCGCGCTTCGCTACGCGACCCAGGCGCCGGAACACGACCCGATCCCGCTCCTTTCCTGGATGGCTGCGGCGACTCGGCATATCGGAGTCGCCGCCACTTTCTCGGTGAGCCAGCACCATCCTTTCTATGCCGCACGCATGTGGGCGACGCTCGACCACCTGACTGAAGGCCGGGCAGGATGGAACGTCGTCACGTCGATCAACCACAATCAGGATGCCAACTTCGGCGTCGACCGCCCACCGACGGACGTCCGCTACGACCGCGCCCATGAATTCATTGAGGTCTGCAGAAAGCTTTGGTCGAGCTGGGACCCGGATGCGGTGGTGATGGACCGCGAGGGGCCGGTCTTCGCCGATGCGACGAAAGTGCGACGGATCGAGCACGAAGGCGCATTCTTCAAGTCACGTGGTCCTCTTAACGTCGTACGCTCGCCGCAGAATGGACCGGCAATTCTTCAGGCAGGCACCTCGCCAAAGGGCGTCGATTTCGCCGCAAAGTACGCCGACGCGATCTTTGGCATCCAGCCGCGGGCCGAGGATGCGGCACGCTACTTCGCCGGCATCAAGGGCCGCATGGCCGAGCTCGGCCGCAATCCGGACGAATGCAAGATCCTCTTCGGGGCCCAGCCGATCATCGGCGCAAGCGAGGCCGAGGCTCGCGAGAAGCAGGAATTCCACAACAGCCTGGTGCCGCTTGAAGGCGGCATGACCATACTGTCGGCGCACGCCGACTTCGACCTGTCGAGGCTTGCCTTCGACGACCTGATGGCAGAGCGAACGGAACCCGAACTGCAACGCCTGAAGACCCGCTTTCTGAAGCCCGACGGCCAGTCCATGACCTTGAAGGAAGTCGCCGAGCGCCACGGCCGAAGCGTCGGTTTGCCTCAGTTTGTCGGCACGCCCACGTCGATCGTCGATCAGATGGAAGCCTTCATGCAAACCGCCGGTGGCGACGGGTTCATGCTGTCACCGATCTATTGCCCCGGGGCGATCGAGGAATTCGTCGACCTGGTCGTACCGGAGCTGCAACGGCGAGGCTTGCTGCGAACCCAATACAGAGGCCAGACGATGCGCGAGATACTGCGTCAGGACGACTGACGGTCGCGACCGCGCCCCTTCGCCGGGCAGGTTAAAGCGGCCGGCCGCGGGCAATGCGGATCGACCGGCAGATCGTCACCATCTTGCCAATGGCGTGATCGACAAACGCCGACACGCCGGTTTCGATCTGGTCCGCCGCAACAGGCCGTTCTGCGGCAATCGCCCCCGCCAGATTCCTTGCTGTCGCGTGCGCGGCTGCGCGGTTGGCGTCGATCGCCCGATCGAGGGAACCATCGGCCTGAACGGCCTTCAGTCGCGTTTCGAGCTCGCCCAGAAAGGCCGGCGCATGGGCGAGATGGCGGTACATGCTCGCCAGGATGAGTTGCCGCGCGTCGCCGAAACGATTGAGCCGCAGCACCAGTGCCCAGGTATCCGCAGACACATCGGCCTCGGATGCAAGGTGCGGCAACGTCACATCGGGCGCCGACAGGCGCGGACCGGCGGCGGGTGCCGCCCCCTTCGGCGCCTCGCCGCGCAACCACGCCGCCAGTGCACCCAACGCGAACAGGTTGATGGTGTTCGAGTGATCGTAACTTGCCAGTACGGCATCGACGGTCGCCGGGTGATCACCGGTGAGAGTGGCGAGCTTTGGGAGAGCCATCGTCTCCCGGAAGCGCCGTGCGGCCTCGTCCGGCAGTCCGGACAGGTACAGCGGCTTCACGGCATGCCACGCCCATGGCAGGGCGCCGTCCAAGGTAGCGAGGTGCCGCCACACCAGATTGACCACACGCACGCCAATAGTGCCCCGAATGTCGGCGAACAGGTGGGCAGTTTCGCCCGTCGCCGATGATTCGGCGACCGACGGAAACGGATCGTTCACTCCGCCGCCTGTTTGGAGTCCTGTCCGATCACTGTGAAGAACGAGGCCGTTTTGGGTTGCTTGGGCAGTTCGACAAGCCCGTCCTTCAGGCGGGCAAATCTGGCTTCCACGCCGCGGACGATGCGACCCTCGTTGAGGCTCGGCATCGGATTGCGCGCGATCGGCACCGCGTCAGCGGCGGTATAGACGCAGATATAGAGACCGCGCGACTTGTCCGATCCATTGGCCGCCGAGCCGTGCAACAACCTGGTGTGCATCAGACAGACACTGCCGGCTTTACCGAAGCATGGCACCGACTGAGCCAATGCCTTCTTCTCCTCGTCGGCCGCCACAGCGCCGGTAAAGCGGTCGCCGTCGAACAGCGACAGCACCGGCCCTTTGTGGGAACCCGGCACGACCGTAAGCGCCCCGTTGCCTTCGTCGACATCGTCAAGGAACAGCAGCGCCGTCACGATGTCGTCGTTGGTGTGCGGCGTGTAGGCGAAGTCCTGGTGGTAGGCCACCTCGGTCTTCGCGCCCGGCAGCTTCAGGTTGATCTTGCAATGGTGGAATTTCAGGTTCGGGCCGACCAGCTCAGCCACCATGTCGACCATCGCCGCGTCGAGCATGACCTGGCGATAGGCGTCGGAAATGTCGGACGGGTTGTTGATCCGCCGCAGCGCCGGCTTTTCCGCCGTGTGCTCGACACCCATGTCGTAGCGCGGCCGGCCGTCGATCGTGGGCGGACCAAACGGCGCCGAATGTGCCCGGCTCTGCTCGACCCACGCGGCGATCTCCGCCTTGAGGGCCGCAAGCTGGACCGACGTGACCGCGTCCTCGGCGACGAGATAGCCGTCTCGCCAGAAGGCATCGCGCTGTTCCTGGGTCAACACTGCCATGGCCGCCTCCTCTAGCGTCCTTTGAATACAGGCCGGCGCTTTTCCATGAACGCGGTACGGCCTTCCTTGTAGTCCTCGGAGTCGAAGCACTCCTTTACCAACCCGCTGAGACGGGCGAAGTCGGGCTTGCCGTCGAGCCGGGTCAGCTCCTCGATGGTGCGCTTGGCGGCATGCATGGTGAGCGGCGCATTCTCGCCGATCAGTTTGCAGTAGTTGTCGACATAGGCGTCGAGCTCGGCGTCGGGCACGATGCGGGTCATCAGGCCCATGCCGAACGCCTCGTGGGCGGAGAAGTGCCGTGCCGTGAAGAATATCTCCTTGGCATGCGATGGTCCGACCAGATCCGTCAGGATCTTCAGGCCGCTGGCGCGGTAGCCGAGGCCAAGACGCGCCGCCGGCACGCCGAACTTGCTGATGTCGGAGGCGATGCGGATGTCGCAGAGCAGCGCCACCGCCAGCCCACCGCCGATGCAATAGCCCCTGATGCGGGCAATCGTCGGCTTCGAGCATTTGTTGAGCCGGGCGTTCGCAACCTCACCAATCTTGTCGTAGTAGGCCACCTGTTCGGGTGTGTTGCGCGCCTTCTCGAACTCCGAGATGTCGGCCCCCGAGACGAAGGCCTTGTCGCCAGCGCCGGTGACGACGACGACGCGGATCGCCGGGTCCTTCTCGAACTCGTCGAGGATGACCGGGATCGCCTCCCACATATCCGTCGAGGTGGCGTTGTGCTTGTGCGGCTTGTTGAAGACGAGCCGGCCGACTGGTCCCACCTTCTCCGCGATCATGTTGGGCGTGGGACTGAAGTTGCTCATCAGACCACTCCCCGCTTGCGGAAGCCGTCGATCGCTGCGGCGTCATAGCCGAATTCCGACAGGATCGAGTCGGTGTGCTCGCCCTGCTCCGGTGTGGCGGTCCACTCCTCGACCGTGGTGCGGCTCATGTTGATCGCCTGGCCGATCACTTCCTGGAGGCCGAGCTTGGGATGGTTCACTTCACGCGCCATCCGCAGGTGTTTGACCTGCGGATCGGCAAACATCTCGTCCATCTTGTAGATCGGCCCGGCCGGGACTCCCGCCTTGTTCAGCATCTCGACTGCTTCGGCGCTGGTGAAGGCCGCCATCCGCTTATCGATCTCTGCATTGAGCGCATCGCGGTTCTTGGCGCGCGCCTTGTCGGTCGAGAAGCACTCGTCGGTCATCAGCTCCGGCGCCCTGATCGATTCGCAGAAGCGCTTGTAGATGTGGCCGCCCGAAGCCGCGATGTTGATGTAGCCGTCCTTGGTCTTGAAGACGCCGGTCGGGATCGAGGTCGGATGGTTGTTGCCGGCCTGGCCCGGTACGTCCTTGGCCAACGTCCAGCGCGCCGCCTGGAAGTCGCACATCGAGATCATCGCCTGCAGCAGCGAACTCGACACCCACTGCCCTTGCCCCGAAACCTCGCGCTCGAGCAGGGCAATGAAACAGCCGATCGCGCAATGCAGGCCCGCGCCCACGTCGGCGACGGCGATACCGGCACGCACCGGGCCGCCGCCCGGCTGGCCGGTGACCCACATGATGCCGCCCATGCCCTGCGCGATCTGGTCGAAACCGGCGCGCTCGGCATAGGGCCCGTCCTGACCGAAGCCCGAGATCGACCCGAGGATAATCCTCGGATTCACCTTCTTCAGGCTCTCGTAGTCGATGCCGAGCCGGAACTTCACGTCGGCGCGGTAATTCTCGATCACCACGTCGGCCTTTTCGACCATCTTCATGAAGATGGCCTTGCCTTCCGGCTCCTTGAGGTTGAGCGTGATCGAGCGTTTGTTGCGGTGCAGGTTCTGGAAGTCCGGCCCATGGCGCGGCCCGCCCATATCGCCCTCGGCGACGCCCGGCGGCATCTCGATCTTGATGCAGTTGGCGCCCCAGTCGGCGAAGTAGCGGACGGCGGTCGGACCGGCGCGGACGCGCGTGAGGTCGAGGACGGTAAAACGGGCAAGCGGTCCAGCGGTCATGCTCTCACTCTGATTTAAATGGCAGTTACTCTACGCGTACCATGGCGGCAGGATCGATCTCCAACCAGACGTGACTTCCAACCTCGAAAATCAGGGTCGGCGCCGTGGAAACCCGGATCGGCTTGGCGCCACCCAGCGGTCGCGCCTGGTAGTCCCAATACTCCCCCAAATAGGCCCGGTCGGTGATCTCGGCCTCGACAGCAAGTCCCGGACCACTGGGCTTCTGGGCTGTGAGGCCGACGGCCTGAGGCCGCAGGGAGTAGAGCAATTCCCCTGGCCCGCTAGCGCCCTCGACCGCTCCGGCCGGCGCCGTAAAGCCGTCGAAGCGTACGTCACTCCCGTTCCGTGTCCCCTCGAGAAAGTTCGTGCGGCCGATAAAGCCTGCCACGAAGCGGCTGCGCGGCCGGCCGTAGAGCACGTGCGGCGCATCGACCTGCTCGATCCGCCCCTTGTTCATGACCACGATCCGGTCCGAGGTCACCATGGCCTCCGACTGGTCATGTGTGACGTAGACGGTCGTAATCTTGAACTCGTCGTGCAGCCGGCGGATCTCGAACCGCATCTCCTCTCGCAGGTTGGCGTCGAGATTGGACAATGGCTCGTCGAGCAGCAGCACCTCGGGCTCGACGACGATGGCGCGGGCCAGCGCCACGCGCTGTTGCTGACCGCCCGACAGTTCCGACGGGTAACGGCCCTTGAGGTTCCGCATCTGCACGACATCGAGAATGGCGTCGACCCGACGGTCGATCTCGGCGCGCGACATCTTCCGCACCTGCAGGCCGAAGCCGACGTTCTCGCCCACCGTCATGTTCGGCCAGATGGCGTAGCTCTGGAAGATCATCGACATGCGCCTCCGCTCAGGCGGCACGACGCCGGATGGCGAGGAGATCTGCTGGCCGTCCATCTCGATCGTTCCGGTGCTGGGCGGTGCGAAGCCGGCAATCATGCGGAGCGTCGTGGTCTTGCCGCAGCCCGACGG
>RGPT01000281.1 GCA_010032545.1 Alphaproteobacteria bacterium
CTATGCAATCGTAGCGCTGCTGCAAGGCAAGCAATCCGGCCTTGAGCCGTTCGCCGAGCTGGGCTGCCCGCTCGGAAAGGCGGTCGCGCAGGATGATCTCGATGACCTTGAGGCCAACCGCTGCCGGCAACGGGTCGGAAGCATGGGTCGTGTAGAACAGAAAGCCACGTTCGGCCGCGACGTCCTCGATCTCCGGTGTCGTGAGCATGGCCGCCAACGGCAGGCCGGCGCCGAGTGTCTTGGAAAGCGTCAGGTACTGCGGCACGACGCCGTCGCGTTCGCAGGCGAACAACTGGCCGGTGCGGCCGAGTCCGGTCTGCGCCTCGTCGAAAATGAGCTGCATCTCGCGGTCGCGGCACTTCTCCGCCAGCGCCGCCATGTAGCCCTCGGGCGGTTCGAGCACGCCGCCGGAGCTCAGGATCGGCTCGACAATGCAGGCGGCCAGCGCGCCGGTCGACTGGCGGTCGATCAACTCGAAGCCGAACTCGAGTTCCGATCGCCAGTCGTAGACGCCATTCGAATCGATGAAGCGCGAGCGGTAGGTGTCGGGCGCCGGCAACACCAGCGTGCCGGGCAGCGGCGGGCCATAGCCCCTGCGGCTGGACGAATAGGTCACCGCCGCCGCGCCGCCGGTCACGCCGTGCCACGAGCGGCTCATGGCCACGATCTCATGCCGGCCGGTCACCAGCTTGGCCATGCGGAGCGCCGCCTCATTGGACTCGCCACCGGTCGATACCAGCAGGACGCGGTCGAGCTGACCCGGCGAAATGCTGGCGATCAGCGCCGCGAGATCGACGACAGGCCGTGACAGGATGGTCGAGTAAAGATGATCGAGCTCGCCGATCCAACGGCGTGCCACGGCGACGATCTCGGGATGGCTGTGGCCCAGAATGGAGCTCATCTGGCCCGACGTGAAATCCAGGATCTTGCGGCCGTCAGCGTCGGTGAAGAAGCTGCCGGCTGCGCTCTCGGCGATCAGAGGCGAGAAGGCACCACCATAGCGGACGAGATGCGCGCGCGCGCGGGCCCAGAACTGCGGATCGTCGTTTGCGGACATTGGACGCCCCTCCTGTATTCGTCAGCCTAGCAGGGCGGCGCGCACCAGCGGCAGCCTGTCGTTGCCGAAAAACATCTGCTCGCCCACGAACATCGAAGGACTCCCGAAGCCCCCGCGCGCGATCAGCTCGTCGGTGTTGGCGCGCAGGCGCGCCTTGCACGCGACGGTCTCGATGCCGGCGAAGAAGCGCTGGCGATCGAGGCCGGCCCGGGTTGCGATGTCGGCCAGAACATCCTCTTGGCCGATGTCCCGGTCGTCTCCCCAATAAGCCTCGAAGGCTGCCGTCGCATACGGAACCAGCTTGCCTTCATCGAGGGCGACAAAGGCGCCGCGCATGGCCTTGACGCTGTTGACCGGAAAAACCCTGGGCGGAAAGACGATGCGCAGGCCGTAGAGCCGTGCCCATGCGCCGAGATCCTGGAGCATGTAGGCCTGCTTCAGGGGATTGGGCTTGGCGCGGCTGTCGTAGACCGTCTGGTTGACGGCATTGAACACGCCGCCGACCAGGATCGGCTTCCACGCAATTTCCGCGCCGACTTCGACGGCGAGCGGCTGGATCGCGTGGAAGGCGAGGTAGGTCCACGGGCTGGAGCAGTCGAAGTAGAAGTCGATGTGGCGCGCCATTTCGTCTCTCCGCGTCGGTTCGCCTTGTCGATGCCACGAGCGAGGCGTATCTTGCAAATCCATGACGGCACCGGCTTTGCGGCCCAAGAAAGTAGCAATCGTAGTCCACCAGGAGCATTCGCGGCCCGGACGCGTTGGCGCCCTCCTCGAGAAGCGCGGCTACGAGCTCCATCGCCTCTGTCCGAACCTCGGCTGCGAGTTGCCCGAAGACATGTCGGACTATGCCGGCGTGGTCATCTTCGGCGGGCCCATGTCGGCCAACGACTGCGGCACCCTGGCTGGCATCAAGTGCGAACTGCAGTGGATTCCCAAAGTGGTCGATGCAGGCGTTCCGTTTCTCGGCCTCTGCCTCGGTGCCCAGCTTTTGACCCGCGCTGTCGGCGGCCGGGTCGCGCCACACCCCAAAGGCCTGGTCGAGATCGGCTATGTCGACGTCGAGCCGACCGAGGCCGGCCGCGACTGGATGCGCGCGCCCATGAAGGTCTATCAGTGGCACCGCGAGGGCATGGACATCCCGGCCTGCTGCGAGTTGCTGGCCACCAACGACCATTATCCCGTCCAGGCGTTTCGCTATGGTGCCAACGCTTTCGGCTTCCAGTTCCATCCCGAGGTCACCCTCGAGATGAAGGAGATCTGGACCCTGAAGGCCGCCGAACGCCTGAAGATGCCGGGCGCCCAGCCGCGCGGCGTCCACCTGTCCATGCATCCGCTTTACGACCCGCCGCTCGACCGCTGGATCAACGGCTTCCTCGACCGCTGGCTGGCGACGGACGCTAGATCCACGAACTGATCTCGCCGAGCGGCTTGCGCAGGCCGCCGTGCACCGGAACCTTGCAGCCGGCGCGGGGATAGCCCACCACCAGAAGGATCGTCGGCTTTTCCCAGGGCGGCCGCGCACAGATCTCGTTCAGGAAACCCATCGGGCTCGGCGTGTGGGTGAGCGTCGCCAACCCGGCATCGTGCAGGGCCGCGATCAGGAAGCCCGTGGCAATGCCGACCGACTCCGGCACGTAGTAGTGCTTTATCGTGCGCCCATCCGGGCGGGTTCCCGACTTCTGCGCGAAGATCGCGATCAGGACAGGCGCCTCTTCGAGAAACGGCTTGTCGGCATCGGTGCCAAGCGGCGCCAGGGCCTCCAGCCACGCCTTCGGAGCCTTGCCGCCGTAGAAGGCGCGTTCCTCGGCTTCGGCGGCGACCCGAATCCGCTTCTTGGCCGTCGCGTCCTGGATTACCGCGAAATGCCAGGGCTGCAGGTTGGCGCCCGACGGCGCCGTGCCGGCCGCGAGCAGGCAGGTCTCGATCACCTCGCGCGGCACCGGACGGCGTTCGAAGTCGCGCACGGTGCGGCGACGGCGGAGATCGCCATGGAAAGCGCGGGCCCGCGCCGCCATCTCCTCCGGCGGGTAGCCGCGGTAGTCGGAAAGGGATTCCCACACGGGTTCGGCCACGATGAAACCTCCTGTGTCCAGAGGTGAAGTCTAGCGTCGGCAATGGTCCGGCGCACCGCCATGGGCTAGGCTTCCGGTGAAGCCGGGGAGGCAAGAACATGTCTGGTGCGCTTATTTTCGTCCTGGCGCTGGTGCTGGTTGCACTGGTGCTGGTGTTCGCGGGCGTGAAGACGGTGACGCAGGGCACCAACTGGACCATCGAGCGCTTTGGCCGCTACACCCGCACGCTTTCGCCCGGCCTGCATTTCATCGTGCCGTTCGTCGACACGGTCGGCCGCAAGATGAACATGCAGGAGAACGTTCTCGACATCCCGCCGCAGAAGGTCATCACCAAGGACAACGCCACGGTCCAGGTCGATGCCGTTGCTTTCTACCAGGTCGTAGACGCAGCCCGCGCCGCCTACGAGGTGCAGAACCTCCACCTCGCCATCACCAATCTGGCACTCACCAACATCCGCAGCGTCATGGGCAACATGGCGCTCGACGAGGCACTGTCCAAGCGCAACGACATCAACAATACGCTGCTCGCAGTCATCGATCAGGCGACCAGCCCGTGGGGCGTCAAGGTCCTGCGCATCGAAGTCAAGGACATCGCGCCACCCGAAGACATCGTCGTCGCGATGGGTCGGCAGATGAAGGCCGAGCGCGAGAAGCGCGCCACCATTCTCGAGGCCGAGGGCGTGCGCGAATCGAGCATTCAGCGCGCCGAGGGCGAGAAGCAGTCGGCCATCCTGACCGCCGAGGGGCGTCGCGAGGCCGCATTTCGCGACGCCGAGGCGCGTGAGCGCATGGCACAAGCCGAAGCCAAGGCGACGGCGGTGGTGGCCGAGGCGATTTCCGGCAACGGCGTTCAGGCAACGAACTACTTCCTCGGCACCAAATATGTCGAGGCGCTGGCCAAGATGGGCTCGAGCCCCAACGCCAAGGTCTTCTTCCTTCCCGTCGAGGCGGCGGGCGTCATGGCCTCGATCGCCGGCATCGGCGAGCTGGCCAAGGAGGCGCAGGCGCGTGGCGTCGAGGCCGCGGTCCGTCCGCGCGGCTCAGTTCCCAACGCAGGCTAGCCGGACATGAGCTTCCAGGTCGTCTTCTGGTACTGGTGGGCCCTCGCCGCCGTGCTGCTCGTCTTCGAGATGCTGCTGCCCGGCGTGGTCTTTCTTTTCCTTGCCGCCGGTGCGCTCGCGGCGGGAGCCGTGTTGCTGGCATCGCCTGGCCTGTCGCTCGAGCTTCAACTCGTGATCTTCGCCGTCGTGG
>RGPT01000282.1 GCA_010032545.1 Alphaproteobacteria bacterium
GCCGGGCGTTCAATTCCATGGCGCTTCCTCCGATGGTGCGGTGCCAAACGCTAACACCGCTGGCCTGCCGTCGCAAAGCCGGTCAAAATCGGGGCCTAGCGGGAGAGAACGACAATGAACGGCGTGGTGAACATCGACGACCTGCGCAAGCTCGCCAAGAAGCGGCTGCCCAAGATTGCCTACGACTTCATCGAGGGCGGCACCGATGACGAGGTGGGCCTCGTCACCAACGAGCAGGCCTTCCGGCAGGCGCGCATCGTGCCGCGCTACCTGGTCGACGTGTCGGTGCGCGACCAGTCGACGACGCTCTTTGGCCGGACCTATTCGAGCCCCATCGGCATCGCGCCGACCGGTCTCGCGGGTCTCTTCCGCCACGGCGCCGACCTGATGCTGGCCGAGGCCGCGCGCGACGCCAACGTGCCCTTCATCATGTCGGGCTCCAGCACCGGCTCGATCGAGGACCTCGGCAAGCTCGCCCCCGACCATGGCTGGTACCAGCTCTATTCGGCCAAAGATCCCGCCGTTTCCGAGGACCTCATCAAGCGGTCCGCCGATGCGGGCCTCAAGACGTTGGTCTTCACCGTCGACGTGCCCGAGGGCTCCAACCGCGAACGCAACACGCGCAACGGCTGGGGCCGTCCGCTGAAGCTCACCTGGAAGACCAAGTTCGAGGCGCTGCGGCACCCCGCCTGGATGATGCAATGGCTGCGTCACGGCACGCCCTACTTCTCCAACTGGGCCAAGTATGTCGGCCCCGACGCGACGGCCGACAAGGTGGCGGACCTCGTTGCCTACCAGAACCGCGCCCCGATGACGTGGAAGCATGTCGAGCGTTACCGTGAACTCTGGAAGGGCAACTTCGTGCTGAAG
Source organism: Alphaproteobacteria bacterium (assembly GCA_010032545.1). Classification (GTDB taxonomy): domain Bacteria; phylum Pseudomonadota; class Alphaproteobacteria; order Reyranellales; family Reyranellaceae; genus Reyranella. Next base: position 871 of record RGPT01000282.1, read on the forward strand.
GGGATCATGCATCCCGACGACGCCATCCGCGCCCATGCGCTGGGGGTCGACGGCATCATGGTGTCGAACCACGGTGCCCGGCAGCTCGATATCGCTCCTTCGCCGCTGGAAGTGCTGCCGGCGATCAACGAGGCCGTGGGCGACAAGATGACGGTCATGTTCGACGGCGGCATCCGCCGTGGCATGGATGCCATCGTGGCGCTTTGCATGGGCGCCAAGTTCTGCTTCGTCGGCCGGCCGACGCTCTACGGCGTGGCGGCGGGCGGCGTGCCCGGTGCCACCAAGGCGCTGCAGATCTTCAAGCGCGAGATCGACATCACCCAGGCGCAAATCGGTGCTCCCAAAATCTCCGACCTCGGTCCGCAGTTCCTGATGTGGAAGGACGTCGAGGATCTGCGCCGCAACAAGCGGTGAGCGGTAGCTTGCCGCGCAGGGCGGAAAATTCCTCGGTGCTGATACTGCGGGGCATCGTGACCCCTCCGTCGGCGTAAGGCGCCGACACCTCCCCTTGGCGGAGTTCGCCAAGGGGAGGGAGCGACAACGGTTACTGCACGACCTCGAACAGGCCGGCGGCGCCCATGCCGCCACCGATGCACATCGTCACGACGACGTTCTTGGCCTTGCGGCGGCGGCCCTCGATCAGGGCGTGTCCGGTGCAGCGCGCGCCGGTCATGCCGAAGGGATGGCCGATCGAGATCGAGCCGCCGTTGACGTTCAGCTTGTCGTTGGGGATGCCGAGCTTGTCGCGGCAGTAGAGCACCTGCACGGCGAAGGCCTCGTTCAGCTCCCAGAGGTCGATGTCGTCCATCTTGAGTCCGAAGCGCTTGAGCAGCTTGGGGATCGCGTAGACCGGGCCGATGCCCATCTCGTCGGGCTCGCAACCGGCGACGACCAGGCCCTTGTAGATGCCGAGCGGCTTCAGGCCGCGCTTGGCGGCTTCGGCGTCGCTCATGATCACCGCGGCCGAGGCGCCGTCGGAGAGCTGGCTTGCGTTGCCGGCGGTGATCCACTTGTCGGGACCCATCACCGGCTGCAGCTTGGCCAGGCCTTCGATGTTGGTGTCGGGGCGGTTGCCCTCGTCCTTGGTGAGCTTCACCGTCTTCTTGGTGGTCTGGTTGGTGTTCTTGTCGGTGACCAGCATCGTGGTTTCCATCGGCACGATCTCATCGTCGAACTTGCCGGCCTGCTGGCCCGCCGCGGTGCGCAGCTGGCTCTGCAGCGAGTACTCGTCCTGCGCCTCGCGGCTGATCTTGTAGCGCGCGGCCACCGTGTCGGCCGTCGTGATCATGGCGTGATAGATGCCCGGCACATGCTCCTGCACCCACGGGTTCACGAGGCGGTTCTTGTTGCCGCCCGGCGGGCCCTGGACCAGCGAGACCGACTCGAGGCCGCCCGCGATCATCACCGGCACCTTGTCGACCAGCACACGCTGGGCTGCCATCGAGATGGTCTGCAGGCCCGACGAGCAGAAGCGGTTGACGGTGACGCCCGAGACGCTGACCGGGGCGCCGGCGCGGATCGCCGAGACGCGGGCCACGTTGGAGCCGGTCGTGCCTTCCGGGGCGGCGCAGCCCAGGATCACGTCCTCGACTTCGGCGAGGTCGATCTTGGCGCGCTCGGCGGCATGCTTGATGACATGGGCGCCGAGATCGGCGCCGTGGGTGTCGTTGAACACGCCGCGGAAAGCCTTTCCGATCGGGGTGCGGGCGGTGGAGACGATGACGGCATCAGCCATTGGATTTTCCTTCCCTCAAACTCGAATTGATCAAACGGTAGAGAACTTCTTGCCTTCCTGCACCAGCTTCTTGAGCAGCGGTGCGGGTTCCCAGAACGGGTCGCCGGAAGCGTCGCGGTACTTCAGCAGCGCGTCGTGGATGGTTTTCAGGCCCACGACATTGTCGGCCCACCACATCGGGCCGCCGCGGTAGACCGGCCAGCCGTAGCCGTTGACCCAGATCACGTCGATGTCGAGCGACCGCTGGGCCATGCCTTCTTCCAGGATCTTGGCGCCCTCGTTCACCATCGGATAGAAGCAGCGTTCGAGGATCTCCTGGTCGGTGAAGGCGCGGCGCGTGATGCCGAGCTTCTTGGATGTCTCCTCGATGATCTTCTCGACCTCGGGGTCGGGGACCGGCGTGCGGTCGGGCAGGTTGTACTTGTAGTAGCCGGCGCCGGTCTTCTGGCCGAAGCGGCCGAGCTCGCAGATCGCGTCGGCGACGTAGCCGGTGTAGCGCACGTTGCGCTTTTCCTTCTCCTTCTTGCCCTGGCGGATGCGCCAGCCCACGTCGTTGCCGGCGAGGTCGCTCATGGCGAAGGGGCCCATCGGGAAGCCGTAGTCGTAGACCACCTTGTCGATCTGCTGCGGCAGGGCCCCTTCCTCCATCATGTAGGCCGCCTGGATGCCGCGCATGCGCAGCATGCGGTTGCCGACGAAGCCCTCGCAGACGCCGACCAGGACAGGGATCTTGCCGATCTTCTTGGACACCGACATCACTGTGGCGATGACGTCCTTGGATGTCGCCTTGCCGCGCACGTTCTCGAGCAGCTTCATGACGTTGGCCGGCGAGAAGAAGTGCATGCCGATCACGTCGCCCGGCCGCTTGGTGTAGGAGGCGATCTGGTTGACGTCGAGGCCGGAGGTATTGGTGGCGAGGATCGCGCCGGGCTTGGCCACTTCGTCGAGCTTCTTGAAGACGGCTTCCTTGACTTCCATGGTCTCGAACACCGCCTCGATCACGAGGTCGACGTCCTTCAGTGCGTTGTAGTCGAGCGTCGGCGTGATCAGCGCCATGCGCTTGTCCACGTCCTCGGCTTTCATGCCGCCGCGCTTGGCGGTGTTTTCGTAGTTGGTGCGGATCGTCTTGAGGCCGCGATCGAGCGCTTCCTGCGAGGTCTCGAGCATCGTGACCGGGATGCCGGCATTGGCGAAGTTCATGGCGATGCCGCCGCCCATGGTGCCGGCGCCGATGATGCCGCCCGTCTTGATCTCGCGCTGCGGCGTGTCCGACGGCACGTCGAGCACCTTGGCCGCCTCGCGCTCGGCGAAGAAGTAGTAGCGCTGCGCCGCCGATTCAGACGAGGTCAGCAGTTCGACGAACAGATCGCGCTCGCGCTTCATGCCCTCGTCGAACGGCAGCTCGACGGCCGCCTGCACGGTCTTGATGATGTTCCACGGCGCCTTGAAGCCGCGCGCCTTGCGGGCGATCGCCTTCTCGGTCTCCTTGAACAGGTCGGGCGATTCCAGTGTCGCCGTGAGGTCGCGGACGCGGCGCAGCGGCGCTTTCTGCGCCAGCAGCATCTGGGCGTGGGCGACCGCACCCTTCAGGAGATCGCCTTCGACGATGGCATCGACGATGCCCTTGGCCTTGGCTTCCGGCGCGGGGATGTGACGGCCGGAAAGGATGGCGTCGAGCGCGTATTTGGCGCCGGTCAGGCGCGGCAGGCGCTGGGTGCCGCCGGCGCCGATATCCGCGAGTTCGGCAAGCCGCCGTCGGGCGCCAACCTG
>RGPT01000283.1 GCA_010032545.1 Alphaproteobacteria bacterium
GAAGGTCGTGACCACCACGCTGGCGGCGGCCGACGGGACAATCGCAGACATGCGTACCCTGGTGATCGTGGGCGCCAGCACCACGCGGCGGATCGGGCGCTGGGTCTACACGCCGCGCGGCGAGCCGGGAGCGCGGCCGTGAAGCCAGGCGATCGCTTCCCCGGCACTGGCGAGGACGTGCCCCGCAGGCTTGTCGGGGCGCGCGATCATGACGACCGGAATCTCGAGCTCGCGGGCGGCCTCGATCTTGGCGTAGGTAGCGGCCCCGCCGGAGTTCTTGGAGACGATGACGTCGATCTCCTCGTCCGACAGAAGCTTGGCTTCGGAGTCACGGTCGAACGGCCCACGTGCCTGCAGGATTCTGATGTTGGGCGGCAACGCCACCTGGTCCGGCGCCTCTATGGTACGCGCGATGTAGCGATGCTGGGGCGCGCCGATGAAGGCGTGAAGGTCCTGCCGGCCGAGGCTGAGAAAGACCCGGAGAGGCGCCCTTCCCAGGGTTGCCGCCGCCGCCGCGGCACTGGGCACAATCCGCCATCTGTCGTCTTCGTGTTGACGCCACGGCGGCCGCACGATGGAGCCCAGCGGAACAGCCGCCTGTGCGCAGGCGGCAACGGCATTGGTCGACATTTGAGCGGCATAGGGATGCGTAGCGTCGATTACGGCAGCGGCCTTCTCGTCGTGCAGCCACCGCACGAGACCTTCGACGCCGCCAAAGCCACCGACGCGCATGGCCAGCGGCTGCGGCTTGGGATCGAGGGTTCGGCCGGCCAGGGACAGGGTCGCCTTGAAACGTGCGTCGCCCGCCAGCAGCTTTGCCAGCGCCGAGGCTTCGGTCGTGCCGCCAAGGACCAGGACGCGCATTGCGGGGGCAACTCATGACAAATGAGCGCGCAACCTGCACGGCGACGCACTGGCTGTCCATCATCGGCATTGGCGAGGATGGCATTGCCGGCCTGTCTCCGGTGGCGCAGCGTCTTGTCTCGACCGCCGAACTGGTCGTGGGCGGCAAGCGGCACTTTGGCCTCGTCGATGGGCTGGTCCGTGGTCGGCGATTGGCCTGGCCCAGTCCGATTGGCGGCGCGCTGGCGGAGATCGTCAGGCATCGGGGGAGGCCGGTCGTGGTGCTGGCGAGTGGCGATCCTTTTCACTATGGCGTCGGCACGATGCTGATGGAGGGCGTTGATGCCGCCGAGATGATGTGTCTGCCGCAACCCTCGGCCTTCAGCCTGGCCGCGGCCCGGCTCGGCTGGTCGCTTCAGCATGTATCGACCGTCAGCCTGCACGGACGGGCGCTCGAAGGAATCGTACGCCATTTGCATCCAGGGGCACGAATCCTGGCACTTGCGTGGGATGGCGAGACGGCGGCCAGGCTCGCGCGTCTCCTGGTCGCCCGCGGCATGGGCCAGTCTCGGCTGGTCGTGCTTGAAGACATGGCCGGGGCGCGCGAACGCGTGCGAACCGCGACGGCATCCGAATTCGATCTGACGGACGTGGTCGCTCTCAACACCGTCGCCCTCGACATCGTCGCGGGGCCGGACGCGATCGTCGTGCCGCTGGCGGCCGGTCTCGAAGACGGTCTGTTCGAGCACGACGGGCAGCTCACCAAGCGCGACGTCCGGGCGGTGACCCTGTCGGCCCTGGCGCCACGCCAGGGCGAGTTGTTGTGGGACATCGGGCTCGGTGCAGGGTCGATCGCCATCGAATGGCTGTTGCGACACCCGTCGCTCAGGGCAATCGGTATCGAGGAGCGAGGCGATCGCGCGGCGCGGGCGGCACGCAACGCCGCGACGCTTGGAACGCCGGATCTGCAGATCGTGCAGGGGCGAGCGCCCGATGCCTTTGCCGACCTGGCGCAACCGGATGCCGTGTTCCTGGGTGGTGGACTGTCCGATCCAGGCGTGTTCGATCAGGCGTGGTCGGCCCTGAAGCCCGGCGGTCGCCTGGTAGCCAACGCCGTGACGCTCGAGTCGGAAGCCCGGCTTGGCGAATGCCTTCAACGCCACGGCGGCGAACTCGTGCGGTTGCAGGTCACCAAGGCCGAGCCCGTGGGAAACATGTTCGGCTGGCGGGCAGCGATGCCCGTCACCCAGTGGCGAGCGAGAAAGCCATGATCGTGGCCGGCGTCGGATGCCGGCGTGGCACCTCGGCCGAGGAGGTCGAGCGCGTGGTGCTGAAGGCACTGGACGCCTTCGATGTCATGCGCGCCAGGCTCGATGCCATCGCCACGGAGACGGGGAAGACCACCGAACCGGGAATTGCGGAAGCGGCGCGACGCCTGTCGGTCGATCTGATCGCCTGCGAGACGTCCGAGCTCGAGCGTGCCGCTGATGCCGTCCTCACACTGTCCACTCTGGTGCTCGAAGCCAAGGGTGTGCCGTCGATCGCCGAGGCGTCGGCCATCGTGGCGGCAGGGCGCAATGCCCGTTTGCTGGGCGCACGCGTGGCGACGGCAGGGGCCACCTGTGCCATCGCGATTGGAGAGGGGCGATGACGGTTCACTTCATCGGCGCCGGGCCGGGCGCCGCCGATCTGATCACCGTGCGCGGCCGCGATCTGATCGCCCGCGCGCCGGTATGCCTGTATGCCGGGTCCCTGGTGTCCAAGGCGTTGCTCGGCCATTGCCCGCGCGGTGCGCGCATCGTCGATACTGCACCGATGTCGCTCGACGAGATCGTCGCCGAGTGCCAGCAGGCGACCGACGCCGGCCACGACGTCGTGCGGCTCCACTCGGGAGATCTCTCGATCTGGAGCGCGCTGGGTGAACAACTTCGCCGCCTTGATGAGGCCGGCATCCCCTACACGATCACGCCGGGAGTCCCGGCCTTCGCCGCCGCCGCCGCCGCGCTGGGCCAGGAGCTGACGCTGCCTGAAGTGGCGCAGACGCTGGTGCTCACCCGCACCTCTGGTCGTGCTTCGGCGATGCCCTCGGGTGAAACGCTCGAGGCTTACGCCGCCACAGGCGCAACCCTTGCCATCCACCTGTCGATCCATGCGCTCGACAAGATCGCGGCCGACCTGGCGCCGCATTACGGTGCGGACTGCCCTGTCGCCGTCGTGTATCGCGCGAGTTGGCCGGAGGAGCGGGTGATCCGTGCGACGCTTGGCACGATTGCGGCAGAAGTCGCCAAGAGTCCGATCGAGCGCACGGCCTTGATCCTGGTCGGCAAAGTGCTGGGCGCGAAGACGTTCCGCGACAGCGCGCTCTACGACGCCGCCTACCAGCGCCGCTTCAGGGGGCGGGACACATGAAGCTCCCCGATGGTTTTCCGGCGCTGCCTGATTTTCCGTCGGGAGAAGTCTGGCTGGCTGGCGCCGGCCCTGGCGATCCGCGGCTGCTGACCGTGCTGGCGCTTCACGCCGTGGCGAATGCCGATACCGTCGTGCACGATGCCCTGGTCGATCCGCGCATTCTCGAGATGGCGCGCGAGGGCTCGGAACGAATCTTTGCCGGCAAGCGCGGCGGGCGGCCGTCGCCGCAGCAGGCGGAAATCAACGCGATCTTGATCGATCGGGCGCGGGCCGGGCGGCGTGTCCTTCGGATGAAGGGCGGCGATCCGTTCGTGTTCGGTCGCGGCTGGGACGAAGCATCGGCGCTCACCGCGGCCGGCATCCGCTTTCGTGTCATTCCGGGAATCACCTCGGGGCTGGCCGCGGCGGCGCTTGCCGGAATACCGGCCACCTCGCGAGACACCAACCACGCGGTGATACTGGCCGCCGGGCATCGCGCGCAGGACGGAAAGTCGGCGGCAGACTGGGAGGCGCTGGCGAAGCTCGGCCAGCCCATCATCCTTTACATGCCGATGGCCCAGCTTGCCGACATCACCGCGGCGTTGATGCGCGGTGGCATGCTGCCCGGGACCCCGGCCGCCATCATCCAGGGCGCGAGTACCGTCGAGGAGCGCGTGCTCGAGAGCAGCCTGGCGACGCTCGCCGACGATGCCCGGCGCGAGGGCATCGGCGCGCCTGCTATCGTGGTGATCGGCAAGATCGCGGGCCTCAGGCAAGGCTTGCTGCCGTCGATGGTAGGTTGGCAATGACCGGGGCTGCCGGTCCGCGCGGCCTGGTCGTGGCGGCGCCGCGCTCGGGCGCCGGCAAGACGACGATCGCGCTGGGCCTTATGCGCGCGCTTCGCCGTCGCGGCCTTGCGGTCCAGCCGTTCAAGTGCGGTCCCGATTACATCGATCCCGCCTTTCATGCCGTGGCGGCCGGGCGGCCGAGCTACAACCTCGATACCTGGGCGATGGCGGCGGGGACCTTGTCCGAACTCGTCGCGCGGCATGGCGCGGATGCGGACATTGTCCTTGTCGAGGGCGTCATGGGCCTGTTCGATGGCGTTGCCCAGCCGGG
>RGPT01000284.1 GCA_010032545.1 Alphaproteobacteria bacterium
CCGACATCGCCAAGGCCAAGGCCGAGGGTGCCTTCACGCTCTATTCGACCGACCCCGAGCAGGGCCAGGTCAAGCTGCTGGCCGCTTTCAACAAGGTGTTTCCCGAGATCAAGACGAGCTACGTGCGCCTGCAGGCCGGCGCCCTCTACGCCAAGGTGCTGTCGGAACGGCAGGCCAAGTCGTTCCTGGTCGACGTCATCCAGCTCTCCGACATGGGCATGATCCTCGACTTCCAGCGCAAGGGCGGTTTCCGCCAGTATGTCTCGCCCGAGATGGCGTTCTTCCCCAAGGAGGCCAAGAGCGAGCCGGAAGGCTTCTGGACCTGGGGCTCGGTCATCATGGCCGGCATCGCCTACAACCCCAACAACGTCTCCGCCGCCGACGCGCCCAAGAAGTGGGAAGACCTGCTCGACCCGAAGTGGAAGGACGCGATCAACGTCAAGGTCTCGAACTCCGGTCTCCAGCACGGCGTGTGGTACATGCTGATGCCGATCCTGGGCATGGACTACTTCAAGAAGTTCGGTGACCAGAAGCCGCGCGCCTTCGACTCCTACGTCCAGCAGTACGGCCGCCTCGTCGACGGCCAGGACAAGATCATCATGGGCGCCCAGTATTCGGGCTACATCGAGTTCAAGGCCAAGGGCGCACCGCTCGCCTTCGTCTTCCCCGAGACCGGCGTGCCGGCCGTGCCGGAGACCTACGGCATCGTCGACCAGGCGCCGCACCCCAACGCGGCCGAGCTGTTCATGGACTGGTTCCTCTCGCCGGTCGGCCAGAAGGCGCTGGCCGAGGCCCTGCTGCTCCATTCGCCGCGTGCGGACGTGCCGCCGCCGGGCGGCGCAGACACCGTGCCGCTTTCCAAGATGAAGCTGCTGTCGCCAGCCGACTGGAATGCCTTTGAGAAGGATCGTCCGGCCTTCGCCAAGGAATGGAACCGCATCGTCGGCGCCGGGCGTTGAGGCACGCGTTTTCTCCTCCCCTCGTCACACGAGGGGAGGTGTCGGCGGAGTCGGCGCTGTTTACAGCGCCTGTGACGGAGGGGTCATGAGCAACACGACCGGTGCTCATGACCCCTCCGTCGCCGCTTGGCGGCGACACCTCCTCCCTTCGTGGGGAGGAGAGGGTTGAGCTTTCTGCCGCGCATCAATGGGCAGGCCCTGACGACGCTCGTGGTCCTTGCGATCGTGGGCTTCCTGGTGCTGCTGCCGATGGTCTTCCTGGTCGAGGAATCGCTGAACGTCGGCGACCCGATGGCGTTTCCGCCGGTCGAGTTCGGCATCGCCAACTACGTCTCGATCTTCGAGGAGGACTTCAAAACCGTGTGGAACACGGTGATCATCGCCGTGATGGCCACGGTGATGGCCATCGTGATCGGCTTCCTGCTGGCCTGGATCCTGACGCGCACCAACGTCCCGGGACGCGAGACGCTCGAGCGGCTGATGGAGCTGCCCTACTATATGACACCGCTCGTGGGCGCTCTCGCCTGGGCGGTGATCGCCGGACCCAAGAGCGGTTTCATCAACCAGATATGGAAGTCGATCGGCGGCACCAGCGACATTGCCGACATCTACACCCATTTCGGCATCGCCTGGGTGATGGCGTTGTTCGAGGGCACCGTCGCCTTCGTCATGATTTCGGCGTCGATGAAGTCGATGGATCCCGCGCTCGAGGAGTCGGCGCGTGTCATGGGCGCTTCCAAGCTCCGTACCATGCTGACCGTGACCTTGCCGCTGGTCATGCCCGGCGTGATGGGTGCGTCGCTGTTCGTCTTCGCCGAGATGCTGGGCTCGTTCGCGGCGGCCCTCGTGCTCGGCATTCCGGGCCGCATCTATGTGATCACCACGGCAATCTGGGATTCGACGCTCTCCTATCCCCCTGACTACGGCCGCGCCTCGGCCATGGGCCTGTCGCTGTTCGTCGTCATGTTCGGCATGCTGACCTTGTATCGCTGCATGATCCGCCGCGGCACCTTCACGACCATCAGCGGTAAGGCGTTCCGGCCGCGCCCGATGGACATGGGCCGGTTCGCCTGGGTGCTGTTCAGCGTCTGCGCCCTCTACGTGGCGCTGGCGGTGGTTTTTCCGATCGCAGCACTCCTCATGACCTCGCTGCAGCGCTTCGCCACGGTGATCCTGAGCCAGGCGCAATGGACGTTCGCCAACTACGAGATCGCGCTGTCGCTGGGGCCGGTGCGCACGGCGCTGTTCAACAGCATCATGCTTGGCCTGGGCGTCGCCACGGTGGGCGTGGTGATCATGTCGTTGCTGGTCTGGATCATCTACCGCTCGCAGCTCTGGGGCCGCGGCGCGATCGAGTATCTGGTGATGTTCCCGCAGGCCGTGCCGCGCCTGGTGTTCGGCCTGGCGCTGCTGTGGGCATGGCTCAACATCCCGATCGGCATTTACGGGACCCTTTGGCTGCTGGCGCTCGCCTACTTCACCGTGATGCTGCCGCTCGGCGTGCGCACGCTGGCCGGCGTGGTGTTGCAGATCGACAGGAGCCTGGAGGAATGCGCCCGCGTCTGTGGTGCTTCGTGGGCCTACCAGATGCGCACGGTTACCCTGCCGCTGCTGAAGCCCGGCATCCTGGCGGCATGGCTCCTGATCTTCATGGCCTGCGTGCGCGAGCTCGGCGCCTCGGCCTTCCTGATGGGGCCCAACGCCAAAGTGATCGCGCCCTCGATCGTCAACGCCTTTGCCACCAGCGGCACCGAGCTGACAGCGGCGATGGCGCTGATCCAGACCTTCACCGTGATCGTGGCGTTGATCATTCTGTTCCGGGTGGCCCGCGGCATGACCAAGGAGCTGCAGTGAGCGTGACGCGCATTGAAGTGAAGGACCTGGTCGTACGCTACGGCGACCAGGTGGCGGTGGACGGCGTGAGCTTCACCGTCGGCCGCGGCGAGCATCTTACGCTGCTCGGCCCCTCGGGATGCGGCAAGACCACGACCTTGCGCGCAATTGCCGGCCTCGAGCAGCCGTCGGGCGGCAGAATCAGTATCGACGGCCAGACGATGTACGATGCGAACGAGCGGCGGAGCGTCCAGACCGAGCAGCGCGACGTCTCGATGGTGTTCCAGTCTTACGCCATCTGGCCACACATGAGCGTGTTCGACAACGTTGCCTACGGACTCCGGGTACGCAAGCAAAGCCAGGCCGACATCAAGACCAACGTCGAGCGCGCGCTTGACCTCGTGCAGATGCGCCACCTCGCCGATCGTGGCGCCTCCAAGCTCTCGGGTGGCCAGCAACAGCGTGTGGCGCTCGCCCGCGCCATCGCCTTCTCGCCGACCGTCGTGCTGTTCGACGAGCCGCTGTCCAACCTCGATGCCAAGCTGCGCGCCGAGATGCGGGTTGAACTGCGCGAACTGCAGCGTCGCCTCGGCATCACTGCGGTCTACGTCACACACGACCAGGAGGAGGCGCTCGCCATCTCGGACCGGGTGATCGTCATGAATGTTGGCGTGATCGAGCAGATCGGTACGCCCGAGGAGATCTACAACAGGCCACGCAGCCGCTTCGTGGCCGATTTCGTCGGCTCGGCGAACCTGATCAAGGGCAAGCCGGCGGGCGAGGGCCTGTTCGAGGCCGAGGGCGGCGTTGTCCTGAAGGTCGTGGCCTCGCACAGGCCGAACGGCAAGGAGACCGAAGTGGCCGTCCGCACCGCCTATATCGAGTTCGAGCCGCGTGCTGGCGACAACCAGGTGCCCGGCACGGTGCGCCAGCGCCTGTTCCATGGCGATTTCGTGCAGTACGTGATCGACAGTGCCGTCGGCCCGCTGATTGTGCGCCGCCCGCCGATCAACCTCCTGGGGGAGGGCGCCCCTGTGACGGTGTCCTTCTCGCCCGAGCATTTGGTACATCGAACTCGGCGATCGGTGTCGCGCGCGACGGGACGGCCGCGCTGGCGCCCATCGAGGTAGGCAACACGCTGATCCCGAGTGCGGTGTTCTTCGACTACGAAACCCGGGGCCGGGTGCTGTTCGGCAACGAGGCCATCTCGGCCTATGTCAGCCAGACCGAGGGCCGGCTGATGCGCGCCCTGAAATCGATTCTGGGCTCTCCCCTGATCGACGAGGAGACCAGCCTGGGCGGCCGCAAGGTGCAGTTCCGGGAGGTCGTCGAGATCTTCGTGCGACATCTGAAGCACAAGGCCGAAGCATTCGCGGGCCAGGAGATCACGTCCGCCGTGCACGGAAGGCCGGTGCGCTTCGTCGATGACGACGACAAGGCCGATGCGCGGGCGCAGGTAGTGCTCGGAGCCATTGCCAGGCAGGCGGGCTTCCGCGACGTCACCTTCGTGTACGAACCCATCGCGGCCGCCCACCAATATGAGCA
>RGPT01000285.1 GCA_010032545.1 Alphaproteobacteria bacterium
TCGGGCCGGCCGACGCCATGCGCGCCCCCGAGGCCGAACGCTTCTTCCGTTCCCTGAGGCTGACCGCATGAAATTGCCGCGCATAAAAATTCTGGCACTCGGCGGTACCATCGCCACGCGGCCCGACGCCTCGGGCGCCATGCAGATGGGGCTGGGCGCCGAAGATCTCGTTGCGGCGGTGCCCGCTCTGGCGACGCTGGCCGCGATCGATGCCGAGACGGTGTCGAGGGTCGGCAGCCACTCTCTGGGCTTCGACCAGATCCATGCGCTGGCGGCCAGGATCGCGGGGCTCGATGCCGACGGTGTGATCGTGACGCAAGGCACCGACACGCTCGAGGAGACGGCCTTCCTGCTCGACCTGCTGCTCGACCGCGACATTCCGGTGATCGTGACCGCCGCGATGCGCAATCCTGCGCTCACCTCGCCCGACGGCCCGGGCAACCTGTTGGCCGCCGTTCGCGTCGCCTGCGATCCCTGGGTGCGCGCCCACGCGCGTGCGCTCGGCGTGATGGCGGTGATGCTGGACGAGGTCTATGCGGCAGCAGACGTGTTGAAGGTCCATCCGACACGATTCAATGCCTTTGCAGCACCGCAGACCGGGCCGCTCGCCGCACTGGTCGAGGATCGCGTGGTGCCGCTCTCCCTGCCGGTGCGCGATGCGGTGACGCATGCGCGGGCCCGGATCGGCGATGTGGCGGGCGCCAGGGAACAGCCCGTGGCGCTCCTCTGGATGGGACTCGACGAGCCAGGTTTCCTGCTGCAGGCGATGCTCGATCATCGCGACAAGCTGGGCTACCGCGGCGTCGTGCTGGGGGCGATGGGTGGTGGGCACGTGCCCGAACGCATCGCGCCGCTGGTGACGCAGCTTGCATGCATGCTGCCCACGATCGTCTCGCCGCGCGCCGGCGGTGGGCCGATGCTGCGACAAACCTACGGTGGTCCCAGTTCGGAGATCGCGCTACGCAAGGCAGGCTTGATCTGGGGCGGCCGGGTGCACCCCTTGAAGGCGCGTGTGCTGCTGGAGACCTGTCTCAGGGCGGGTCTCGGCCGCGACACCATTGCCGAGGTATTCGACCCCTTCGGCTAGGAAGAGAATGCCCGGCGCGAGGTGGACGCCATGTTCGAAGCCTTCGATGCAATCGTGCTGGCCCGGGCGCAGTTTGCCTTCACTGTCTCGTTCCATTTCATCTTCCCGTCCTTCTCGATCGGGCTTGCGAGCTATCTCGCCGTGCTCGAAGGGCTGTGGCTGTGGACCGGCCGGCAGGTCTATCTCGACCTGTTCAAGTACTGGCTGAAGATCTTCGCGCTGGCCTTCGGCATGGGCGTGGTCTCGGGCATCGTCATGGCCTACCAGTTCGGCACCAACTGGGCGGCCTTCTCCGACAAGGCGGGCCCGGTGATCGGGCCGTTGATGGCCTACGAGGTGTTGACCGCGTTCTTCCTCGAGGCGGGCTTTCTGGGAGTCATGCTGTTCGGCATGAACCGCGTCGGACCGACCTTGCATTTCGTCGCCACGCTGGCAGTCGCGATCGGCACCTTCATCTCGGCCTTCTGGATCCTCTCGGCCAACAGCTGGATGCATACGCCGGCAGGCTTCGCCATGAATGCCGGCGGCCAGTTCGTGCCCGTCGACTGGCTGGCAGTGATCTTCAATCCGTCCTTTCCCTACCGGCTGGTCCACACCGTCTTCGGCGCCTATCTCACCACCGCGCTGGTGGTGGGCGCGGTCGGCGCCTGGCACCTCTTGCGAGCCAGATCCACCGACCGGGGAACGGACGACGGCGCGCGTGTCATGTTCTCTATGGCGATGGGCATGATCACCGTGGTCGCGCCGCTGCAAATCCTGGCCGGCGACCAGCATGGCCTCAACACGCTCGAACACCAGCCGGTCAAGGTCATGGCCATGGAAGGCCACTTCGAGAGCTACAACAGCGGTGCACCCCTGATCCTGTTCGGTTGGCCCGATCAGGCGGCGGGTGTGACACGCTACGCCGTCGAAGTCCCCAAGGCCTCGTCTCTAATTCTCAAGCACTCGCTCGATGCGCCACTCAACGGTCTCGACACCGTCGACCGCAAGGAATGGCCGCCGGTGGCCATCGTCTTCTGGGCCTTCCGCATCATGGTTGGCATGGGAATGCTGATGTTGGCGCTGGCCGCCTTCAGCCTGCTCGCCCGTGTCAGGCGGCGGCTCTACGACTGGCCGCTGCTGCATCGCTTCGCTCTGGCGATGGGGCCGGCGGGCTTTGTGGCGGTGATCGCCGGCTGGGTGACGACCGAAGTAGGGCGTCAGCCCTACACCGTGTACGGCCTGCTGCGTACCGCCGACTCGGTGTCGCGACTCGATGCGCCCGCAGTCGCGGCCTCGCTGCTGGCGTTCATCGTCGTCTACTTCGTCGTGTTCGGCGCCGGCGTCTTCTACATCCTGAAGCTGATGAGTCATCCACCGCACCGCGGCGAGCAGGGGCCCGATCGCGGCGCGCCGGTGCGTGCGGCCGGCCTCACTCCGTCGCCCGCCGTCGCCGAGTCGCTCGCGACCGGCAGGGAGGTCTGATCATGCCGTTCGCCTTCGATCTTCCTGCAATCTTCGCCTTCGTCATCGCCTTCGCGATCTTCGCCTATGTCGTCATGGATGGCTTCGACCTCGGCATCGGCATTCTGTTCCAGGCCATACCCGCCGGCCAGGAACGCGACAGCGCCATGAATTCCATCGCTCCCGTGTGGGACGGTAACGAGACCTGGCTCGTGCTGGGTGGCGGCGGGCTGCTGGCGGCCTTCCCGCTCGCCTACGGCATGATCCTGTCGGCGCTTTATGCGCCCATCATCGCCATGCTGCTGGCCTTGGTGTTCCGTGGCGTCGCGTTCGAGTTCCGTTGGCGCGATCCCGCGCACCGCGCCTTCTGGGACGTCGCCTTCAGTGTCGGTTCGGTGGTGGCGACGCTCGCCCAGGGCATCACGCTGGGTGGCCTGCTGCAGGGGGTGGCTGTCGCGAACCGCGGATATGCCGGCGGCTGGTTCGACTGGCTGTCGCCGTTCAGCCTGCTGGTGGGGGTGAGCCTCGTTGCCGGCTATGCGCTGCTGGGTGCGACGT
The DNA here is from genome assembly GCA_010032545.1 of Alphaproteobacteria bacterium. Classification (GTDB taxonomy): domain Bacteria; phylum Pseudomonadota; class Alphaproteobacteria; order Reyranellales; family Reyranellaceae; genus Reyranella. The sequence continues at coordinate 3,089 of RGPT01000285.1, forward strand.
GGCTGATCATGAAGAGCGAGGGACCGTTGCAGGAGCGCTGCTATCGGCTGGCGCTGCGACTGGGCGTCGCCGTCATCGTCGCCATGGCGGCGGTGAGTGTCTGGACGCCGTTCCTGCGCGACGCCTACTGGCTGCGCTGGTTCGCTTGGCCGCAGGTGCTGTTCACCGCCCAGGTGCCGCTGCTGGTGGCGATCGCGTCGGCCGTCTTCTTCTTCAGTCTGCGGCGGCGTCATCACTATACGCCGTTCCTGATGGCGCTCGGCCTGTTCACGCTGGGTCTCGCCGGCCTCGGCATCAGCCTCTATCCCTACATCGTGCCGCCGGCGGTATCGATCTGGGATGCCGCAGCACCGGACGTCAGCCTGAAGTTCATGCTACCCGGCGTTCTGGTGATGGTGCCGATCATCCTCGCCTACACCGGCTATTCGTACTGGGTGTTCCGCGGCAAGACCGGCCATGAAGGCTATCACTGACGTGCGCCCCGCCGGGCGGCAGCTTTTGTGGTTCGTGGGCCTGTGGGCTACAGGCGTCGGCGTGACCGCGCTGGTGAGCTACGGCATCAGACTGTGGCTGCGTTAGACGGTCGCCGTGGCGGCCGGGAAACAAGGCGGGATCTCAGGCCAGGCGTCTGTTCGGCCGGCAGTTGAAGGCAAGAGGTCGCGCGCTGCCGCCGATCTCGCGCAGGGTCGCGAGATCGTCGCGTCCAGCCCATTCGTTGGTCGTATCGACGTAGCGGAAGCCCTGGTCGGTCGCCTGGTACTCGAGGCGCCAGGTCCTGCCGTCCAGCGTCACCGAGGCGCGGTTCTTGGCATAGACCACCGCCACTTCCTTGCGGCCATCGCAGACGTAGGCGATGCGCTGTGGCGTTGGATCGTCAGGTGCAGGACGCGGAATCAGGCTTGTCTCGGGTGGCTGCTCGTCGGTGCAGCCGCACAACAGGGCAATCGCTAGAATCGACAGGCGCTTCATCCTGCGCTTTCCTCCCATGGGCGGCTACCTTAAGGAATTCCGGGAGACCTGCAAATGCCACTCTTCAGGCTGCGCGACGGCGCGGAACTCTACTACGAGAAGACCGGCAGCGGCCTGCCATTGTTCCTGGTGCCGGGCCTGGGCGGCGATGGCCGATTCTGGGAGGCGAACGTGGCTGAGCTTGCCCGATCCTTCACGGTGGTCGTGCACGACCAC
>RGPT01000286.1 GCA_010032545.1 Alphaproteobacteria bacterium
GCATTGTTGGCATCGAGCGCGTCGGTCTCGCAGTCGAACGCCACCGTGCCGGCCCTGGTCGCTTCCGCGACCCATTCGGCAAGCACGCGCCCGATCCCAACGTGCTGCTGCCGTGGCTGGAGCTGCAAGGCTTCAAGAGCCTGCTTGCGCGCTACAAGGGCGAACTGGGCGAGGCGACCGCGCCGGTGGCTCCGGCGGCAACACCTGCGCCGGCAAAGAAGGCCGAGCCTGCCGACGCCAAGCCGGCGCCCAAGGCGCACGCCAGGTCGAACCAGCCCTTCACCGCCGCCGACTACGAGCTGATCCAGGACGAGAAGGTGCTTGCCGAATGGGTCGCGGAAGCGACCAGGGCCGGCACGGTGGCGTTCGACTGCGAGACCGACGCGCTCGATGCCAACAATGCGGGCCTGGTCGGCGTCTCGCTGGCGTTGCTCGACGGGCCATGGGGCGACGTGAACTCGACGAAACGGCGGGCGGCCTACCTGCCGCTGATGCACCGCATGCCGGGCGGTGCCGCGCAAGGCGCGCTCGATCTGCTGGGCGACGGCGGCGACAAGGACGGCGGCAAGCTGCTCGATGGCCAGATCGCGCTCAAGAAGGCGATCGCGCTACTGAAGCCCATGCTCGAGGATCCGGCGGTGCTGAAGGTCGGCCAGAACATCAAGTACGACATGGCCGTATTCCGCCGCTACGGCGTCGAGATCGGCCCGGTGGACGACACGATGCTGATCTCCTTCGTGCTCGACGCCGGCCGGAACAACCACGGCATGGACGAGCTGGCCGAGCGGCATCTGGGACAGACGACCATCAAGTTCGCCGATGTGGCGGGCAGCGGCGCCAAGCAGGTGAGCTTCGACAAGGTGCCGCTCGACCGCGCGCGCGACTATGCGGCCGAGGATGCCGACGTCACCATGCAGCTCTGGGCGCACCTGAAGCCCAGGCTGGTGCCCGAGCACATGACGACCATGTACGAGACCATCGAGCGGCCGCTGATCCCGGTGCTGCTGGGCATGGAGACCGCCGGCATCAAGGTCGATGCGCTGAAACTCAAGAACCTCAGCAGCGATTTCGAGAAGCGCCTGGGCGAACTCGAGGTCGAGATCCACAAGATCGCCGGCCGCGAGTTCAACGTGAGTTCGCCCAAGCAGCTGGGCGAGATCCTGTTCGACGAACAGAAGCTGCCCGGCGGCAAGCGCAACAAGAACGGCTCATGGGCCACCGACGCCTCGGTGCTCGACGATCTCGCAGCCCAGGGCCATCCGCTGCCGGTGAAGATTCTCGAACACCGCCAGCTCGCCAAGCTCAAGGGCACCTATACCGACGCACTGGTGCGCCAGGTCGATGCCAAGACCGGCCGCGTGCATACCTCGTATCACATGACCGGCGCCGCCACCGGCCGCCTCGCCTCGACCGATCCCAACCTGCAGAACATCCCGGTGCGCTCCGAGGAAGGCCGCAAGATCCGCCAGGCCTTCATCGCCGAGAAGGGCCACAAGCTCCTGAGCGCCGACTACTCGCAGATCGAGCTTCGCCTGCTCGCGCACGTGGCCGACATCCCCTCGCTCAAGGAAGCCTTCGCCCGCGGCGACGACATCCACGCCATCACCGCGTCGGACATGTTCGGCGTGCCGGTGAAGGGTATGGATCCGCTGGTGCGGCGGCGCGCCAAGGCGATCAACTTCGGCATCATCTACGGCATCTCGGCCTTCGGCCTCGCCAACCAGCTCGGCATCGGCCAGCAGGAGGCCAAGGAGTACATCGCCAAGTATTTCGAGCGCTATCCCGGCATCCGCGACTACATGGAGCGGACCAAGGACTATGCACGCAAGCACGGCTACGTGCTGACGCCGTTCGGCCGCAAGATCCACCTGAAATACATCAACGAGAAAGCCCAGGGCCTGCGTGCCTTCGCCGAGCGCGCCGCGATCAACGCCCCGTTGCAGGGCGGCGCCGCCGACATCATCAAGAAGGCGATGATCCGCGTGCCGGCCGCACTTGCCGGCGCGAAGCTGAAGGCACGCATGCTGCTGCAGGTGCACGACGAACTGCTGTTCGAGGTGCCGGAGAAGGAACTCGACAAGACCACGGACGTGGCGCGCCAGGTAATGGAAAGCGCCGCCAAGCTCTCGGTCCCGCTGGTCGTCGACACCGGCGTCGGCGACGACTGGGCCACGGCGCATTAACTTTCGAAGGGGAAGACGGCGATGAAGATCTGGGGACGTGCCAATTCGATCAATGTGCAGAAGGTGCTGTGGGCGGCCGAGGAGTGCGGCTTGAAATACGAACGCACCGACGTCGGCGGGCCGTTCGGCGGCAACGACCAGAAATGGTACCTCGACATGAATCCCAACGGCGTCGTGCCGACCATCGACGACGGCGGCCGCATCATCTGGGAGAGCAACTCGGCGGTGCGCTATCTCGCGGCCAAGTATGCCGCGGGCTCGCTGTGGCCCAGCGATCCGGGCGTGCGCAGCGAGGCCGACCGCTGGATGGACTGGCAGCTCAGCACCATCTCCGAGCCCATGCGCATCGCCTTCTGGGGCCTGGTGCGCACGCCACCGGAGAAGCGCGACATGGCCGCCATCAAGAAGGCGGCCGAGGACGCCGGCAAGCTGTTCGGCCGGCTCGACGGCTGGCTGGCCGGCCGCCGCTACGTCGCGGGCGCCCACTTCACCATGGGCGACATCCCCGTGGGATGCTTCGCCTATCGCTGGTATGCGCTCGATATCGACCGGCCCGACCTCAAGAACGTGAGGGCCTGGTACGAGCGCCTCACGACGCGCCCGGCATACGCCAGGCACGTCATGATCAAGCTGACCTGAGCGCTGTTCCGAAGCGCTACTTGCGCCCGGCTACTTGCGCCCGGCTACTTGCGCTTCGGCAGCTTCGGCAGCTCGGCCAGGATGGCGCGGTCGATCACCGTGAACAGGTAGGCGTCGGGTGCCAGCGTGCAGCCGCCACGGACCAGGAGCGCGATATGGGCGCCCAGGTCGCCATCGGGGATCACCACGCCGCGATAGGCCGCGGCATGGTTGGCGAGATAGGTCGCCAGCATCTTGCGCGGCTCGGGCTGCATGGCGTGCGCTTCCTTGCAGGTGATGTAGGCCGCCTGGTCGAAGTTGGTCGGCGCGATCTGGGCCTGGGCGGCGGTCGAGGCCAGCACCAGGGCGCTGGCGGCGAGGAGAAGCCTGGACGTCATGAGGACTCTCCCGCTCACTTGCTGTTGCCGATGGCGGTACCGCCGAGATAGCCCACGGCGCCGCCGATCAGGCCGGCGCCGACCACCGCACCGAAGCTGCCGCCGGTGACGAGGCCGATGCCGGTGCCGGCCGCAGCACCGACAATCGCGCCGGTCTGGCCGTCCGACAGGCTCTGGTTGCAGCCGCCGAGGATGCCGGCCGCAGCCAGCAACACGAGGACCTTGGTCTTGATCATTTCTCTCTCCCCGAAAAGCCCCTCATGGAGGCGTCATGTCCGCCTTGGTCCAATCCTTGTCCGGATTGAAGACCACGATCGCTGCCGCGCGCTGCGCCGTTTCAGGACCGAGATCCCGCTGATAGACATCGCCGCTCTGGCTGACAATGAAGGTCATCACGCCGGTCTCACCATAGCGCAACGGCCAGGCAATGACACCGAAGCCGCCGATCATGCGGCCACCCACGAGGTAGTCGCGGGCGCCCCCCGGCGCTGCCGGTCCCTGGGCATAGAGCAGGCGGAAGTTGTAGCCATAGTGGCCGTCGGGCGTGCTGCTGCCGGCCTGGGCCTTGGCCACCGCCGGCCCCAGCGGACTCTGCGGCTGGCCGGCAGGCGCTTCCCAGTACAGGCCGTCCTTGCGGCCAGGCGAACTCAACAGGCGGCGGGCATAGGCCGGCGCGCCGGTCTTCATCGGATCGAGGGCGGCATAGTCGCGCTGGGCATCGACGATCGCCAGAAGCGTCTGGATGACGGCAAGCTCGTCACGGCCGATCTGGCGGGCCCACATTTCCTTGCGGCCGGCCTCGATGTCGAAGCGCCACTCCGCGCCGTCCTTGACGATCGGAACGGGCAACGTCCAGCCCGACTTGCCGACCTCGACCACGGCCTTGGTGCCATCCGTGACGGTGACCTTGTGGCTCTCGTCCCAGGCGGCCAGGAAGTTGGCGCGCCGGCGGTCGCGCTCGTCGGCATCGGCCGGCACGAAGTCGCGCCAGTCGTTGCCGAACATCGAGGCGATTGCCTTGATGTTCTTGCTGCGCACCGCGTC
>RGPT01000287.1 GCA_010032545.1 Alphaproteobacteria bacterium
TTGCCCTTGACCCACTCGGTGACGAGCGAGCTCGAGGCGATCGCCGAGCCGCAGCCGAAGGTCTTGAACTTGGCGTCTTCGATCAGCCCGTCGGCGCCGACCTTGATCTGCAGCTTCATGACGTCGCCACAGGCCGGCGCACCTACCAGACCGGTGCCGACATCCTCGGCGCTTTTGTCGAGCGAGCCGATGTTGCGCGGGTTTTCGTAGTGGTCGAGAAGCTTTTCGCTGTAGGCCATGACACTCTCCTAAAGTCTTCTTTCAACACTTCGACAAACTTAGTGGGCAGCCCATTCGATGGACTTGATGTCGATTCCCTCCTGGGACATTTCCCAGAGCGGGCTCATCTGGCGCAGCTTGGTGACGTGGTGAACCAGCTCTTCGACGGCGGTATCCACTTCATGCTCGGTCGTGAACCGCCCGAGACCGATGCGCAGCGACGTGTGCGCCATTTCTTCTTCGACGCCGAGCGCACGCAGCACATAGCTGGGCTCGAGCGAAGCCGAGGTGCAGGCCGATCCGGACGAAACCGACAGATTCTTGATGCCCATCATCAGTGACTCACCCTCGACATGGGCGAAACTGATATTGAGGTTGCCGGGAATCCGGTGATCGAGGTCTCCGTTGACGTAAATCTCAGGCAGCTTGGCGTGCAGCCCCTTCAGCATGCGATCGCGCAGCGTGACGAGGCGCGCGGCCTCGCCATCCATTTCCCTCCGGCAGATCTCGGCCGCCTCTCCCAATCCCACGCAGAGTGGCGTCGGGAGCGTGCCCGAACGGAAGCCACGCTCTTGGCCGCCGCCCACGATCATCGCGACAAGACGCACGCGCGGCTTGCGCCGGACATAGAGAGCACCGATGCCCTTGGGCCCATAAATCTTGTGACCCGAGATGCTCATGAGGTCGATGTTCATCTCTTCGACGTCGAGCCGAATCTTGCCGGCCGCCTGCGCCGCATCGGTGTGGAAGAACGCACCTTTCTCGCGGCAAATCTTGCCGATCTCGGCCAGCGGCTGGATCACGCCGATCTCGTTGTTCACGGCCATGATCGAGACCAGGACAGTCTTGTCGGTGACCGCCGCGCGGAGCTGCTCGAGATCGACCAGGCCGTTCTTTTGCACCGGCAGATACGTGACCTCGAAGCCCTGCTGCTCGAGATGGCGACAGGTATCGAGCACGCATTTGTGCTCCGTCACCGTGGTCACGATGTGATTGCGCCGGTCCTTGTAGAACTCGGCCACGCCCTTGATCGCAAGGTTGTTCGACTCGGTGGCGCCGGAGGTGAAGATCACTTCCTTTTCGTCGGCGCCGATCAGCTGGGCGACCTGGCCGCGCGCCTTCTCGACGCCCTCCTCGGCCTCCCAACCATAAGAATGGCTGCGCGAGCCCGGGTTGCCGAACTTATAGGTGAAGTAGGGCATCATCGCTTCCAGGACGCGCGGGTCCATCGGCGTCGTCGCCTGATAATCGAGGTATATCGGCTGGTCGTTGCGCCTAATCTGGGCAATGGCGTTCATGCTAACCCCTTGAAATTACTAGGCCGCCTGGGCGCGCTTTATATCCGAGTATCCCACTCGGATATATAAGTCCCGCCACGCGGCAATCAAGCGTTCAATGTCTTCGAAACTGCTATTCCAGCCGAGGCTGACACGGATGGCGGTGTCCCCCTCCGCGGCCGCTACACCCATGGCCGCCAGGACGGCCGAGCGCTGCACCTTGCCCGACGAGCAGGCAGCGCCGGCGCTGACGCCGACGCCGGCGAGATCGAGAGACATCACCTGCGTTTCGGCCGGCACGCCCGGCATCGAGATGCAGGAGGTGTTCGAAAGACGCAGCGCTTCGGCGCCAAAAACCTTCGACCCGGGCGCGAACGCAAGCAGAGACGTTTCGAGATGATCGCGCAAGGCGCCCACGGCAAGCCCATCGACCGCCGCCTCGGCAGCGGCGCCGAAGCCCGCGATCCCAGCGACGTTCTCCGTCCCGGCACGACGGTTGAACTCCTGGCCGCCACCCCGGCGATCTGGCACCAAAGACGCGCCGCTCCGCACGCAAAGCGCTCCGACACCCGCCGGTCCACCGAGCTTGTGAGCCGACAGGCTGATAAAGTCGACGCCAAGGCCGTGAACGTCGACCGGTGCCTTGCCCGCTCCCTGAACCGCGTCGCAGTGCACGAGCGCCCCGGCGCCACGCGCAAGACGTACGACCTCGCCAATCGGCTGCAACACGCCGGTCTCGTTGTTGGCGAACATCACCGATACCAGCGCAGGCGCAGCCGCGGCTGCAAGCATGCGTTCGAGAGCCGCGAGATCAACGACGCCATTGCCGTCCACCGGAATAGTCTCCGCATCGGGACGAGCCCGGCGCACGCTGTCGTGCTCGACCGCCGATGCGATCACGCGGGTTGCCTGTGCGCCCGCAAGTGCCAGGGCGTTGGCCTCGGTGCCGCCCGACGTGAATACGACCTCGGCCGGCAGTGCACCAATCAGGGCAGCCACCTGGCGACGCGCCTTGTCGACGATCGACCGCGCCCTGCGGCCTGAGCGATGCACCGACGATGGATTGCCGCCCGCTCGTAGCGTTTCCACCATCGCGTCGAACGCCGCCGGCCGCAGCGGGCTGCTGGCGTTGTGATCCAGGTAGACATAGGTGGCAGGCATCGAGCGGGGCCGTGCTAGCTGGCGGCGGCCATTGCGTCCGCCTTGATCGGACCGGGCGCCTCGCTGAGCCGTGACGCAAGACGACGCTCCAGCACGTCCAGCAGAGTGACCGAGTTCAGGAAGGTGTGAATCTGGTTGCCCAGCTCCTCCCACAGGTCGTGGGTGAGACACTTGCTGCGATCGGCCCGGCAGCCTGTCGCCCCCATTTCGGTGCAGCGCGTGGCGCTGATGGGCTCGTCGACAGCCAGGATGATTTCAGACACCCTGGTGTCCGAGGCGCCATGGGCGAGACGGTAGCCGCCGCCCGGACCACGTACGCTTTTCACCAGGCCCGCACGCCGCAGCCGGGCAAAAAGCTGTTCCAGATAGGACAGTGAAATCTCCTGTCGCGCCGCGATATCCGACAGCGACACGGGTTTGGCCTGTGCATGACGGGCCAAATCAACCATCGCCATGACGGCGTAACGTCCCTTGGTGCTGAGCTTCACAGCATCCTCCTCGTGCCAGCACTTGCCGGCGGTCGCTACCGAATGCCTAAAGGTCTTGAAAACCAAGGCATTACTAAGATATTCCAAGCCCCGACATGGGATCTGGGGAAAGACCAACGTCCAGGGTAGGATTTAGTAAACCCTAGCAGTCTGGTCAAGTATCAAGATTCCCCTCAATTCAGTGCACCTTTCGGCCCCGACGACGGCCAGTATTGGTGAAGGACCGGAGCCTAAATGCCTGATGTGATGTTTACTGGCCCCGAGGGTCGCCTTGAAGGCCGCTATCACCAGAGCAAGGAAGAGCACGCCCCGATTGCACTGATCCTGCATCCGCACCCGCAATACGGCGGGACGATGAACCACAAAGTCGTCTTTTCGCTGTTCCATGTCTTCGTGAACCGCGGCTTTTCGGTCCTGAGATTCAACACCCGCGGCGTCGGTCGCAGCCAGGGACGCTTCGACAACGGTATGGGCGAGTTGAGCGACGCGGCCGCGGCCCTCGACTGGCTGCAGAGCATGAACGCCGACGCCAAGTCGTGCTGGATCGCGGGCTACTCGTTCGGCGCCTGGATTGGCATGCAGCTTCTCATGCGCCGGCCCGAGATCGACTGCTTCGTCTCCGTGGCACCGCCGGCCAACTCCTACGACTTCACGTTCCTCGCCCCCTGCCCGGCCTCCGGGTTGATCGTGGGTGCCGAGAAAGACGAAGTGGTCCCGCTGGCCGACATCAAGAAGTTGGTGGACCGGCTGTCTCTCCAGAAGGGGATAACGGTCGAGTCCCATAACGTGAAGGGCGCCAACCACTTCTTCCACGACTCCCTCGACAAGCTCGCCGTCGATGTCGACAAGTACGTTGCCAAATGCCTGGTCACGCCGCCGGGCCGCGCGACGAGCAACAAGGAACCCTGATCGCCCACGACGAATCAGGGGTGGTGGAGCCGCCCGCCGGTCATTGGCCTGGGCGCTCCCGTTGTCGTCGGAAAGGTGAGCGGCAGGCCGCGTAGGGAGCGCACGGCCAGGAAGCCGAATGCCTGCGCCTCCAGCGCATCGCTGTCCCACCCGAGGCTTGCCCCGGTCACGACCTTGCCCGGC
>RGPT01000288.1 GCA_010032545.1 Alphaproteobacteria bacterium
CTGCGCGGCCTGTGGGGCGACGTGATCTGCCTGCTCGACCCGGCCGCCACCACCGACTTCCACCGCCATTCGATGCAGGGCGTTTTTAGCGCGCCGCAGGAACACCGGATCGTGCCGCAGTTCACCGCCAACGGCGAGATGTGGACGGTCGACCTGCAGCTTCGCGAGATCGTTTAGGAGACCCCCATGTTTGCCGAGAAAACCATGGAAGCGAGTGCCATCACGGGCACCGGCTCCTACCAGCTCGGCACCGCCGTGGGCGCCTTCAAGACCTGGCGTTCCCAGTTCGCCAACCTCTCCCCGGTCTTTTATTGCGCCGAGAACGGCGACGGCACGATCTGGGAGATCGGCTACGGCACTCTGACCTACGGCTCGCCCGACACCATCAGCCGCAGCGTGCTGGCCTCGTCGACCGGCTCGGCGGCACTGACCTGCAGCCCGAAGCGGCGGGCGGCGGAGCGCTGCCGGCGATCAGTAAAGATCTCGCCGTAGTCGGTGGTGACCTGGACGTCTCTCTGGTCGTAGGCGAGCGGCGTGCCGCCGAGGTCGAAGTTGATAGAAGGCTGCCAGTAGCGGCCGAGCACGAGGCGGCCGGCTTGCAGGTAGCCTGCAGGGTTGGCGCCGTCAGCAATGTCGAGCCGCCAGTAGCGCAGGGCGGTACTGTTCGACCACGACAGCCATGACAGGTGCTGCGGCCAGTCGCCGACGGCGGGTTTGCCGGTGGCGGGCCATGCCGACACCGCCGTGGTGTCCACCGTGGGCGAGACGGTGACATCCGGGGTGGCCTTGCCACGCAGGCGCAGCGTCGCCGCGCCCGTGAGGTTGTGGCCGACGAGCACCAGGCCGTTGCAGGCCGCGCCGCCGGCGCCGAAGTCGACAGTGATGTATTCGGTGAGCCCGCTGGAACGCCACTTTCGCTTGGGCTGCATGTTTTGCAGGTTGCCTGCCGGCAAGGTGGAGACCGCCGAGGACACGCCGAGGATCGCCGCGTCCGAATCGACCGGCGAGAGGATGACGATGTTGGCCAAGGTCAGCCCCAGAGCTTGAGGACGGGTTTTGCGTTGCCGTTCACCGCCACGCCGAAGCAGAAGAGATTGCGCGAGGCGCCGAGGCCTAACCGGTTGGTGAGATACTCCCGCTCCGCGATCAGCTTAGCGTTCAGGCTTATGAGCACGATGTTGGGTAAGGCCGGATCCGCCTCAGTCACGCCCAGCGCTTCACGCCCGCGTCCATCATGGACGCTGCGCTCAAAATCCCAGTGCGTGGCGATGGCTATGCCATTGATCATCATGCGGCCGGCGGCCCGGATCAGCCGTTCGAGATCGAGACAGACAACTGAGCGGCCCGGCGCGAGTTGTCGGCGGACCTGGTCGGCCACGCCCCAAATCTGTTGCGTCGTCATAGGACGCGGTTCGCGGCTGGAGCGGTCATGGGCATAGGCAACCGCGAGGGTCATCGACTTGCCCTCCGGGCAGCCTGCTGCCGGTAAACGGCAATGACATCCTCGGTGCGTGCCCGCAGATCCGGCGGAAGGCGCCTGGCTGCAGCGAACAGGTCGTCGGCCGGCAGGTCGAGCGCGCGGGCCAGCGCCGATACCAGATGGTCCGGCGGCGGGTTCTCCCGTTCGCGCTCGATGCGCGACAAATAGGCGATGGAAACTTCCACCCGACGCGCCAGTTCGGTGAGCGTCATGTCCTGCCGCTCACGTTCGCGGCGAAGGCATTTTCCGAAGGCCATAGGCTCCCCCCAGGGCATTTGTGCTTGATGCAAACCAGTCAATCCGCAGCTTGCGGCGGTCGCATGTTCTCTATATGTTCTCACTCCTGAGGTGTCGAATCGAATCTCACAAAAGAGCCCGCCATGGCCGATCAAATCGTCATCACCGAGAAAACCAGCCAGGCGAAAGACGTCCGTGCTGCCGTGGGTTCTCGATACGGTAATATCCTCCCGGCCGAAGGCCATTTGATCGACCTGCAGGAACCAGAGGATGCGGACCCGGCATGGAAACGCTGGACGCCAATCCTGCTACGGCCCGAAGGGCTCTACGGCACGCGACCGGCGATGGGCGGCAATAAGGCCGCCAAGCTGGCGGCCATTCGAGAAGCGCTACGGACGGCCAAGCGGGTCTGGCTGGCCACCGACTGCGATCGCGAAGGCCAGCTGATCGGTCAGGAAATCCTCGAACACTACAACTACCGCGGCGAGGTCATGCGGGTGCTGTTCACGGCACAGGATTCCCAGACCATCCGCGACGCCTTCGGCCACGCCAAGCCCAACTCCGAGTATGCCCGCCTGTACGCTGCCGCCGTCGCGCGCCGGCAGGCCGACCAGATTTACAATCTCTCCCTCACCCGCACGGCGACCGTGATCCTGGGACAGGGCGCCCGGGGCGTGATCGGTGTCGGGCGCGTAAAAACGCCGACGCTGGCGATCGTTTGTAAGCGCGAACTGGAAATCAGGAACTTCGTGCCGGTGACGTATTTCGAGATTGTCGCCACGGCGAAAGTCGCCGCTGGCGAATTCAAGATGCGCCATGCGCCGAACGAGAAGATCCTAAAACGCGAGAATGCCGAGACCGTCGCCAAGGCCGCGGAAGGTTTCGAGGGCCGCCTTGGCGTGCGCGTCGAGGACAAGAAGCAAAGCCCGCCCAAGCTGCATGATCTGCCCTCGCTGCAAAAACTCTGCTCGTCACGGTTCGCCTGGTCGGCGGCCAAGACGCTGGAAGTCGCGCAGGAGCTCTATGACGGCCAGGGCAAGAAGATCATCACCTATCCCCGCGCCGAGGTGCGCTATCTGCCTTATGAGAAGGGGCTGGAAGGCGCCAGCCATCACGCCGTCATCCCCAACGTCAACACAGTCGATACTCTTCGCGAGGTCTGGCCGCGCCTTTCGATCGACGAGAAGAAGCTGTTCGACGTGATTGCACGAGCCTATCTCGCCGCCCTCATGCCCGACTTCCGTTACCGGCAGACGACCGCGACGCTCGACGTAAAGGGCTTCCCCTTCAAGGCGACCGGTCGCCAGCCCATCGACCTCGGATGGCGCGCGGCGTTTCCGGAGTGGCAGCCGGCCGACGAGAAAGGTGATGGCGGACAGCTGCTTCCTGCGATGCGCGACGGCGAGACTGCACGACTGCACAATCCGACCGTCGAGACCAAGGAGACCAAGCCCCCTCCCCGCTATAACGAGGGCACGCTGATCGAGGCCATGCAGAATGCATGGCGTTTCGTGGACGACGAGGTTCTGCGGGACCGGTTGAAAGAAGCCAAGGGCATCGGCACGCCGGCCACTCGCGCCGAGATCATCGGCGGGCTGAAGCGGCAGGATTTTCTGGTCGCCCAGGGAAAGAACATCGTTCCCACCGAGACCGGGCTAAAACTGTTCGGCGTCCTCAAAGAGGCCGATCCGGCTCTGGTCGACCCGGGCGTGACGGCGCAGCTCGAATGCCTTTTGGACGATGTCGTCGTCGGCAAGCAGGAGATGGTGGGCGCCATCGATGCCGTGTGCGACGTTGCGCTGCGCATCATCGGCAAGCTGAAGGACGGTTCTTCCACCGGAGGGGCGCCGTTGCTCGGCCCGGGTTTTAGCGGCGCGGGCGGCGATCGTACACCCACGCCCGCCATGAGGCGTTTTGTCGATATCCTCGCTCGCCAGAAGCGTATCAAGCCACCGCCTGGCTACTATACATCCGGGGCCATCTGCCGGGCGTTCCTCGAGCAACATGCCCCCAAGAAGGCCGGCGGGGAGACTGCTGCGCCTGCTTCCAAGGCGGCTACCCCGGAGCAAGTCTCCGGCACTGAGGGCGCACCCGTCCGGAAGCGCCGCCGGGCCGCGGACACAACAGCGGCTGCCCCGCCGCCCAAGAGAGCGGCACGGGGAAAGAAGCCCCGAAGGCCGGCGTTCGGTAACCCACCGGTAAAAGCGCCCGGTCTTCACCTGCATGATGTCGGCCGCAACACCCCGCTAAGGATTCCTTACGGCAACAAGGAGTTGTGACAGCCCTCGCGACGGATGACACTGCTCGGGGTCGGCGAGCCTTGCCGACAGCCTGCCTTGCTTCGAGCCTTCATCCTGATCGAGGTCGCCCGTGACCAACTATGTCGTGTTCGACCTGGAAACCGTCCCCGACCTCGACATCGCGCGGCGGCTACTGAACCTCAGTGCAGAGGTGCCGAACGAAGAGGTTCGCGTCGCCATCGGCCAGAAGTACGCCCGCCCCGACCAGGACCC
>RGPT01000289.1 GCA_010032545.1 Alphaproteobacteria bacterium
ATACAAGGCAACCGCCACCACCACCAGGCCGCCGGCAATCAGCGGCATGCGCGAGGTATCGGCCGTCACCGGGGTCGAGCGTTCGGGCGCCGGTGCGACCGGCACCACGGGAACGACGACAGGCGCGCTGGCCGCCGTGGCGGGCGCGGGCTCCGGCTCAGGTTCCGGCGGCGGGGCACCGATCACCGTGGCGTCGGGGTCCTCGTCGCGCTGGAAAGCCGCCATCGGCATGCGCTTGGGTGCCTCGGCAGGCGGCTCGCCCTTGCCCAGGCCCGCGGGCATCATCACCGTCGCGTCCTCGTCGCCACCGCCCAAGGCACCGGGACGCATCATGACCGTGGCGTCTTCGTCCGGCGCTACCAGGTCCTTGCGAGACCCCATCATCACTGTCGCGTCAGGATCGTGCCCGGGCGCTTCGGCCGGTCGCGGTGCGGACTGCATCACCGTGGCGTCGGGATCGAAATCGGCTGGCTTGTCTTTCTTGTCGCTCATGGCTCTGGCGCTTTCGAGTGCGGGAGGGGAATCCGATCATTTATACCACTTTCGCTGACCGGTTTCGACTCCGGCACGGGCGCAAACGGTGGTTTAGGGGTACGCTCGGTGGCTTCCCTTCATCCCCAACGGATCGAGCCTGCCATGTACCCAAATACCCAGCTCTTCATCGACGGCGCCTGGTGCGCTGCCGCCTCCGGCCGCACCCTTCCCGTCATCAACCCCGCCACCGGCAAGGAAATCGGCCGGCTGGCCCACGCGGAGAAGGCCGACCTCGACCGGGCGCTCGAAGCGGCGCAGAAAGGCTTCAACGTCTGGCGCAAGATCTCCGCGTACGAGCGCTCGAAGATCATGCGCAAGGCCGCCAACCTGATGCGCGACCGCGTCGACGCGATTGCGCCGCTGATGACCCAGGAGCAGGGCAAGACCGTGGCCGAGGCGAAGATGGAAATCCTCGCCGGCGCCGACACGATCGACTGGTTCGCCGAAGAGGCGCGCCGCACCTACGGCCGCGTGATTCCCGCCCGCGCCGAAGGCGTCTACCAGCTGGTGGTCAAGGAGCCCGTGGGCCCCGTCGCCGCATTCACGCCGTGGAACTTCCCGGTCAACCAGATCGTCCGCAAGCTCTCGGCGTCGCTTGCCGCCGGCTGCTCGATCATCATCAAGGCACCTGAAGAGACGCCCGCCTCGCCCGCCGAACTGATCCGCGCCTACGCCGATGCCGGCGTGCCGGCCGGCGTGGTCAACCTCGTGTACGGCATCCCCGCCGAGATCTCGAGCTACCTGATCCCGCACCCGGTGATCCGCAAGATCTCGTTCACCGGCTCCACCATCGTCGGCAAGCAGCTCGCCGCGATGGCCGGCCAGCACATGAAGCGCGTGACGATGGAACTGGGCGGCCACGCACCCGTCATCATCTTCGACGACGCGGACGTCGAGCTCGCCGCCAAGACCATGGCCGGCAGCAAGTACCGCAATGCGGGCCAGGTGTGCGTCTCGCCGACCCGCTTCCTCGTGCAGGAAGGCATCTACAAGAAGTTTGTCGACAAATTCGTCGAGGCGACCGAGCAGCTCAAGGTCGGCAACGGGCTGGATGCGGGCGTCACGATGGGTTCGCTCGCCAACCCGCGCCGCTCGTCGGCCATGGAAGCCAACGTCGCGGATGCCGAGAAGCACGGCGGCAAGGTGCGCACCGGCGGCCACCGGATCGGCAAGGAAGGCAACTTCTTCGAGCCGACCGTCATCACCGAGCTCTCCAACGACGCCAAGGTCATGAACGACGAGCCCTTCGGTCCGATGGCGATCGTGAACCCGTTCAACACCTTCGAGGACGCGGTCAAGGAAGCCAACCGCCTGCCTTTCGGCCTCGCTGCTTACGCGTGGACGAAGTCGGCCAAGACGGCCAACGCCATCGCAGCCGCGGTCGAGACCGGCATGATCACGATCAACCACCTGGGCCTCGCGATTCCCGAGGTGCCGTTCGGCGGCGTAAAGGATTCGGGCTACGGCTCCGAGGGCGGCACGGAAGCGATCGAGGCCTACCTCAACCCGAAGTTCATTTCCCAGGCCGGCCTGTAACCCGGCGGCCCACGGGAGGCGGCGTGGCGAGAACCCGCGTCGGGGTCATCGGCCTTGGCATCATGGGTTCGGCCATGGCCGCCAACCTCGTCAAGGGCGGGTTCGAGGTCATCGGGTACGACCCGGTGGCCGCGTGCCGGGCACGCCTGAAGAAATCCGGCGGGACGGCGGCGGCGAGCGCGCTCGAAGTCGCCCGCTCTGCCGAACTTATCATCACTGCCCTGCCGTCGACGAAGGCGCTGGCGCAGGTCGCCAAGGATATCGCCAGCACCGCGAACCGCCGGCACGTGGTGATCGAGACCAGCACCTTCCCCATCGCCGACAAGGAGTCGGCGCGCAAGGTGCTAGCCAAGTCCGGCGGTACGCTGCTCGACTGCCCCCTCAGCGGCACCGGCGGGCAGGCCGTCAACAAGGACCTCGTCGTGTACGCGAGCGGGCCGAAGGCGGCGATCAAGCGCTGCCTGCCCGTGTTCTACGGGTTTGCCCGGGGTCACTACGACCTCGGCAAATTCGGCAACGGCTCGAGGATGAAATTCGCCGCCAACCTCCTAGTGGCGATCCACAACGTCTCCGCGGCAGAGGCCGTGATCCTCGCCCGCAAGTCTGGCATCAACGCCACGCTTGGTGGGGTCATTTTCATCTCTAACAATCCCAAGATTTCCGATGTGATCGCGCTAAACGCCCGGTTCGAAGACATCGTGCGCGCGTCCTTCGACCGCGGTCAGTTCGATGTTTCGGCCGACGGAAAGGAAGCGGCGATTGCCGAGTGCATTGCAACGCATCGCCGCGCCGACGGCACCACGGTCACGCGGCTGCATTCCGACGGTCGGGTCGTCCAGGTCTCCGAGCATCGCATGCGCAACGGAGGGATCGCCACGATCGGTCTGGACGTGACCCAGCAGTCGCAAGCCGAGGAAAAGCTCCGGCAAAGCGAGGAATGGTTCCGCTTTACGGCCGAGGCGGTGCCCTGCGGCATCATCATCTCGACATTGTCGGACGGTGTCATTCTTTATGCCAATTCCGCCGCGCACCGGACCGTCGGCGTCGAGTCCGGCAATCTCCAGGGGCGTCGGGCGGCTGACTTTTTCGTCAATCCCGAGGATCGCAAGCAACTCGTCGAGTCGATGAGGAGCGAGGGCGAGATTCAAGGCTATGAATTCCAGCTACGCAACGAAGCAAACGGCGAGGCGATCTGGATCATGATGGGCGGCCGCGTTGCCGTCTTCGGCGGCGAGCAGGTCATCTTGACGGGATTCTATGAAATTACCGCCCGCAAGGAGGCCGATGCCGAGCGTCGGGCGCTGCAGACCCAGCTTCGTGAAGCGCAGAAAATGGAAGCGATCGGCCAGTTGACCGGCGGCATCGCTCATGACTTCAACAACCTCCTGACCATGATCATGGGGAATCTGGAGATGCTGCAGGATCGGGTGGCGACCGATCCGCGCGCCCTTCATCACGTCGATGTGGCATTGACAGGCGCGACGCGCAGCGCCGAGCTGACGCAGAGCCTGTTGGCTTTCGCTCGCCGCCAGCCGCTCAGTCCCAAGATCAGCAATGTCGGCGCCTGTATCGCCGAAAGCGTCCGGTTGGTGGATCGCAGCATCGGCGAGGATATCGAGGTCAAGGTCGATTGCGTTTCGGAAGGCTGGCAGGTCCTGGTCGATGAAGCGCAGCTCAGCGCCTGCATCATCAATCTGGCGAACAATGCACGCGATGCGATGCCGAGAGGGGGTACGCTGACAATCTCCTCGAGCAACGTCGAACTGGGACAGGACTACGCCGCGCTCCATCCGGGGGTCAAAGCCGGCGAGTATGTCGCGATCGAGGTTTCGGACACCGGAACCGGAATGGCGCCGGAGACGGTCGAGAAGGCATTCGAACCGTTCTTTACCACCAAGGAGGTCGGGCAGGGGACCGGCCTCGGCCTCAGCATGGTGCACGGGTTCGTCAGGCAATCGGGCGGACATGTGAAGATCGACAGCGCGGTCGGCCGAGGGACGACAGTGCGGATCTATTTGCCTCGCGCGACGGAGCGGCGGGTCGCACGGACTTCTGTGCCGGGCGAGGTTGCCGAGCCGGCGGGAGGCAACGAGACCGTCCTTGTGGTCGAGGATAACGACGGCGTGCGGCAGACCGTGGCGGCCCGGCTCTCCGGCCTA
>RGPT01000290.1 GCA_010032545.1 Alphaproteobacteria bacterium
CCAGCGGTCGCGGCAGATCGCGCACCAGCGCTGCATGATAGATCGGCACAAGTGGTGCGCCCTGCCCGCCAGCCGCGACGTCGGCAGCACGCAGATCGTTTACCACCCGCACGCCCAACGAGCGGGCCAGCCCCGCCCCGTCGCCGATCTGCCAGGTTAAGTGCTTTTCCGGCCGGTGCGTGATCGTCTGCCCGTGGAAACCGACAACGTCGATCGTCGGCAGCGCAACACCGCTTTGCCTCGACCAGGTCTGCACGGCCGCCGCGTGTGCCTCCGTCACGGCGCGCTCCGCGACTCGGGTCTGATCGGAAACCTGCTCGGCGCCGAATGCCCCGCGTATTGCCCGCCGCTGGTCGTCTGCATAGGGCACCGTAAGGCTCGGCCCGAAGGACGCCACGCTCTCGCCGTCGGTCTCGATCAGCGCCACATCGACACCGTCGACCGAGGTTCCACTCATCAGGCCAAGCGCGCGCAGGTAGGATGAAGCCATAGGCAGAATGTGTTACACCCCGGCCCCTTCAAGGACAACGCAAGTCGAGCAGCGCGATGACGAACTTCAAGTCGGATTTCATGCGTATCGTGCACGAGCGCGGCATGGTGCATCAGTGCAGCGATGCCGCTCGCCTGGACGAAATGCTGTCGAGCGGCATCCGCACCGCCTACATCGGCTTCGACTGCACGGCCGACTCGCTGCACGTCGGCCATCTGCTGCAGATCATGCTGCTGCGCTGGTGGCAGAAGACCGGGCACAAGCCGATCGCGTTGATGGGCGGCGGCACGACCAAGGTCGGCGATCCCTCGGGCCGCGACGAGACGCGCCAGCTGCTCACCAACGAGCAGATCGACGCCAACATGGCCAGCATCAAGACGAGCTTTGCCAACTACCTGACGTTCGGCGACGGCCCGACCGGCGCGGTGATGGCCAACAACGCCGACTGGCTCGACAAGCTGCTCTACATCCCGCTGCTGCGCGACGTCGGCCGGCACTTCTCGGTCAACCGCATGCTGACCATGGATTCGGTCAAGTTGCGGCTCGAGCGCGACCAGCCGCTGAGCTTCCTCGAGTTCAACTACATGATCCTGCAGTCCTACGATTTTGTGGAACTGCACAAGCGCCACAACTGCATCGTCCAGATGGGCGGCTCCGACCAATGGGGCAACATCGTGATGGGTGCCGATCTTGGCCGGCGCATGGCCGGCGCTGACCTGTTCGCGCTCACGTCCCCGCTCCTCGCAACCGCTTCGGGCGCCAAGATGGGCAAGACCGCCGCCGGCGCGGTGTGGCTCAACCCGGCGCGGCTCAGCGCCTACGACTTCTGGCAATACTGGCGCAACGCCGAAGATGCCGATGTCGGGCGTTTCCTAAGACTGTTCACGGAGCTGCCGCTGCCCGAAATCGCACGCCTCGAGGCGTTGAACGGCCAGGAAGTCAACGACGCAAAGAAGATTCTCGCGACCGAGGTGACTCGACTTGCGCACGGCACGGCAGCGGCCGAGCTCGCCGCCGAAACAGCCCGTCGCACGTTCGAGGAAGGCGCCAAGGCCGACGCGCTGCCGACGATCGACGTCCCGCGCGCACGGTTTGCCAGCGGCATCCCGGCTTTTGAACTGCTGCACGAGGCGGGCCTCGTCGAGAGCCGCACCGAAGCCCGCAAGCTGATCAAGGGTGGCGGCGGGCGCCTCAACGACAAGCCGATCGCCGGCGACGCGGCAATGGTCGGCGAGACCGATCTCGATGGCTCCGGCACTCTGAAACTGTCTGCCGGCCGAAAGCGGCATGTGCTGGTTCGCGCCATCTAGGGCGCGCGTTCCATTTCCTTGTTCGGCGCCACCGGCGTGCTGGCGTCGGGCGCCGCATTGAAGATTTCGCGCAAGACTCCTGGTGTCACGGCAGACATCATGCTGACGTTGCTCCTGAGGTCGTCGAGCGGGCCCTCAAGACTGTAGGAAATCGCAAACAGACCACCATCCTTGCCGCCGGTGAGCAGCGGCCCAAGCAACGGTACGTTCGACAACAGATTGTTGAGAGCGAACGCAGGCACCACCACACCGCGGAGCTGAGCGGTTTCGTTGCCGAGATCGAGCCAGCCCTGGGTCGTGAGGCCGATCGAGCGGCCGCTGGTCCGGCCATCCCTCACGTTCACGCGATCGGCCACCTTGGTCAGCTTGGCTTCCAGGTTGTCGAATTGCTGCGTTGCATCGCCCGCGCGACCGAGACCCTCGATGGCCGAATTCAGCGTCCCGACCTCGGAGCGCGGCTTCACCATCTGGAGCCGATAGGTTCCCATCTTCAGGAAGCCCTCGAACGGCGGATCGGCCCACAAGTCGTTGAACTGGCCTTCGATGTGGAGGTATCCGCCGATCAGGCCGTCCATCCAACCGGCTTCCTTCAGCAGCAGCCCGAAGTCGGCAACGTAGAAAAAGAACTTGCGGCTCTTGCCCGCCGGCGTGACGCGAAAGGTCGAGCCCTTGCCACCACCCAGGGTCATGTCGGCCGACGCGATGCGCTCGCCTCTGAGATCGAGCTGCCCATTGAGGTAGCCGAGCGTCCCGTGCTTTGCGAAAATCTGTTCGAGCTGCACGGTGATCCGGGTGGCGGCCTGCGCCGCAGCTGCCGCACCAGTAGGCTCCTTCTTCGCAATTTCGTCTCGTGACTTGATCATGTCGCGTACGCGTTGCAGTTCTATGGCCTTGCCCTTCAGGCTCAACGCAACACCCGCCGGGCCGCGCTGCCAATCAATCGCGACGTCGGTCTTGCCGATCCTAAGTTGCTGCAGGCTGACCTGCTGCACGGCGTTGTCGCCGGCAAATTTCACCTGGCCCTTGCCTTGCAGGCCGTTGCCACGGCCGTCGAAATCGGCCGTCACCAGTTTGCCGCCAGCGGCGAGCTTCAACACCACGGTGGCCTGGGCGTCGGTTCCCGGATCCTTTGTCCAAAGCAGCGGCTGAATGGCGAGCCTGGAGGCCTTCATGTCGAAGCGACCGGTCACCTCCCCAGTGCCGTTCAGCGCCACCTGATATTGAAGTGCGATGCCGACCGGCCCCGTCACATAGGGTTCAGGCGAAGGAAAACCCGCCTTTGCAACGAGGGTAGAAGGTACCGTGCCCTTTAATTCATAGCGGCGTCGGAAGGGCGCCTTGGCGGTATAGAGTTCCCGCCATCCAATCTCCACGGGATGGCCGTCGAACTTCCCGGTTCCGCTCACGCTGAGCTCCGAACTGCCGTACTTCACGCGCCCGACGGCATCGCTGAGGTCGACGTCTCCCAATGCATCCTTGAGCGAAAAGGCGCGAAGCTCCGCGTCGACCTTGATGTCGATTGCAGCGACCGCGAGCGAGTCCACCAAGGGGAATGCAAGCCCGACATCGGCAGACACGTCGCCACCGACCCGCCGGTAGTCGTACAGGACGTCCTTTGGCAGTCCGAGTGCAGGACGCGCCAAGAACTGGGCTACCCTGGCCGCCGGCCCGGCGATATTGAAGCGCATCCTGGCCTGGGGCACTCCGGGCCGATCGATGTCCAGCAAGTCGATCGTCCCGCCGGTCACGCGGAGCCCCACGGCGTTGCCGCCGACCACGTCAAAATGCAGCGTTCCGTTCTCGAAACGCGCCTTGCCCGACACAGCCTGCAATTCAGGCATGTGCGGCATGTAGCGAACGGTCATGCGGCGATAGTCCAGGAGGCCAACCAGACGATCGACCTTGAGCTCCGACATCTCGTTGCCGGGTGCGCTCAGGGCGAATTCCGCAGCGACGTCGACTTCGCCGTTGCTCAGATTGGTGATCGCCCATTGGCGGCCGCCCGGAGCGAACTCCAGGGGCCAGTAGTCGCCCAGACGACTGACGGGAATCTTGCGGACGTCGACGCGTCCGGTGAACGTCTGCCCCTCGGGATTTTTCACGCCGACGCCGCTTATCGAAACCGCGGTCGCGCCAAAATCGAACTCGATCTTGTCGATTTTGGCAGTATGCGTTGCGGCGTCGACCAGGACCCGGGCAGTGACTGCACGCACCGGATGAGACGCCGGCAACACACCTGGAAGAGCGACATTGCCGTCACCGCCCTTGATGTCGATTTCGACGGTCTTGACCTCGCCGCCGCCGCTCGCCTCGATCCGCAGCCGGCCGGACAGCGAGATGTCAATGCCGCGCAGCAGTTTGGCATCGGAGGACAGGTCGGCGAACATCGAGGGCTTCAG
>RGPT01000030.1 GCA_010032545.1 Alphaproteobacteria bacterium
CTGCTGCCGCACTTCACCAAGGCGCTGGCGGCGAGCTGCCCGGGCGGCGTCGGGCCGGAGATCTGGATCAAGCGAGACGATCTGCTGGGCCTGTTTCCCGGCGGCAACAAGACCCGCAAGCTCGAGTTCCTGGCGGCGGATGCGCTGGCGCAGGGAGCGGACACGCTGATCACCTGCGGTGCGCCGCAGTCCAACCACTGCCGCATCACGCTGGCCGCCGCGGTCAAGGAAGGGCTGAAATGCCGCTTCGTGATCGAGGAGCGCGTCCCCGGCAGCTACAGCAAGACGGCCGGCGGCAACAATTTCATGTTCGAGCTGATGGGCGTCGAGGCCATCACTGTCGTGCCTGGTGGCAGCAACATGGGCGAGGCGATGTCGCGCGTGGCGCAGGAAGTCGCCTCCCTCGGCCGCAAGGGCTACATCATCCCGGGTGGCGGCTCGAACGCGATCGGCGGGCTGGGCTATGTCGCCTGCGTGCAGGAAATGCAGCAGCAGTGGTTCGACATGGGGGTGGCCTTCGATGCTGTCGTGGTCGGCTCAGGCAGCTCGGGTACCCATGGCGGCATGGTCGCGGGCTTCCTGGGTAACAACATCAGGATCCCTCTGATCGGCATCGGCGTCAGCCGAGATCCCGCCGACCAGGAGCCGCTGGTCCACAAGGAAGCGCAGGCGGTGGCCGACCTGCTCGGCATCGGCAAGGTGCCGCGCGAGGCGGTGAAGAGTTTCGGCGGCTTCTGGCAGCCGAAGTATTCCGTGCCCAACGCCAAGATGGTGGAAGCTGTCCAGATGCTGGCGCGGACCGAAGGCGTCCTGCTCGACCCGGTCTATACCGGAAAGATCATGGCCGGCCTCATGGGCCTCGCGCGCCAGGGCCACTTCAAGCCCAACGCCAAGGTGCTGTTCATGCACACCGGCGGCCTGCCGTCGCTCGACGTCTATCAGGACGTCGTGCTCGGCCGGACGGCAGTGAAGGACTAGATCGGACGCTGGGGGCGCGCCACTGGAGTGGTGCGCCCGCGGCAGACGACCAGGAGGTTGGCTTCAGATCGCGTGGGTCGCTTCGGCGAGCCAGGCGCGCGTCGCCTCGTCGACTTCCGGACCCATCGCCTCGCGGACACGCTGATGGTACGCATTCAGCCATTCCCGCTCGGGCCCGGTCAGCAGGCTCGTATCGACGCAGGCGAGGTCGATCGGCGCCAGCGTCAGCGTCTCGAATTCGAGGTACTTGCGGTCGGCGCCCTCGATCGAGACCTCGCGCACCGCCACCAGGTTTTCTATGCGGATGCCGTAGGCGCCGGTCTTGTAGTAACCCGGCTCGTTGCTGACGATCATGCCGGGCTGCAGGGCCACGTTGTTGGCCATCTTGGAGATGCGGTGCGGTCCTTCGTGGACGGAAAGATAGGCGCCGACGCCATGGCCCGTGCCGTGGTCGTAGTCGAGGCCGGCCTGCCAGAGATGGTAGCGCGCGAGCGCATCGAGCTGGGAGCCGGTCGTGCCGACCGGAAAGCGCGCGGAGGCCAGCGCGATATGGCCTTTCAGCACGCGGGTGAAGCGGTCGCGCATTTCCGGGCTCGGCGTGCCGATGGCGACCGTGCGCGTGATGTCGGTGGTGCCGTCCCTGTATTGGCCGCCTGAGTCGACAAGATAAAGGCTACCGGGCTGCAATGTCCGCTCCGACGCCTCGGAGGCGCGGTAGTGCACGATGGCGCCGTTGGGACCCGCGCCGGAAATGGTATCGAAGCTGAGGTCGCGCAGCTCGCCCGTCTGCTCGCGCAGTGCCTGAAGCCGGTCGGAGACTTCGATTTCGCGCAGCATGCCGGTCCTTGATTCGCGCGCCAGCCAGCCCAGGAAGCGGCTGACGGCGGCGCCGTCGCGATGATGCGCGGCACGGATGCCGGCCAGTTCGACGGCGTTCTTGCAGGCCTTGGGCAGAGCGACCGGATCGGCCTCGCGCACGATCGCGGCGCCGGCCTGTTGCAGGCGCGTTGCGGCCCAATGCGGTGCTGTCGAGCTTTCGATCATGACGCGCTTGGCCATCTTGCCCAGCGTGTCGAGCGCGCTGCCCAGCTCCTCGGGCGGCGCCAGCGTGACGGCATTGCCGAGCCAGGAGAGCGTGCGGTTGGGTATCTTGCGGCGGTCCATGAAGAGATCGACATGGCCGTCGCCGTGCAGAAACGCGAAGCCGAGTGCGAACGGCGTGCGGGGCACGTCGCCACCCCGGACGTTCAGCAGCCAGGCGATCGAGTCGGGCGCGGTGACCAGCGCGACGTCGGCGCCCTTCGAGGTGACGAGCCCGGCGATGCGTGTGCGCTTGGCGTCGCTGCTCTCGCCGGCGAACTCGACAGGATGCGGTAGCACGGGCGCGAGCGGTGCCGGCGGCCGGTCGCGCCAGACCGCGTCGACCGGATTGGAGTCCACCGGCACGAAGGAACCGCCGGCGCGCTGGCAGGCACGGGCGAAACGCTCGTGGCCGTCGACGGTCTGCAACCAGGGATCGAAGCCGAGCTTGCCGCCCTTCGAAAGGTTTTCGGCAATCCAGGTCTCGGGCGATTCCTCGGGGATCTGATGGGGGCTGAATGCGGCCGTGTCGACCTGGTCGCGCACGGCCAGGGTATAGCGGCCGTCTATGAAGATCGCAGCTCGGTCGGCCAGGACGACGGCGAGGCCCGCCGAGCCGCTGAAGCCCGTGAGCCAGGCCAGGCGCTGGGAGCCGCGCGGCACATACTCGCCCTGATGCTCGTCGGCGCGCGGCACCACGAAGCCGTCGAGGCCGCGGCGCACGAGTTCGGTACGCAATCGCGCCAGACGCTCCGGCGGCGCCGGCACAGTGTCGAGACCGTCGCCGGTCGCAACCAGTTCTGCCCGCCAGGCGGTCAGCGCCTTGGTCAATTCGGCGTCAGGATCCGGGGCGATCAACTCGATCCACTCCGGTCCGGCCAAGCCCCCCGGGGCGGCGGCGACGCCGCGCATCAGGGAGGCCAGGGCGGAGGGATCGAGCTCACGACCACGCTGGCGCAGGAGCTGAAGGACGTCGTCGGGGGCTGAACTCATGATTGGTTCGACCCTACGCGGCGTACCGAAAGGAGGCAAACAGCGCAAGATTCGTTCGTTCGCAGATGCGAAATGTCATTTTATGAAGCGCCATGCGTTTGGTGCATATCAGAAAGTCGGGTAACCGACTTATCGTTGTAACTCAAGGCTCTATATTTGCTTAGTGCGATGCAGCATCGCGTACCGCGCCGCACTATAGAAGGAGAGTAGCATGATTACCCAGCCGATTCAGATGTTTGAGAATCTGACAAGCGAAACTACGCCGGCGGGGAGGAACGATATCGCCAAGGTCGGTTTTTCCCTCGGCGACCGACAGATGATTGAATTGCGTGCGCGCTACGCCCGCGCCGAACTCATGGCAAATGCCCTTGGCGACACCCTGCTGTGGTTGGGCCGTTGCTATGACCGCCTCGTGGCGGCGATCAAGGCAGACTTCAAGCTACGGGCCGCCGAGGCTCAGCTGCTGCGTATGACCGACCGGGAATTGGCCGACCTCGGCCTTGCCCGTGGCGACATCCAGTACGCGGTGCGCGAGGCCGCGGAGGGGGTCGCCCCGGCGTTCGACACGGTGACCGGCGGCCTGGCCGCGGCGAACCAGAACCTGCACCGGGCGGCCTGAACCTCTTAGCGTAGCGTAAGCGTACAAAGGGCCGGCGAAAGCCGGCCCTTTTTCGTAGTCGACCTTTTCCGGTCAGATTCGCCGCAGCAGGAGAGTACGCCACCACGCGCCGCCGGTCTCGAGATCGAGGCGTCGCTCGAAGGCGAAACCGCGACGCGCATAGGTCGACAGGATGAGCGCGGCTTGCTCCACCAGCAACCCACTCAACAGGACGCGTCCACCCGGCCGGACTGCCGCGGCGAATGACTCGGAGAGATCGACCAGCGGCCCGGCGAGGATGTTGGCCACGACGAGGTCATAGGGCGCGCGGCCCGCCAGTTCGGGCGCCTGGAGGCCGGCAGAGACGACGAAGCGGCAGCGCTCGCCGACGCCATTCAGGCCGGCATTCTCCACCGCGACGTCCACCGCCTCGGCGTCGTTGTCGCCAGCGAGGACCGGGCGTCGCCACAGCTTGGCCATGGCAATGGCGAGGATGCCGCTGCCACAGCCGACATCGACGGCATTCGTTGTCTCGGACGGATCGAGTGTCGCCAGCAGTTCCAGGCAGCCGCGTGTGGTCGCATGGGTGCCGGTGCCGAAGGCGAGGCCGGCATCGATGCGAAGCGGCAACAGGCCGGCCGGCCTGCCGTCGACCACATGCGAGGGGTGGACCCAGAACGGCCCGACAGCGAAGGGCCGGAACGAGCGCTGGTTCTCCGCCACCCAGTCGATGTCGGGCAGCTCCTCCCATGCCCAACCGGGCTCGGTGATGCCCATTGCCTGGGCCGCCGCGGCGATCGCCTCGTCGACAAGGGCTGTGCTGCCATCGCCGAAGATATCGATGCGCCAGGGCCCGTCCCGCGAGACCTCGCAGCTCGCGACGATGAATCCTTCCTCGCCCAGCCGCTCCTCCAGAAGCGCTTCCCATGCCGCACGTTGCGCCGCCGGGACGATGAAGCCTGCCTTTTTCACGGTGTTCACGCCGGCAGGTAGAGCATGCGTTCCGGTGGCAGGGCCACACCAACCACGCTGCCCACGGTGCGTAACTCGCTGCCGGACTGGAACGGCACCTCGATCAGGATCTCGCTGATGCCGACCCGCACGCCGTAACGCACGGTAGCCCCCAGGAACTCGCGATGCGTGACACGACCCTGCAGGTTGGATCCGTCGACCGACGACAGGGTGGCGTGCTGCGGCCGAAAGACCAGACGCTTTCCGGCCGGCACCGGAATGCCGTCGCCATCGCCCAGGATATTGGCCGAACCGAGGAAACTCGCGACGAAGAGGTTGGCGGGGTTCTCGTAGAGCTCCATCGGCGTGCCGACCTGTCGGATCGTGCCGGCGTCCATGACGGCGATGCGGTCGCAGACGGTATTGGCCTCTTCCTGGTCGTGGGTGACGAAGATCGTGGTGAGGCCAAGGCGCTGCTGCAGCGCCCGCAGCTCGCGTCGCACACTCACCCGCATCTTGGCGTCGAGATTCGACAGCGGCTCGTCAAGCAGCAGGACCTTGGGCTCGATGGCGATGGTACGTGCCACGGCAACACGCTGCTGCTGGCCGCCCGAGAGCTGGGCAGGACGGCGGTCGGCAAAGTCGGCGAGGCCGACGAGGTCGAGGGCGTTGGCCACGCGGCGGTCGATTTCAGCCCGCGGCAGGCGGCGCTCCTCAAGACCGAAGGCGACGTTCTTGGCCACCGTCATGTGGGGCCACAGTGCATAACTCTGGAACACCATGCCGACCTCACGCTTCCATGGCGGCAGCGGGGCTACGTCCTGGCCGTCGAGCAGCACCTGCCCGGTCTGGGCGTGTGCGAAGCCGGCGATCAGCCGCAGGAGCGTGGTCTTGCCGCAGCCCGACGGTCCGAGAAAGGCGAAGAACTCGCCGGGACGGATGGAGAGGTCGACATTCTTCAGGACGTGAGTCGACCCGTAGGAGAGGTTGACGCCCGCGATCTCGATGCTGACAGCCTTCGACATGGTCATGCCCCTCATGTATCGAGGCCGCGCGCGCGTTGCGAGCGATCGGCGGCGAGTTGGGCGAGGCCCATGCAGATGGCAACAATGATCACGGCGATCACGCCCAGCGCGGCACCCGCGCCGCGTCCCGCCGGCGTCTGCATCAGGACGTAGAGGCCATAGGCGAGCGGCGCGTCGGAATTGGACTGCACCAGCATCAGGACTGCCGACAGCTCGACCGCGGCGGTGGCGAAGCTGGTGACGAAGCCCGCGAGCAGGCCGCCGGTCATCAGCGGGATCACGATGCGCCGCACCGTTCGCGCCTTGGTGGCGCCGAGGTTCTCGGCTGCTTCCTCAAGCGACACCGAGATCTGCTGCAGGGCGGCGTAGGCGGCGCGCAAGGCATAGGGCAGGCGGCGAATGGCAATCGCCAGCACGATCACGATCCAGAGGGCTGCGAGCGGCGTGCCGTCGGGCATTTTGACGCCGTAGAAGGCGCGCAGATAGCCGATGCCCAGTACGACGCCGGGTACGGCGAGCGCGGTGCTGGCGGCCCAATCGAGCCACTGCCGGCCGGGCAGTTTAGTGCGCAGCACGAGATAGGCGATGGCGCCGCCGATCACCACGTCGATTCCCGCAGCCAGGCTCGAGTAGAGCAGCGTGTTCTTGATGTAGACCGAGCTATCGCCCAGCACGCGGGCGTAGTGGGCAAAGGTGTAACCGTCGGGTAGCGGGCTGAACGACCACACAGTGGCGAACGACAGCAGCAGAAGGCCGACGTGGGGTGCCAGTACCAAGGCCAGGATCAGGATCACCACGGCGTAGGCCAGTGCCGACTCGCGCGGCTTGAGCTTGCGCCGGGCAAGCCCGCCGCCGCCGCGCTGGGTGGTGGCGTAGTCCTTGCCCTTCAGCACGAGCGCCGAGGCCCACATTGTCGCCACCGCCACGCCGATCAGCACGACTGAGATAACGTAGCCCATCGGGTCGTCGATACCGATCGAGGTGATGCGGAGATAGGCCTGTGGGGCCAGCATCTCCTTGACGTTGAGCAAAAGTGGCGTCGCCACGTCGTCGAACACCTTGACGAACACGAGGCTGGCGCCGGCGATGAAGCCGGGCAGGGCGAGCGGCATCGCGATGCGGCGGAACAGGCGCAGCCCGTGCGAGCCGAGGTTCTGGGCAGCTTCCTCCATCGCGCGGTCGATGTTGCGCAGTGCTGCCGAGAGATTGACCAGGATGAAGGGGAAGTAGTGGATCGCCTGCAGGAAGATGACGCCGTTCAGCCCTTCCATGAAGCCGATCTTGAAGTCGAACCACTCGTCGAGCAGCAGGTTCACGCTGCCGTTGCGCCCGAACAGGAGCTGCATCGCGACGGCGCCCACGAAGGGCGGCATGACCAGGGGAAGAAAACCCAGCGTCTGCACCAGCATGGCGCCGCGGAACTCGAAGCGCGTCGTCAGATAGGCCAGCGGAAGAGCGAGCACCGAGGCCCAGACGACCGTCATCGCCGAGACGTAGACCGAGTTCCAGAACGAGCGCACGAAGAGGTCGGTGCGCGCGAAGTCGGCAAAATTGACCAGCGTCAGGGCCCCGCCGCCCTTCTCGGTGAAGGCGACGTAGATCACCGTCGCCACGGGCACGACCAGGAACACCCCGAGGAAGAGGGCAATCGCCAGGGCCAGGGCGGCCTGGCCGGCGGAGCGCGTGCCTGCAAGGGCCATCAGCGGGCGAGCTTCAGCGCCTCGTCAGCCTTGGCCTTGGCGGCGGCGTACTTCTCCTTGGCGAAGGCCGCCCATTGCTGTTCGAGCTCGGCCTGGCGCGAGGACTTTTCCTTGCCGCCGGAGAAGGCGGCACGGATCTCGGGCGACGCTGCCTGCGCCGCGGTGATCGGCATGGCCGCGATCAGGTCGCGTGCCTCCTTGGCCAGCGCCCGGGCGCGACTATTGTCTTTTTTCGCCAACGCTGCGTCGACCTCGTGCAATGCCTTCGTGGCGGCCTTCAGCGGCTCCAGCTGGAAGGTGATGAGCTGGTCGTACAGCGTGTCGACCGCGGCGCTGCGGCTCTCCGACAACTCGGCGTTGAAGGTGAGCAGGCCCTGCAGGTTCTTGTCCTTGAACGGGTTGGGATAGTCGGCCGGCGCCTTGGCGTAGGTCTCGGGCCGGACCGGCAGGCGGCGGATGGTCGGTTCCAGCAAGGCCTCCTGGCCGGTCGGCGAAAGCAGGAATTCGATGAATGCCTCGGCGCCCGCTTTGTTGGGCGCGTTTGCAACGATGCCGACATTGGCCGGCACCAGAGTCGTCACCGAGGGATAGACGAACTTCACCGGGAAGCCCGCGCCCTGGGACGAGAAGGCGAAGAAGTCGATCACGATGCCGTAGCCGACCTGGCCCGAGTTGACAGCCTCCGGCACGCCGAACGAACGGTCCGTCACCTGTCGCAGGTTGCCCGAGATTTCCTTGATGGTGCGCCAGCCCTTGTCCCAGCCTTCGCCCTGCAGGATGGTCTCGATGGTGAGGTGCGTCGTGCCCGAGCGCGACGGTGCGGAAATCGAGACGTGGTCGAAGTAGGGCGCCGTGGCGAGGTCCTGCCACTCCTTGGGCGTCGGCAGCTTGTTGGCCTTCACGTAGCGTTCGTTCCACATGATGCCATAGCCCGAGGCGGCGAAGCCTGAATAGAAGCCGTCTTTGTCGTTGACCGGATAGGAGCCGACTTTCTCGGCGATGCCCGTTGCCTTGGGCCTGTAGGCGCTGAGTAGATTCTTGCCCTTCAGCACCTCGAAGGCATCGGGCGCCGAGGCCCAGAAGAGGTCGACCTGGTTGTTACCCTTGGTCTCCTCGAGGAATTTCACGCCGGCGTTGGTGTTGCGATTCTGCACTTCGAGCGTGGCGCCCGGCACCGCTTTCTCGAACGCCTTCTTGAGTGGATCGGTCACGTCCTTGGAAAAGGAGGTGACGACCGTCACCTTTCCGCTTTGGGCGAGTGCGGCACCTGCCGCAAGGACAAGACCCAGGGTGAGGGCGGACAGGCGGATCATGACGTTTCTCCCGTGCACATCTAGATCAGGCAGCCTCGATGAAGCTGTCGAGCACCTTCTTCGGGCCGGCCTTCTCGAACTCGATATCGAGCTTGTTGCCGTCGACGGCGACGATGCGGCCATAGCCGAATTTCTGATGGAACACGCGCTGGCCGATGCTGAGGTCGGGCTTGTCGCCTTCGACCGCGCGCCGATCGTCCAGTGTTTCGTCGCGCCGAGGCCAGCATCGCTGCTCTCGGCCAGGTGTCCCGTCGGCAGCTCGCGCAGGAATCGCGAGGGGATGGCAGCCTGCCACTGGTTGAAGATGCGCCGGTTGGCGGCGAAATAGACATAGGCCCGCTTGCGCGCGCGTGTCAGGCCGACATAGGCGAGCCGGCGTTCCTCTTCGAGGCCGGACAGCCCTTTGTCGTCGAGGGCGCGTTGATTGGGAAACACGCCTTCCTCCCAGCCCGGCAGGAAGACGGTGTCGAACTCCAGGCCCTTGGCGGCGTGCAGCGTCATGACGCTCACCATATCGGTGTCGCTGCGATCAGCCATGTCGGTCAGCAGCGCCACGTGCTCCAGGAAGGCGGGCAGCGAGTCGAACTCCTGCAGGGCGTTGGTGAGCTCCTTCAGGTTCTCCAGCCTGCCCTCGGCCTCGGGCGAGCGGTCGAGTCGGAGCATGTCGGTGTAGCCCGACTCGTCCAGCAGGGTTTCCACGACCTCGACATGGCTCATGCCATCGAGCATGGCGCGCCAGCGCTCGAAGTTCCTGATCAGGTCGCCCAGAGACTTGCGCGGCCGCGCCTTCAGTTCGTCGGTCTCGAGCGCCCGCCGGGTCGCCTCGAACAGGGAGATCTTCTGGGTACGCTGGATCAGCCGCAGCGTGCGCAGCGCCGATTCGCCCAAGCCCCGGCGCGGCGTGTTGTAGATGCGCTCGAAGGCGAGATCGTCGTCGTGCTGCACCGTGACGCGGCAGTAGGCCAGCGTGTCGCGGATCTCCTGGCGCTCGTAGAAGCGGGGCCCACCGATCACCCGATAGGGCAGGCCCATGGTGATGAAGCGTTCCTCGAACTCGCGGGTCTGGAAGCCGGCGCGCACCAGGATGGCGATCTGTGCCAATTTATGCTTGTCGCGCTGCAACGCCTCGATTTCCTCGCCGATGCCACGGGCCTCCTCGTCGCCGTCCCAGACGCCGCGCACGGCAATGCGCTCGCCTTCCTTCATCTCGGTCCACAGCGTCTTTCCAAGCCGGCCCTCGTTGTGCGAGATCAGGTGCGAGGCGGCGGCCAGGATGTGCGGCGTCGAACGGTAGTTGCGCTCCAGCCGCACGATGGTGGCGCCGGGAAAATCCTTCTCGAAGCGCAGGATGTTGCCGACCTCGGCGCCGCGCCAGCCGTAGATCGACTGGTCGTCGTCGCCTACGCAGCAGACGTCCTCGGTGCCCTGGGCCAGAAGCCGGAGCCACAGGTACTGCGCCACGTTGGTGTCCTGGTATTCGTCGACCAGAATATGGCGGAAACGGCGGTGGTATGTCGCCAGCACGTCGGGGTGCTTCTGCCACAGTGTCACGCAATGCATGACGAGGTCGCCGAAATCGACGGCGTTCACCTCGGTCAGGCGCTCCTGGTACTGGCGGTAGATCTCGGCGGCCTTGCCGCCGGCGAATTCACCGGCCTCGTCGCCCGAGACCTTGTCCGGGGTGAGTGCGCGGTCCTTCCAGCGCTGGATGATGCCGCTCAGCACCCGCGCCGGCCATTTCTTGTCGTCGATGCCCTCGGCCTGCAGCAGCTGCTTGATCAGCCGGGTCTGGTCGTCGGTATCGAGGATGGTGAAGTTGCTTTTCAGGCCGACCAGCTCGGCATGGCGGCGCAGGACGCGCACGCCGATGGCGTGAAAGGTGCCGAGCCACATGCCGTCGGCTGCACCTCCGATCAACGAGGCCACGCGGTCCAGCATCTCGCGGGCGGCCTTGTTGGTGAAGGTGACGGAAAGGATCTGCGAGGTCCGCGCCTGCCCGGTGATCAGAAGATGGGCTATGCGCGACGTGAGAACCCGGGTTTTCCCCGTGCCGGCGCCAGCCAACACCAGCAGCGGTCCGCCCCGATGGGTCACCGCCAGCCGCTGCTCCGCGTTCAGCCCGTCGAGATGTGCCGTGGAGGCAACGGTGCGCCGCGCCGGCTCGGGCGCGGCCGGGACGGGATCGTCGGTTATTTCGAACGGGTCGGCGGGAGGCGCCATGCACCGTCATATAGCAATCGGCGCGGCGGACGCCTATCTTTGAGACTGTGGACGCGCCCACTGCGAATGGAGGGGTGTAGGGATGGCCCGAGGGTTGAACGGTTCCGCGAACGGTACGGGCCACTGGCCGACCGACCTGGAAGGCGTCGAGGCGCACACGCCCGGCAAGTCAACCAACCTGCCTCCGGCCATCGCCGCAGTGCTGCCAGCCATTGTCGGCCTGAAGACGACCATCCCGGAGGACAGGCGTTCCGCGCAGACCCTGGGCTCCGAGCGCGAGGGCCACGGCATCGTGATCGACGACAGCGGCCTGATCGTCACCATCGGCTACCTGATCATGGAGGCCGATACCGTCACCATTACCGACATCGAGGGCAATGAGTGGCCCGCCCATATCGTGGGCTACGACTATGAAAGCGGCTTCGGCCTGGTGCGCGCCGACGAGCCGCTCCCCGTGACGCCGCTGCGGTTTGGCGATTCCGATACGCTGGCGCTCCGCAGCGAGGCCGTGGTCGTGGGCTATGGCGGCGAGAAGGCGACGCTCAAGGTCAAGGTCGCGAGCCGCCGCGAGTTCGCTGGTTACTGGGAGTATCTGCTCGAAAAGGCGATTTTCACGGTTCCCGCCTATCCGCTGTGGGGTGGCTCGGCGCTGGTTGGCGCCGACGGAGCGCTGCTGGGTGTGGGCTCGCTGCTGGTCCAGGAGGCGCTTGGTCCCGGTGCGGCGGCGTTTCCGGGCAACATGTACGTGCCCATCAACCGGCTGAAGCCGATCTTCGCCGAGTTGGTGGCCAATGGCCGGCTGTCAACGCCGCCACGGCCATGGCTTGGAATCTACACCGTCGAGCACATGGGCCAGCTCGTGGTCGGCGGTATCTCCGACGGCGGGCCGGCCGATCGGGCCGGCCTGCAACGCGGCGACATCCTGCATGCCTTGAATGACGAGGTGCTGGACGACGTCGCCGACTTCTACCGCAAGCTCTGGGGGAGCGGGGCGGCCGGCACCACGATCAGGCTGCGCATGGAACGCGACAACGATGCCTTCGAGGTCGCCGTGCGTTCGGGCGACCGGTCGCGCTACCACAAGTATGGTTCCGACTGACGGCCTTCCGTCCGGTGGCAGCCTGTGAATAGTCCGTGGGCGCGCGCTTTGACTTGGCCCAAGGACGCTGCATAGGGTTCCCGCGAACCAAGAATGCGTAGGGGAGACAGATACATGGCCAGGGCCTTCGCCTCGCAAGCCGACATGACGGACAAGAAGATCACTTTCAGCCGCCTGTCCGAACACGCCTATGCCTTCACCGCCGAGGGCGATCCCAACACGGGGATCGTGGTCGGCGACGATGCCGTCATGGTGATCGATACCCAGGCGACGCCGAAGATGGCGGAGCAGGTGATCGAGCGCATCCGCACCGTCACCGACAAGCCGATCAAGTATGTCGTGCTGACACATTATCACGCCGTCCGGGTGCTGGGTGCCAGCGGCTACAATCCCGAGCACATCATCTGCAGCGAGGCCACGCGCGAGATGATCGTCGAGCGCGGCGCGCAGGACTACAAGTCCGAACTTCAGCGTTTCCCGAGGCTGTTCCAGGCGGCCGAGACCATTCCGGGCCTGACCTGGCCGACCATTACTTTCGGCGACCGCATGAGCCTGTGGCTGGGCAAGGTGCAGGTCGACATCATCCATGCCGGGCGTGGCCACACCAAGGGCGACACGATCGTGTGGCTGCCCGAGGAGCGTACCTTGTTCAGCGGCGACCTCGTCGAGTACGGCGCCACACCGTATTGCGGCGATGCGCATTACAAGGACTGGCCGCAGACGCTGCAGAAGTTGCGTGACCTCAAGGCGGAGGCATTGGTGCCGGGCCGCGGCGACGCGCTGACCGGCGAAGTTGCCGTGGAGGAGGGCATTGCCGGGACCCAGGCGTTTCTGGCCGACCTCTACAAGACCGTTGCGGCCAGTGCCGAGGCCGGCGATTCCCTGAAGCTGGCCTACGACAAGGCAATGGCGGCTTTGCAGCCACGTTACGGTAACTGGGTGATCTTCGAGCACTGCATGCCGTTCGACGTATCGCGCGCCTACGACGAGGCCAAGGGCCTCGACCATCCGCGCATCTGGACCGCCGAGCGCGACATCGAGATGTGGGCCGCACTGGAAAAATCATGATCCCTCTCCCGTGCGACGGCGGTGGAGACTAAGTCTGGGCGATGAGTTCGTACGAATACCGCCGCTACCCCTATCGCCGGCCGGCAGAGCTCGACGGTAGAAGCGAACGCCGGCCGGTCGTGATCGTGGGCGCGGGCATTGCCGGGCCAACGCTTGCGCTGGCGCTGGCGGCCCGCGGTCTTCCGGTTGTCCTCCTCGACGACGACGACAGCGTGAGCTTCGGTAGCCGTTCGATCTGCCAGGCAAGGCACAGCCTCGAAACCTGGGACCGTTTCGGCGTCGCCCGGCGCATGGTCGAGAAGGGGATCACCTGGGAGCAAGGCGAAGTCTATCTCGGCGACAAGCCGATCTATCACTTCAATCTGGCGCCTGAACCCGGCCACAAGTTCCCCGCCTTCGTGAACCTGCAACAGTACTACGTGGAGGAGTATCTCTACGACCGCTGCCTCTCCGAGCCGCTGATCGAATGCCGGTTCCGCAACAAGGTCGTGGGTGTGCGACCAGGTCTTCAGTCGGTTGAGGTCGAAGTCGAGACGCCGGATGGGAGCTACACGCTGGACGCCGAATGGTTGGTCGCCTGCGATGGCGTGCGCAGCGCGGTGCGACACCTGCTCGAGCTGCCCTTCCCCGGGGAGGTCTTTCACGACCAGTTCCTGATCGCTGACATCCGTTTCACCAGCGAGCTGCCGAAGGAGCGCCGCTTCTGGTTCTATCCGCCGTTCCACCCGACCAACTCCGTGCTGCTGCACCGCCAGGCCGACAACGTGCTGCGCGTGGACTTCCAGCTCGGCCGCGATGCCGATCCGGAGGAGGAGAAGAAGCCGGAGAACGTCGACCGCCGTTTACGCCAGATGTTCGGCCCCACCGCCTCCTGGGAACACGAGTGGACCAGTGTCTATACCTTCACCTGCCGGATGATGGAGCGCTTCGTCCAGGGCCGGGTGATCTTCGCCGGCGATGCCGCGCATGTCGTATCGCCGTTCGGTGCCCGCGGTGGCAATGCGGCTGTGGCCGACGTCGACAATCTCGCCTGGAAGCTCGCCCGCGTGCTGGCCGGCCAGTCGCCGCCGCCACTACTCGACAGCTACTGCAACGAACGCCGCGCCGCCGCGCGCGAAAACATCCTGAACTCGACACGCAGCACCGACTTCATCACGCCGAAGTTTCCGGCGTCGCGGGCCTTCCGTGACGCGGCGCTGGCGCTTGCCCGTGACTTCCCCTTCGCTCGCGCCCTGGTCAACAGCGGACGTCTGTCGGTGCCGACAGCACAGCTCGGCTCGCCGCTCGACACACCCGAGACTGACGCCGACTGGACGGGTGGACCTGGGCCAGGGCGCGCGATGGTCGACGCGCCCGTTGGCAACGGAGGCGATGACTTCCTCGTCGATCGCCTGGGACTGGGGTTTACGGTGCTGTGCTTTGCCGAACGCGCGGGCGACCTGCCGGCGCTGCCGGCCGGCGTCGCCGGGCTGATGGTCGCGCCGCCGGGCGCGCCGCTGCCCGGCTGGACGGTTCTGTGTGATCGCGACGGCTTGCTGCGGCAACGCTACGATGCGCGGCCGGGCACGACCTATCTGATCCGCCCTGATCGTTATGTCGCGGCCCGTTGGCGGACGCCCGATGGGGCGGCACTGGCGTCGGCGCTTCGGCGGGCGACGGCCACCGGCTGAAGGAGGCATCCATGACGGACGCGATCTCGGGGGCGCTGCGGCGCTCGCTCAGCCTGGCGCGGCCTGACGATATCTACAACGCCATCGTCGATGCCCATCGAGACCTCGATGACGAGCAGTGTCGCGCCTTCGACGCACGCCTGATTCTGCTGCTGGCCAATCACGTCGGCGACGAAGCGGTTATCCGCGAGGCGTTGGTGGCTGCCCGCGACCCGTCGCGCGGTGGTGCGGAATGACCATCGTTGTCCGGTCGGCGACCGTCGAGGACGTCGAACTTCTTCATCGCTTCTCGGTCGATCTCGCGACCTACGAGGACGAACCCGATGCGGTGACCTCCACGCCGCAGACGCTGGCCCGTGACGGCTTCGGCCCTGATCCGAAGTATGCGGCCCTGATCGCCGAGCGCGGGAGTGCGCCGGTCGGATTCGCGCTCTATACCTTCAACTACTCGGTCTGGACCGCAGCGCGGGGCATTTTCATCGAGGACATCTGGGTGGTCCCCGAGGAGCGCCGCGGCGGGGTCGCCCGTGCGCTGATGGCCGCCCTCGCCCGCGAGTGCGTGGCCAGGGGATTCAAGCGCATCGACCTCAACGTCCTCGATTGGAATCCGGCCCGCGGCTTCTACGAACGCCTGGGCTTCCGCTGGATCCGCAACTGGCTGCCCTATCGCCTGAGCGGCGAGGAGCTGGCGTCCCTGGCTAGGGCTTCTTCGAAAGACCCATGACCCGGCCGGCCTTGGCCGGCTTGGGCAGCAGGCGGTGCGTGGCCCACAGGGTTTCCAGTCGTTCGCCCACCGGCACCGGCCAGGGCGCGGAGCGCCTTGTGGCGTAGTCGATGTTCATCACGATGGTCTCGTTGGTCGACGCCAGGTAGCCCTGTTCGGCGTGATACATCTCGTGAAACAGATGGACCTTCTTGGCGTCGCGCTCGAGCAGCTGCGTGACGAAGCGCATCGGTGCGCCACCCTTCATCTCGCGATCGTAGGTGACGTGGGTTTCGAGCACGAAGGTCATGCCGAGCTTGCCGTCGACGTAGCGCCTGCCCAGCCCCATGTTGCGCATGAAGGCGCCGGATGCCTGGTCGAAAGCGGTGACGTAGAACGCCACGTTCATGTGGCCGTTCCAGTCGACCCATTCCGGCAGTACCGTCGAGCGGTGGGTATCGAGCGGTGCGCGCGTGACAAGCTCGGGCAATTCGTAGGGCAGCGACTCCAGCATTGAGGGGAACCTACTTCTTCTTGGGCAGGCCGATAAGGCGGCCAGCCTGTTTGGGCACTGGCAGGGCGGCGTGCGCCGCTGCCATCTTCTCGATGCGCTCCAGGGCGAAGTCGGGCCACGGTGCCGAGCGGCGGCTCGCGTAGTCGATGTTCATCAGCATGAGCTCGTTGGTGGCGGCGAGGTAGCCTTCGGTCTCGTGGTACATCGCATGGATGTAGTGGATGCGCTTGGCGTCGTGGTCGAGGATCTGGGTGGTGATGCGAAGCGGATCACCCTCCTTGACCTCGCGGTCGTAGGTGACGTGTGCCTCGAGCACGAAGGTCATGCCGATCTTGTCGCGCGTGTACTCGAAGCCGCAGCCGAACTGCTTGCACATCGTGTCGGTCGCCTGGTCGAAAGCCACGACGTAGTAACCCACGTTCATGTGGCCGTTCCAGTCGATCCACTCGGGTTTGACACTGGTGCGGTGCTGGTCGAGCGGGGCGCCGGTGTCGAGTTCGATCATGGGATATGGAGCTAATTTCATGCGGCCGGACCGTAGCGAAAGGGCCCTCTGCCCCGCAAGCTCTCTTCGGTGGTGATTCAAGGAGAGTGCGATGACCAGGAAGCCGAAAGCCGTGGTGTTGGGCGTGGGAGCGGAGCGGGGCGTGGGCGGGGGCCTCAGCCTCCGGTTTGCGAAAGAGGGCTATCACGTGCTGGTCGCGGGTCGCACTGCGGGCAAGATCGGGAAGGTCGCCGACGCCATTCGCGCCGCCGGCGGCTCGGCGTCCGCCGTCGTGACCGACGGCACGAAGGAAGCCGATGTCATTGCACGGGCGGGCTGCGTCTCATGGTCCAATCGATGGCCCGCGAGTTCGGCCCGCAGGGCCTCCATGTCGCGCACGTCATCATCGACGGCGGCATCGAGGGCGAAAGGCTGCTGTCGCGCATGCCCGACCGCAAGGAGAAGGCGGGCGTCGATGGGTTGCTTGGTATCGAGGCTATCGTCGAGAACTACTGGCATATCCATCGCCAGCCTCGTAGCGCCTGGACGCACGAGATCGACCTCAGGCCCTACAAGGAGACGTTCTGAGTCTTGCCCATCCGCGCACTTTCGTACCAGCGCGACATCAGCTCGATGGCGACCCACGTCAGGATCGCGCAGGCGAGCAGCGCGTGGAGTGCGTTCTGCCAGCCGACCTGATCGACGATCAGTGCGAACAGTGCCGGCGAGAAGGCATTGACCAGCAGGATCGGCGTGGCGATGAGCCCCAGCACCGCGCCGTAGCCCTGAGCGCCGAACAGCGCCAGCGGCACGGCGCCGCGCACGATCGTGATCACGCCCTGTGAGGCACCGAGCAGCAGGGTGAAGGTGACGAGCAGCCAGAACTCGCCGCGGGCCAGCATGAGCAGCAGCAGTGCCGGCGGCAGGACGCCGATGGCGATGCGCGCCACGGTCATGGCCTTGAGGTTCTTGCCGAAGAAGATCTCGACCAGGCGACCGCCGAACTGGCCATGGCCCTTGAGCGACGCGACCCACACCGCGGTGGCGCCGGCGAGGCCCGCCGCCTCGAGCAACGGGACGAGCTGCAGCGACACGACGCCGAACACGAAACCGTTGAGCGACATGATGAGCGCGAACAGGGCAATGCCGACAGTGCGCATACGTCCTTCCAGGGCCGGGCCGTCCTGTGTCCTCTCGGGAGCCTTGGCGGCCACGGTCTCCGTCGCCGTCTCGCGCCGAGAGAGGCCGAGCCAGTTGAGCGGCAGGCAGACGCCGAGGTTGATGGCGGCGAAGATCAGCAACGTGCCGCGCCAGCCGTAGGCCGTGTTCAGGTAGTGGCCGATCACCCAGAAGACCGTGGAGGCATAGGCGCCGTAGAGCGTGAGGTAGGAGATGGCGGCGCGGCCCCGGCTTGGCACCGCCTGCACCAGCGCGGCGAATGCCGCGTCATAGAGGCAGCAGCGCATGCCGATGCCGATGACCAGCCAGGCGACGAAATAGGAGGCGACGTCGCGAACCTGCGACAGGCCGAGCAATCCCACGGAGACGATGATGGTGCCGATCGACATCACGGCGCGGGCGCCGATCCGGTCGATCAGGCGCCCGACCCAGGTCGAGATCAGCCCCATCGTTACCAGGGCGACGCTGAAGCCCAGGAAGATCGTGCTGATGGTCCACCCGGTCTCGGCCGCGATCGGCTTGGCCAGCACACCCAGGCAGTAGTAGCTCGTCCCCCAGGCCGTGATCTGGGTGATGCCGAGCGCATTGACGGAGATGACCAGGGGGTCGCGGCGCCAACTCACCGCGGGCGCTCCGGAATCTCCGACAGGTCGTGGAAGATGCGCTTTCCGAGACGTTCGCCGGTTGCCGCCATATCGTCCGCGCCGGTCGAAGGGCCGCCGATTCGCAACACGGCGTCGCACTTGCCGATCAGTTCGCGGGCGACGGGATGGAATATCTCGTCGAACACGGCGTCGCCGATCTTCCGCGAGCCGGCGTGCTTCAGTAGCGGCAGTGCGAACCATTCGCCCAGCACCGGCAGGTGACCCCGCCGGAAGACGGCCAGCGCCGTGTCCTCCATGGCGTCGACGTTGCGCTTTATCAGGATGGGATCGTCGTTGGTGCCGGAACGATAGGGCCCGGCGACCAGGATCATCATCTGCTCGCTCATCGCGGGATCTCCAGCAGTTCCCTGGTCACGAGATCGGGCGCCGAGAGGATGCAGTTGTGGCCGGCCTCGATCGGCCTGAAGCGGATGTGAGGCATCACCTGCACCTTCTCGTGCATGCCGGCCGACACCGGATAGCGTGGCTTCGTGCACGCGATGTAGGTCATCGGCCGGCCGTTGCCGGCGGGATGGAACAGGCGGATCGGCTTGGTGTAGCAGGCCACCGGGTGGGGCGTGAGGTGACGATGGGTCCAGGCGGCGAGATCGGGATCGTCGATGATCAGGCTGCCGACCGGCGCAAACGGCAGGACTTCGGTGCCGTTCACGACCTTCACCAGCTTTCTTCTCTTTGCGACGATCTCGGGCGGGATCCGGCCGAAGATCGACTGCCCGTCGGTCGGGATGCCGCCATCGATGATGACGAGGTGGCCGACCCGCTCGGGTATGCGGTCGGTGACCAGGCCTGCGATCAGGCTGCCGAAGCTGTGACCGACCAGTACGATGTCGCGCAGGTCTTCCGCCTCGATATAGGCGATCGTGTCGGCCAGCAGCACGTCGTTGTCGATGTCGGGCGACAGTTCGGCGGCGCGTTCGCCGACGCCGCGAAAGGGGAGTGCGCGAACATCGTGTCCGGCTGCGGCGAGGCGCTCGACGACGAACTTCCACGTCCAGGCACCCATCCAGGCACCAGGCAGACAGACATATGTGCGAGGCCCATTCATCAACGCGCGCCAGCCGACTCCAGAAAGTTTGCCATCTCGCGATAGCCGCGCTGGCGGGCGTGGGCAAGCGGCGTCGTTCCCTGGCTGTCGGCGAGATTGATGTTGGCGCCCCGTGCCACGAGCAGTCTCGCGATCTCGACATGAACCGGGCCGCCGTCGCCCAGGATCACGGTTTCAAGCAACGCCGTCCAGCCGAGCCGGTTGACGTGATCGACGTCGATTGTCGTCTTGAGGAGCTCGCGGACCGTGTCGATGTGGCCGTAGTGGCAGGCCGGGATCAACGCCGTCCCGCCATACCGGTTCATGCTCTTGAGGTCGGCACCGGCTGCCAGGGTCAGCTTCAGGATCTCCAGGCGGCCACGCGCGCCCGCCAGCAGGAACGCGCTGTCGCGGTTCTCGTCCTGGGCATTCACATTGGCGCCGGCCGCGATCAGGCGCCGGGCGGTCTCGACGTCGTTGCGCGCAGTCGCCTCGATCAGGGCACGGTCCATGGTTGCTGCGGTGTCCTTGGCGGTGAGGATCGCCACGATCTCGCGAAACCCCTTGTTGCGCGCGTGCTGCAAGGCCGTCAGCCCGCCGGGATCGACGATGTCGGTGTTGGCCCCGGCCCGCACGAGCAACCGCACGGTTTCGGTGTGCGCCGGGCCGCCGTCGCCCAGGATCACCGCCTCCAGGAGTGCGGTCCAGCCCAGCCGATTGACATGATCGATCCTGATCGGTGTCT
Organism: Alphaproteobacteria bacterium; assembly: GCA_010032545.1. Classification (GTDB taxonomy): domain Bacteria; phylum Pseudomonadota; class Alphaproteobacteria; order Reyranellales; family Reyranellaceae; genus Reyranella. The sequence goes on from RGPT01000030.1 coordinate 20,010, forward strand.
TCAGGAGCTCTCGAATCACCTCGACATGGCCGCGGTCGGCGGCGCGGATCAATCCGGTGCCGTTATAGCTGTCGGTCGCATTGACATCGGCGCCGTGTGCGAGCGTCAGGCGCAGCAGCTCGGTGTAGCCGTCGGAGGTGGCAATCAGGTAGGCGCTTTGTTGCGTATGATCCTTGGCGTTCACGTCGGCACCGCGCGCGATCAGGTCGCGCGCCGCGGCCACGTCGTTGCGCCAGGCGGCGGCGATCAGGGCACGGTCGCTGTCGGACAGGGACTGGGCCGACAGGGTGCCGCTGCACAACATAACGAAAAGCGCGAGGAACGAGGCTCGCATCGTTTCTCCTCCTTCATCGTGCTAGCGTGGCGTAAACCAACGGAGGAATCCATGGCTACCAATCGACGCGTGTTGCTGAAGTCGCGCCCCGAGGGCGAGCCGACCCACGCCAATTTCGATATCGTCGAACATCCCATCCCTGAACCCAAGGACGGCGAGTATCTCTCGCGGACCATCTGGATGTCGCTCGACCCTTACATGCGCGGGCGCATGGCCGAGACCAAGGGCTATGCCGCGAACGTCAATCTCGGCGATGCCATGGTCGGCGGCACCGTCGGCCAGGTCATCAAGTCGAAGAACGCCAGGTTCAAGGAAGGCGACTTCGTCGCCGAGTATTCGGGCTGGCAGAGCTACGCCGTGTCGGACGGTGCGATGTCGATGAAGCTCGACCCCAATACCGCACCGCTGTCGCTGGCGCTCTCGGTGCTGGGCATGCCGGGCATGACCGCATGGTGGGGCCTGATGCAGATCGGCAAACCCAAAGCCGGCGAGACCGTGGTCGTCTCGGCGGCGTCGGGTGCGGTCGGGTCGGTGGTCGGGCAACTCGCCAAGCTGCACGGTTGCCGCGCGGTGGGCCTCGCAGGGGGCAAGGACAAGTGCGATTACGTGGTCAAGGAGCTGGGCTTCGACGCCTGCGTCGACTATCGCGCCGCCGGCACCAATCTGTTCAAGGAAATTCGCTCAGCCGCACCCAAGGGCATCGATGTCTACTTCGAGAATGTCGGTGGTGCCGTGCAGGCCGCCGTCGTGCCGCAGCTCAACGACTTCGCCCGCGTGCCGTTGTGCGGCCTGATCTCGCAATACAACGAGATGCAGATGAATCCCGGGCCCGACTGGCGTCTGCTGCTGATCAAGCGCGCCACGGTGACCGGCTTCATCGTTTCCGATCACTTCGGCCAGATGGCCGATTTCTGGAAGGAAGTGCCGGCCGCGGTCAAGGCGGGCAAGATCAAGTATCGCGAGGACATCGTGAAAGGCATCGAGAACGCCCCCGAGGCCTTCATGGGTCTGCTGAAAGGCAAGAACTTCGGCAAGCTGCTGGTGCAGGTCGCCGAAGATCCGACCCGGAAGTAGCTAGGCGCGCTTCTTGAGCGCGAGACCCATCGTGATCCAGCCGGCACCGATGAAGATCAGGTCGATGCCGAGGAAGATGCCGAGCACGAACAGGCTCGAGGCCGGCCATTGGGCGATGATCATGGCGCCGAGCAAGAGGGTGATGAGGCCCGAGAGCACGACCCAGCCCCAGGGGCCGCCGGCGCTCTTCATCTGGAAGGCGAGGAAGATGCGCAGTACGCCGCCGAACACCAGTGCAAATCCCAGCATCAGGGTGAGGTAGGCGGCGGCAAGAAGCGGGTTCATGATGGCGATCATGCCGGCGGCGACGTAGAGCACGCCCAGCAGCATCCACAACAGGAACTTGCCCCAGCTCTTCACGCTGAAGGCGGCGATGATCTCGGCCACGCCGCCCATCAGCATCATGATGCCGACGACCAGCACGGCCGTCTCGGTGGCCGCAACGACGCTGCCCATCGCGATCACGCCGGCGACCAGGAAGACGACGCCCAGCGCCACGATCCATCCCCATTTGGCGCGCAGCGCCTTGAGGCCGTCGGCCAGGCTCTGGGGTCCCGATTTGTCTGCCGTCATGGACATGGCGTCCTCCTTCACTGTGAAACGCGAAGCTCAAGAATACACGGTAGTGTCCAAACTTGGCGAACGGCCTACTTTTCGTCCCTCAAACGTTCTTTTCGTCCCACAAACGTTGGGTCATCTTCTAGAGGCAAATAAAATTGCGCTTAAAGTATTCGCTGCTTGCGCGTGTTCGCTCGCAGTCGGACATGAAGGGCAAAAGCCACGACTGCGGCATAACCGCAATGAATATGCCAATAGCCACCGCTACTAGAATAGCAAGAAGCGCGAGAATTTTTGGATCCGTTTTCACCTTGCCCCCCAGCAGTCGCTTCAGGCTTTATCAGGATTCACGGCGCTTTGTCTGCCCTCCGCTCAGCCACAATAGGCGCCCGCACCGCGTCCAGCGGCGACCGTTTGCCTCTCAGGTGCAGCAACGCATAGAATCGGCGCCTAGCTATGTGTCGGCCATGATTTTCGAGTTCAGCAAGCAGCAGCTTGTCGCCAAGGGAACCCCGGTCGGCAAGTTCTGCATGGTGATCGACGTGGTGTCGGATAAGTTCTTTCCTGGGGCTACCAGCACCAAGGCGCGTTTGAGGGAAGTTCAGGCGGCCTGTGGTGAAGTGTTCGCCCTGTAGCCATCACTCCAGCCGCAGTGGACGGCTATCGTGGTAGAGCATGGGAGTAGTCAATGAACCAGTGTTACGTCGTTGATCCCGACAAGCCTGTCATGGATCTTGTCGTCGCCGCATCAGAGCATGAGGCGGCTAAATATGGCGCTGATCCGCGCCGAGTTCCGGACCGGCTCGTCAAACATCTCCGTATCGACCTCAGCAAGCCGGGCGCGCGTTGGTCTTTCACCGCAAAGATATCACAGACCCCAGAATCAAATTAGGACATTACCGAATACACTCGACCGATGACTCTGTCGCCGGTTGTGTGGGAAACTCCGCACCTCACGGAGATACTCAAGCCCATGAATGACTCGCCCAAGAAGGAACCGGCCCCGCCGCGTCCCGCCGCCACCGTCCTGTTGCTGAGGCCTTCGCGGCGCGGCGATGCCGCCTCGCTGCTCGAGGTCTTCATGGTGGTACGCCATCACCAGATCGATTCCTTCTCCGGCGCCCTGGTCTTCCCCGGCGGCAAGCTCGAGGAGGCCGACGGCAATGCCAAGCTGCGGGCGCGCTCGGGCGGTCCGGCGACCCTCTCCGATTCGGAACTGGCGTTTCGCATAGCTGGCGTGCGCGAGGCTTTCGAGGAGTGCGGCGTCCTGCTGGCGCGCAAGCGCGGCCAGAAGGCGCTGATCGGCGCCGCCGATCTGAAGCCCATCGAGGATCGCTGGCGGGCCAAACTCACCAAGGACGAGGCGAGCATCCTCGATCTGGTCGAGGCCGAGGATCTCGAACTCGCGACCGAGCTCATGACGCCCTATGCGCACTGGATCACGCCGACCTTCGTCCCGAAGCGGTTCGACACCTGGTTCTTCCTGGCCGATGCGCCCGAGGACCAGGTCGCACTGCATGACGGATCGGAATCGACCGACTCGGTGTGGATCGGTGCCCAGCAGGCGATTGACGAGGCCATGGCGGGCAAACGTACGCTGGTCCACGCGACGCAGAAGAATCTCGAGCTTCTGGCCGAGGGCGGCACCGTCGCGGGTGCTCTTGCACAAGCCTCCCGGCGCAAGATCGTGACGGTCCAGCCCTGGGTGGAGAGCAAGGACGGCAAGCGGTACCTGCATCTTCCGCCTGACGCCGGTTACAAGAATCTGGTCCGCGAGATGCCGGCCCAGCCCGGCGCGGTTCCGCAGACCGGAAGATAATTCTGCGCGAGGTGCGGCGACGATGAAAACCGGCTCGCGTGGTGCCGGCCGGCGCGCTAAGAGCAAGTAAACAAGCATTCACGCGCCGGCGGCCCTCCGCCGGGCAATCGGAGGAAAGACAAGAATGGTCGGAATCGTCGCCTTCGGCGCCTATGTGCCGCGCCTGCGCCTCAACCGTCAGGCGGCGTACGACGCCAACAAGTGGTTTGCTCCCGGCCTGCGCGGCCTCGCCAAGGGCGAGCGATCGATGGCGAACTGGGACGAAGATTCGATCACCATGGCGGTCGAGGCCTCGCGCGATTGCCTGACCAGCCACAAGGCGGAGGACGTCCGCAACATCTACTTCGCCTCGACGACGCATCCCTTCAAGGACCGTCAGAATGCCGGGGTCATCGGCACCGCGCTCAACGTCGAACAGAACCTCTCCGCCACCGATATCGGCGGATCGCTGAAGGCGGGCACCTCGGCGCTGATCGCCGGCCTCAATGCCTCCCGGGGCGGCGCGCCCTCGCTGGTGGCGGCTGCCGACAAGCGCATGGCCCGCGTCGCGTCGGCCAACGAGCTCAACTACGGCGACGGCGCCGCGGCGCTGCTCTGCGGCACCGAGAACGTGATCGCCAGGCTGGTCGGCCACCATTCCGTGTCGATGGATTTCGTCGATCACTTCCGCGGCGACGAGGCCGAATTCGACTACGGCTGGGAAGAGCGCTGGATCCGCGACGAGGGCTACTCGAAGATCGTGCCGCCCGCGATCAAGGCGGCGCTCGCCGCCTGCAAGCTCAAGGGCAGCGACATCACCCATTTCATCATGCCGAGCCTGATGCCGGCGGTGCCCAAGCAGATGGCAAAGATGTCCGGCATCGGCGAGGGCGCGGTGCGCGACCTGCTGGGCGCCACGCTCGGCGACACTGGTGCCGCCCACGCGCTGGTCATGCTGGTCGATGCGCTGGAAGGCGCCAAGGCCGGCGACAGGATCATGGTCGTGGCCTTCGGGCAGGGCGTCGACACGCTGGTCTTCGAGGTCACGGCCGAGAAGGACAAGCTTGCCAAGCGCAAGGGCCTGTCGGGCTGGATGGCGCGGCGCAAGGAAGAGAAGAACTACATGAAGTTCCTCGCCTTCAACGACATGCTGCCGATCGACAAGGGCATGCGCGCCGAGTTCGATAAGAAGACGGCGCTCTCGGTCCTGTGGCGCAAGCGCGACATGATCTACGGCCTCGTCGGCGGCAAGTGCCGGGTCTGCGGCACGGTTCAGTTCCCGCGCAGCCAGGTCTGCGTCAATCCCAACTGCCACGCGATCGAGAGCCAGGACCCCTACGCGATGGCCGGGCTCGAATGCGCGGTGATGTCGTTCACCGCCGACTCGCTCACCTATTCGCCGGATCCGCCGGCCTACTATGGCATGATCACCTTCCCCGAGGGCGGGCGCTTCATGGCCGACTTCACCGACAGCGACAAGGAACAGGTCAAGGTCGGCGCCAAGATGCGCATGACCTTCCGCATCCGCGACAACGACACGATGCGCGGCGGCTTCAAGCGTTATTTCTGGAAGGCGGCGCCGGTCTAGGTCGCCTTCCACCGGTCAAAGGTCTAGAATTCCAACCCCACTACAGGAGGCCTGCCATGGCTCGGGGCATCAAGGACAAGGTCGCGATTCTCGGAATGGGCTGCTCGAAGTTCGGCGAACGCTGGGACAGCGGCGCCGAGGAGCTGATGCTCGAGGCCTACAAGGAGTGCCTGAAGGACGCCGGTATCGATCAGAACCAGCTCCAGGCGGCGTGGTTCTCCACCGCCATCGACGAGGTTCATGTCGGCAAGTCGGGCATTCCGCTCAGCACCACGCTGCGCCTGCCCAACATCCCGGTGACGCACGTCGAGAACATGTGCGCGTCGGGCACCGAGGCTTTCCGCGGCGCCTGCTATGCCGTGGCCTCCGGCGCGGCCGATTTCGCGCTGGCGCTGGGCGTCGAGAAACTGAAGGACACCGGCTACGGCGGTCTTCCGGGTGGCCGTGGCGGCCCGCTGCAGGCCCTGTGGAACGCCAACGGCACGGCGCCGGGCAACTTCGCCCAGCTCGCCACCGCCTACATGACGGCACACGGCGTGAGCGGCGAGGACCTCAAGAAGGCGATCGGCCATGTCTCCTGGAAGAGCCACCAGAACGGCGCCAAGAACCCGAAGGCCCATCTGCAGAAGGCCGTCGAGATGGACACCATCCTGAACGCGCCGATGATCGCCTCTCCCCTGGGCCTGTTCGACTGCTGCGGCGTGTCTGACGGCGCCGCTGCGGCCATCGTCACCACGCCGGAGATCGCCAAGGCGCTCGGCAAGCACGACATCGTCAGCGTCAAGGCGCTGCAGCTCTCGGTCTCCAACGGCTCCGAGTCGGGCCATAACTCGTGGGACGGCAGCTACTTCCACACCACGCGCATCGCTTCCAAGAAGGCCTACGAAGAAGCCGGCATCAAGAGCCCGCGCGACGAGGTCTCGATGTTCGAGGTCCATGACTGCTTCTCCGTCACCGAGCTCGTGACCATGGAAGACCTGCACATCTCCGAGACCGGCAAGGGGTGGCGGGACGTGCTCGACGGCTTCTACGATGCCGACGGCAAGATCCCCTGCCAGATCGACGGCGGCCTGAAATGCTTCGGCCATCCGATCGGCGCCTCCGGCCTGCGCATGCTCTACGAGATGTACCTGCAGCTCCAGGGCAAGGCCGGCCCCCGGCAGCTCAAGGACCCGCGCATCGGCATGACGCACAACCTGGGCGGCGCGCCGCGCGAGAACATCTCCAGCGTGGCCATCGTCGGCCGCTACGAGTAATCGCCAACGACAGGGCCCTCTCTCCGGCACAGGCGGTCGGAGAGGGGGCTTTTCTTTGCATCAGTCCGGGAGACATCCGACATGGAGCTCGACAAGAAGCTTATCGGCCATACGTTCAAGCCGTTCACGACCACCGTCGAGGCCGGCAAGATCCGGCTGTTCTGCAAGGCCATCGGCGAGGAAGACCCGATCTACAGCGACGAGGCGGCGGCCAAGGCCGCGGGCTATCGCGGCATCACCGCACCGCTCACCTTCCTGCGCGCTCTGCAGGCCGACGATCCCAACAAGGGCGGGCTGCTGCGCCTGCTCAACGTCGATATCGGTCTGATCCTGCATGGCGAGCAGCACTTCGAGTATTTCGCGCCGGTCGTCGTCGGCGACAAGGTCACCTGCCAGGAGAAAGTCGTCGACATCTACGACAAGAAGGGCGGCGCACTGTGGTTCGTCGTCCAGGAAATGGAGATGAAGGACCAGACGGGCAAGCTCGTTGCCAAGGGCAAGGGCGTCACCGTCGTGCGCAACCCCGACGCTGCGAAGAAGTGAGGAGGGAAAGATGACCACCATTCCCAAGTTCGATCAGGTCAAGGTCGGCGACGAGTTGAAGCCGCTCGTCCTGCCGCCGGTAAGCCGCCACCAGCTCGCGCTCTATTGCGGCGGCTCGGGCGATCACAACCCGATCCATGTCGATCTCGACTTCGCCAAGAAGTTCGGTTTCAAGGACGTCTTCGCCCACGGCATGCTGTCGATGGCATTCCTCGGCCGTCTCGTGACCAGCTACGCGCCGAACAACAAGGTGCGCAAGCTCGGTACGCGCTTCACCTCGATCACCTGGGTGGGCGATGTCATCACCGTCAGCGGCAAGGTCACGGGCAAGCGCGAGGAGAACGGCGAGAAGCTGATCGAACTCGAGGTCAGGTGCACCAACCAGAATGGCCAGGACACGCTGCAGGGCAACGCCACCGTGGCCGCTGCGTAGAACACGCTTCAGGAGAATTCAGATGGGTCAGATGGATGGCAAGGTGGCGATCGTCACCGGTTCGGGGCGCGGCATCGGGCAGGAGATCGCGTTTCGGCTGGTGCGCGACGGCGCCAAGGTGGTGATCAACGATATTGACGAGGCGCCGGCGAAGGAAACCATTGCCGCGATCGAGAAGATGGGCGGCAAGGCCGTGGCCTGCGTCGGCGACGTCTCGAAGCCCGACTTCGGCGACCGCATCGTCAAGACGGCGGTCGACGCCTTCGGCGACTGCCATGTCGTGGTCAACAATGCCGGCTACACGTGGGACAGCGTCATCCAGAAGATGAGCGACGAGCAGTGGTACGCCATCCTCGATGTCCATCTGACGGCGCCCTTCCGCATCCTGCGCGCCTTCCAGATCCATCTGAAGGACGCGGTCGAGAAGGAGCGTGCCGAGGGCAAGCGCATCGTGCGCAAGGTCGTGAACATTTCCTCGACCTCGGGCGTCAACGGCAATGCTGGCCAGTCGAACTATGCCGCGGGCAAGGCCGGCATCATCGGCCTCACCAAGACCCTGGCCAAGGAGTTCGGCCGCTACGACGTAACGGTCAACGCGGTGGCCTTCGGCTATATCCAGACGCGCCTCACCAAGCCGCTGTCGCAGGGCGAGTCGGGCGAGATCGAAGTGCAGGGCCGCAAGGTCAAGATCGGCGTCCAGGGCGGCCGGATCGCGGCCATGAACCAGATGATCCCGCTTGGCCGAGGTGGCCTGCCGGAAGAGGCCGCGGGCTCGGTCTACCTCTTCTGCAGCCCTGACAGTGACTACGTCAGCGGCCAGTGCCTGGTGGTCAACGGCGGCCTTTGACCTCGGTGGGAGTGCTCGAAGTCGGAATAGCCGGCTGCGGAATAGCCGGCCAGGCGGCTGCGACGTTTCTGGCTGACGCCGGGCATCGCGTTACCGTCTTCGAGCGCTTCGTCGAACCGGGGCCTTCCGGCGCTGGCTTGCTGCTGCAACCCACCGGCCTGTCTGTGTTGCGCCGCCTCGATCTTGGCGATCGGGTCGAGCGGCTGGGCGCCCGAATCGATGGCCTCCTCGGATTGAACCACCGCCGCCATGTTGTTCTCGATCTTGCCTACGCCGAACTGCACAAGGCAGCGTACGGGCTGGGGATCCATCGTGGTGCGCTGTTCGGGCTGTTGTATGAGAGATTGAAGCACTCGGCCGCGCATCTGGTTACCGGTACCGAAATCGTCGACGTCGAGCACGATGGCCGGCGCGCGACGATGGTTGACAAGGCGGGAGGCCGGCATGGTCCGTTCGACCTTGTCGTTGTCGCCGATGGCGTCCATTCGCAGCTCCGTGAACGGCTCATGCCGCAGGCGCGGGCACCGCTCTATCCCTGGGGCTGCATCTGGGCGACCGTGCCCGACATGGGCAAAATCGTCACCGCCCCCGCCATGTTGCAGCAGCGATTCCGTGGATCGAAGACCATGATGGGGCTGCTTCCGGTCGGCCAGAACATGGTCACCCTGTTCTGGAGCCTGCCGTCCGCAGCGCTGGAGCCCGGCCTGCCGATCGATGTCGAGGCCTGGCGGGCGGAAGCGCTGACACTCTGGCCGGAGATGGCGGGGCTGATCGAACACGCAGCTTGGGCGGGCAACTTTGCCCGCGCGACCTACCGGCAGGTGACACTTCCGCGCTGGAACGATGGGCCGGTGCTGTTCATCGGCGATGCGGCGCACGGCACCAGTCCCCAACTCGGGCAGGGCGCGAACCTCGGCCTGCTCGACGCCCAGGTTCTCTCGGCGGTCCTGGCCGCGAGCGATGACCTCGCCGCGGCACTTGCGCTGTTCGGCCGTTACTCGCTCGAGGGCTGAGCGACTTCTCACTGTTCTCCAGGATCCAGAATCAAGCCAGGAACAGGCGGGCGCCGGTCGGCACGGCCCGCGCTTTTTCGAGGGCTTCCATCGTCGTGCGGTAGCCGACCTCGATGCCGGCATCGAAGCTCGTCCAGTCGAGCAGATCGACGTGGTTCATCGGTGGCGTGATCAGCAGGTCGGCTGCGGCGCGGTCTTCCAGCGCCCGTGAGGTGCTCGCCACCAGTGCCGAGCGC
>RGPT01000291.1 GCA_010032545.1 Alphaproteobacteria bacterium
CTATGGCGAGGCGCTTCGTGTGTCGTTTCCGGGCATGCCCCATCTCGGCATCTGGACGAAGCCCGGCGCGGGCTATGTCTGCATCGAACCCTGGCAGGGCCATGCCAGCCCCGAAAGCTGGCAGGGCGAACTGGCCGACAAGCCCGGCATGGTCGCGATCATGCCGGGCGCAAGGCAAAGCTTCGGGATGTCAATTTCCATCGACAACTGACCCTCCATCTGTCGGATGAGCGGCCACGTCCGGTGGGGCGTCAGCGCTTTGCGGCCAGGCTCTTGAACAGCGCATCGCTGCGCTCGTCGGCCGGAAAGAAGCATTCGATGCGTACTTCCTGCAGGGTTATGTCCTGTGGCGTTCCCAGGGTGGCGATGGTGGTAAACACCGACAGCGTCTTTCCGCCGACGAGGTATTCGACCGTCAGCACCGGCGTGGGCCGGTCCTCGAAGCGCAGCTTGCGGAACGAGGCCGGCACGTCCGGATAGGCCATGATTTCCTCGATGAACGCCAACGCCCTGGGCTCGCCACCGGCAGCCAAAATCTCGGCGTAGGTCGTCGACACGAGGTAGCGCGCGACCTCTTCCCAGTTGGCGATCTTGGCGCGCAGGGCCTGAGGGTCGAGCAGCCAGCGCAGCACGTTCGGCCCCTTGCCGGGCGGCGGGGCGGGCGGCGGGCCTTCGAACAGGAACAGGGTGAAGGCCTGGGCGGCCTCGTTGGCTTGCAGCAGGTTCCACAGCCGGTCGATGACGACGGCGGGATAGGGCTCATGCTTCTCAAGGATGCGGTCGATCGCCTGGCGTACCGGTGTGAGCTCGGGGGCAGCGAGATTGCTTTCGCGGTAGACCGGGGCGAAGCCTGCCGCCAGCAGCATTTGCCCTTCGCCGAGGTGCTGGGGCTGAAGTTCACGGCCGCGAGCGAGACGCGGGTGGTGGCCGAGATGGTCGTCCGCCCGGAACTCTGCACGCGGCCCGACATCCTGCACGGAGGCGCGGTCATGGCCTTCGCCGACACGCTGGGGGCGGCCGCCACCGTGCTCAACCTGCCCGAGGGCAAGGGCACCACCACGATCGAGAGCAAGACGAACTTCGTGGGACCGGCACCGGTCGGAACGACAGTGGTGGGAGAGACCACGCCGATCCATCGCGGCCGCCGCACCATGGTGTGGACGACCCGCGTCAAAACCGCTGAGGGCAAGTTGGTGGCCGTTGTCACCCAGACGCAGATGGTCTTGTAAGGCGGGCGTCTTCGGTCGAGACGACGGCTACACGTCGAGGTTGGCGACCTTCAGCGCGTTCTCCTGGATGAACTCGCGGCGCGGTTCAACCACGTCGCCCATCAGGGTCGAGAAGATTTCGTCGGCCTCGTCGGCGTGGTTGATCCTGACCTGCAGGAGCGTGCGCGCCTCGGGGTCGAGCGTCGTCTCCCAGAGCTGGTCGGGGTTCATCTCGCCCAGGCCCTTGTAGCGCTGGATGGTGACGCCGCGGCGGCCGGCGTCGACGACGGCGGCGAACAGTTCGGTCGGCGAGAAGATCGGCGTCTCCTTCTCCTTGGCGATGAAGACCCCGCGCTTCTGGTAGACCGACTGCAGTTCGGTCGCCAGGCCGTCGAGCTTGCGCGCCTCGGCGCTCCTGACCAGGGGGCCGTCGATGACGTGGCGTTCCTGCACGCCGCGCAGGCGGCGGCTGAAGGCGAGGCCGCCGTCGGGGGTCGGCTCGCCGCTCCAGCCGCGCTCAAGCGGCGGGCTCACCGCATCGAGGCGGCGGGCGATGTAGTCTGCGGTCGCCTTGGCCAGTTCGGCGTCGTTCAGGATGTCGGGCTTGAAGGCACCGGCGATGGCGGCCTGCTCGATCACCGCCTGGCTGGTGACGCGGCGCGACAGCGACAGCGGCTTCACCAGATTGGTGACGGAGCGGGCAATGTCGACGGTGCGGCGCAGGTCCTCGCTTGCCTGCACGCTGCCGCTGCCGAGCTGGAGCCGTGCGTTCTCCAGTCCGGTCTGGATGAGCTGCTCGTCGAGCGCGCGCTCGTCCTTTAGGTAGATCGCCGACTTGCCCTTGGCGGCCTTGAACAGCGGTGGCTGGGCAATATAGAGATGGCCGCGATCGATCAGGGCGCGCATCTGGCGATAGAAGAACGTCATCAGGAGCGTGCGGATGTGGGAGCCGTCGACATCGGCGTCCGTCATGATGATGATCTTGTGGTAGCGCAGCTTGTCGAGGTTGAAGTCGTCGGGACCGATGCCGGTGCCGAGCGCCGTGATCAGCGTGCCGATTTCGGCCGAGCCCAGCATCTTGTCGAAGCGCGCGCGCTCGACGTTCAGTATCTTTCCGCGCAGCGGCAGGATGGCCTGGTTGGCGCGGTTGCGGCCCTGTTTGGCCGAGCCGCCGGCCGAATCGCCCTCGACGATGAAGAGTTCGCTGAGCGCCGGATCGCGCTCCTGACAATCGGCCAGCTTGCCGGGAAGCGAGCTCACGTCGAGCGCGCCCTTGCGGCGCGTGAGTTCGCGGGCCTTCTTTGCCGCCTCGCGGGCGGCTGCCGCCTCGACCACCTTGGTCAGGATCTTACGGCTCTCGGAGGGATGCTCTTCGAGCCATTGACCGAACTTGTCGCCTACGACGGACTCGACCACCGGGCGGACCTCGGACGAGACCAGCTTGTCCTTGGTCTGTGACGAGAATTTGGGGTCGGGAACCTTGACCGACAGCACACAGGTCAGGCCTTCGCGCATGTCGTCGCCGGTGAGGCTGACCTTCTCCTTCTTGGAAAGTCCGCTCTCGTCGGCATATTTGTTCAGTGTGCGCGTGAGCGCACCACGGAAGCCCGCCAGATGAGTGCCGCCGTCGCGCTGCGGGATGTTGTTGGTGAAGCACAGCATCGTCTCGTGATAACTGTCGTTCCACTGCATCGCGACCTCGATCGAGATGCCTTCCTTTTCGCCGCGGATCGACACTGGCGGGGCGTGCAGAACTGACTTGTTGCGGTCGAGGTACTTGGCGAACGCCTCCACGCCACCCTCGAAGAAGAGCTCGGAGACCTTGGGTTCGGCGGCGCGCTCGTCGGTCAGCACGATCTTCACGCCGGAGTTCAGGAAGGCGAGCTCGCGCAGCCGGTGCTCCAGCGTGGCGAAATCGAACTCGGTCTTGGTGAAGGTTTCGGTCGAAGGCAGGAAAGTCACTTCGGTGCCGTGCTTGCCCGGAGGGGCGTCGGCGACGACCTTGAGGTCTTCCTCGGGTTCGCCGTGGCGGAAGCGAAGGAAGTGTTCCTTGCCATTGCGCCAGATGTGCAGGTCCAGCTGGGACGACAGTGCATTGACGACGGCGGCGCCGACGCCGTGCAGGCCACCCGAGACTTTATAGGAATTCTGGTCGAACTTCCCGCCGGCATGGAGCTGCGTGAAAATGACGTTGGCGGCCGAGATGCCCTCTTCCTTGTGGATGTCGACGGGGACGCCACGGCCGTTGTCGCGCACCGTGACCGAGCCGTCGCCGTGCAGGACGACTTCGACGCCGTCGCAGTAACCCGCTAGCGCCTCGTCGATGGCATTGTCGACGATCTCGTAGACCATGTGGTGCAGGCCGGTGCCGTCGTCGGTGTCGCCGATGTACATGCCCGGACGCTTGCGGACAGCCTCCAGGCCGCGCAGTACCTTGATCGAATCGGCGCCATATTCTTCGGCGCCCGGCGTCACGTCTTCGATATCGCTCATTTTCTCCGACTTCCCGACTGGGTTCAGATGGCCGCGATCGATCCGTCGGCCACGCACATGATCTGTGCGCGACCGCGAAGCGGCGCGAAAAGCTCGGCATCGGTGCCCGTCATCCAGCTCTGGGCGCCCAGTGCCACGACCTCGTCGAACAGCGCCGTGCGGCGCTCGGCATCGAGATGGGCCGCGATTTCGTCGAGCAGCAGCAGCGGTGGCCGGCCGCGCGACATTGCCACCAGGCGAGCATGGGCCAGCGCGATCGAGACCAATACCGCCTTCTGCTGCCCGGTGGAGCCCTCGGCCGCCGGCAGATCGAGATCGAGGTGCCGTACCGCGAGATCGCTGCGATGCGGCCCGCAGGCCGTGGTGCCGGCCTCAGCGTCGCGCAAGCGGTTCGCCGCAAGTGTCGCGCGCAAGCGGTCCTCGGCGTCGAGTGCCGCCATCGTGTCGAGCCAGTCGTCGACTTCGCCTGCCATGGCGAGCGCCGCGCGCGGAAAGGGG
>RGPT01000292.1 GCA_010032545.1 Alphaproteobacteria bacterium
TTTTCGTTTCGGACCGGGGAGGAAGTCGACTTAAGCCTTCACCTGATCGCCCAGCCAGTCGATCGCCGCCTGCGCGCCGCCCTTGCCGTGAGGGATGCCGAGCGCATTGAGGCTCATCTCGATCACGCTGAGCGTACCCAGCACCATCGGCGCGTTGACGTGGCCCATGTGCGCCACGCGGAAGGCCTTGCCGGAAAGCTCGCCGATGCCGTGGCCCAGGATCACGCCGCACTGCTTGTTGCAATAGGCGCGCAGCGCCTCGGGGTCGTGGCCGTTGGTGAGCACGCAGGTGATCGAATCGGAACGCTCGCCCTGCTCGATGATGTTGAAGCCGATTGCCTGGCCCTCCGACCAGACGCCAACGGCGCGGCGCACCGCCTCGGCCAGCAGCCGGTGGCGCCGGTGCACATTGTCGAGCCCCTCCTCGAACAGCATGTCGAGCGCCGCGCGCAGGCCGAACAGCAGGTGCTCGGGCGGCGTGCCGGCATACTTCTGGTAATGCTGCGGACCTTCGCGCTCGGTCCAGTCCCAGTAGGGCGTGCGCAGTTCGGCGGTCTTGTGGACCTCGCGCGCGCGATCGCTGGCCACGACGAAGCCCAGGCCCGGCGGTGTCATCATGCCCTTCTGCGAGCCCGACATGGCGACGTCGACGCCCCAGGCATCCATCTCGAACGGCATGCAGCCGAGCGACGCCACCGCGTCGACCATCAGCAGCGCATCGTGCTTGGCCGCGCGCATCGCCTTGCCGATCGCCTCGATGTCGTTCACCACGCCCGAGGCGGTGTCGATCTGCGCTACCAGCACGGCCTTGATGGTGCCGGCCTTGTCCGCCTTGAGGCGTGCCTCGACTTCGGCCGGCCGCACGGCACGGCGCATGTCACCCTTCAGCACCTCGACCTCGACGCCCATGCGGCGGGCATTGTCGCCCCAGCCGATCGCGAAGCGGCCGCTCTCCAGCACGAGGATCTTGTCGCCCTTGCTGAGCACGTTGGTGAGCGTGGCCTCCCAGGCACCATGCCCGTTGGCGATATAGATGTAGGCGTGGCCCTTGGTGTTGAACACGCGGGCAACGTCGCGCAACAGGCTGTCGGTGAGCGCCAGCAGCGGGCCGGAGTAGATGTCCACCGCCGGGCGATGCATCGCCCGCAGGACCTCGTCCGGCACCGTCGTCGGCCCCGGAATCGCCAAGAACTCACGTCCCGCACGCACGCTCATTTTTCACTGTCCTCCGCACGATTTCGGCTGGCACACTATCATGTCGGCTGTACCCGCAAACGCGCTACAATTGACCCATGATCGCCCGCCGTTCAATTCTCGCCGCTGCCGCCGCACTACCCTTAGCCAATATCGTGCGCGCCGACAGTTTCCCTAATGGACCATTCCGCATCCTCGTCCCGTTCGGACCGGGCTCGGCCACTGACCAGTCGGCGCGCAACATCGCCGAGGGGCTGACCCGGATCTTCGGCGTGCCGGCCGTGGTCGACAACAAGCCCGGCGCCAACGGCGCCATCGCCGCCGACATCGCCGCCGACATCGCCGCCAAGGCGAAACCCGACGGCCGGACGATCTTCGTCTGCTCGAACACGGCCGCCGCGTCCAACGTCGCGCTGATGAAGTCCCTGCCCTACGACCCGCTCGCGGATTTCGACTCGATGACGATCATCGGCCGGGCGCCGGTGTTCATGGTCGTCAATCCCAAGGTCGAGGCGAGTACGGCCCAGGAGTTCGTGGCACTCTGCAAGCGCCAACCCGGCAAGATCAACTTCGGCTCCGGCAGCGCTTCTACTCGCATCTCGGGCGAATTGCTGAAGGCCAAGGCCGGCATCGACATGGTGCACGTGCCCTACAAGAGCACGCCGCTGGCGCTGACCGACACCATGTCCGGACATGTTCAGATGTGCTTCGCCGATCCGGTGACCAGCCTGCCCCAGGTCAAGGCCGGCACCGTGCGCTGCCTCGGCGTCGGCAGCCGCGGCCGCTACAAGCTCACGCCCGACATCCCGACGCTGATCGAACAGGGCATCCCCGATTTCGAACTGATGACCTGGACTGGCGTGCTGATGCCGAAGGGCGTGCCGCTGGCCACCTTCGCGAGGCTGCGCGACGCCGTCGTCAAGACGATCACCGAACCCGCCTATGTCGAGCGTCAGGCCCAGGGCGGATCGGAGATCACCCCGACCACGCCCGAGGAGATGCGCCAGATCCAGGTCGCCGAGATCGAGCTCTACCGCGAGATGATGAAGATCGCCGGCATCGAGCCGGAGTGATACCGACATGCCGAAAGCCAGCGCCAATTCCCGCACGCAAGACCCTCATGCAGCTTCGATCCATCTCCGCCTCGACTTTGGTGGCAAACGTTCACTGGGGCCGGGCAAGGTCCGCCTGCTTGAACTGATCGATGAAACCGGCTCCATCTCGGCGGCGGGTCGTACCCTCGAAATGTCCTATCGCCAAGCCTGGCTGCTGGTCGACGAACTCAACCGCATGTTCAGGGATCCGGTCGTCAGCGCCCAGACCGGCGGCGGCGGCGGCGGCGGCACGGTGGTGACGGAGACCGGCAAGACCGTCGTTCGGCTCTATCGTGCCATGGAGCGTCGGAGTTCCAAAGCATCCAATCCCGACGTCCAGGCCCTGTCGCGGTTGCTCAACGCTGCCGCCAAATAGCGGTGAGTGCTAGTTCAGCACGGTAAACCCCTGCTTCTCGAACAAGAGCCGGGCAGCCGGCGATCTCAGAAAGGCAACGAGTGCCTCCGCGTCAGGATTGGTCGAACTGGCGAGCAGCGCCATCGGATAGATGATCGGAGGGTGGCTGCCCGACGGGAAGGTCCCCACAATTCTTACGCCCGGGTCAGCCGCCGCATCGGTGCGATAGACGATGCCCAGAGGCGCCTCACCCCGCGATACAAGCATCATCGCCATCCGGACATTCTCGGCCTGGGCGACACGATCGGCCACCGACGGCCAGACACCCAGCGTCTCGAGCGACGCCTTGCCATACTTGCCGGCCGGCACGGCATCGATGTTGGCCATCGCCAGGCGGCCATCGCCAAGTGCGGCACGCAAGGGAAAGCCCTTACCGATGATGATACCCACCTTCGAGTTCTTGCCCGCGATCAGCACAATCTCATTGCCGAGGAAATCGACACGGCTCGCCGGCTTGATCAACTTGCGTTCCGCCACGTAGTCGACCCACGGAACGTCCGCAGAAATGAACAGGTCGGCTGGAATTCCCGCCTCGATCTGCTTGGCGAGCTGTGAACTCGCGGCATAGGAGATCCTGGTCGCCCTGCCTGTTTGCGTCGTCCAGGCCGCCGTGGCGTCGTCGAGGGCGTTCTTGAGACTCGCCGCAGCCAGAACCACGACCTCCCTAGATTGTGCAAAGGCGGGTTCGGCAAGCACGGCCAGAACGATCGCCAGGGCGCGTACGAGAGCCGACATCGAAGTCTCCTTACAGACCGCTCGTTATATCCAAATAGATATATCGCATTGCCCGCCTGAACAAGCCCCGGTTCACCCGGCGGCAACGGCTCTATCCTGCGGCAGCCTGTACCGGCGACGCCACCGGCGGAGTCACGGTTTCGGTCTGTACGGCACCGGCGCCAGAGTCCACGGTCGCCCCGGTCGTATGCAGAACGACGGCGGCCCCCTCCTTGGCGAACTCGATCCCGAGTTCAGGGAAGGTGTTGAACATGCGCTTGACCGCCTCGCGCTGGATGGCGGCAGGATTTCCCGGCTTGGCGGTGAACTTGAAGCGGACAAGGATCGCGTTGTCGGCAATGTCGGCCACACCTTGCATCTTGAAGGGCGCCAGGAGGTCGGCCTTGAAGGCCGGCATCTCGGCCATGTCGGCGCCGATCTTCTTGGCGGCCTTGCGCAGCTTCTCGATGTCGGTGTCGCGGGCGAAGCGCAGGTTGAACTTGGTCGTGATCCAGTCACGACTGAAATTCGTGATCTGTCCGAGCTGGCCAAACGGGATGGTGTGAACCTGGCCATTCTGGTGACGCAGCTTGATCGACCGCAGGGTGAAGCCTTCCACCGTGCCCTTGGCCTTGCCGCAGTCAATGTACTCGCCGACGCGGAAGGCGTCATCGGACAGATAGAAGATGCCCGAGACGATGTCCTTGACCAGCGTCTGGCTGCCGAACGAGATCGCGATGCCGAAGACCGAGGCACCAGCGATCAGCGGCGTGATGTT
>RGPT01000293.1 GCA_010032545.1 Alphaproteobacteria bacterium
GGCTGTGGATGAATTGCCAGATGGCCGGAAAGGCCGCCTGGAGGGGCTTTCGCTACTCGGCCGCCGCCCGGGTGGGCGTCGTATCGGCACGCGCCGTCCGCATGGTGACGAATTCCTCGCCGGCCGTGGGGTGAATGCCGACCGTGGCATCGAAATGGGCCTTGGTAGCGCCCGCCTTGATGGCCACGGCAAGGCCCTGGATCAGCTCGGCGGCGTCGTCGCCCACCATATGGGCGCCCACGACCCGGTCGGTCGCCGCTTCCACGATCAGCTTCATGAAGGTCCGCTGCTGGCGGCCCGACACCGTGTACTTCATCGGCCGGAAGGCGGCCGTGAAGATTCTGAGCTCGCCCAGGGTCCGCTTCGCCTCTTCCTCGGTCAGGCCGACGTTGGCCATCTCGGGCTGGCAGAACACCGCCGACGGCACGCCGCGATGGTCAGGCTTGCGCGGCTTGTTGCCGAAAACGGTATCGGCGAAGCAATGGCCTTCCATGATGGCGACGGGCGTGAGGTTGATGCGATCGGTGACGTCGCCCACGGCCCAGATGTTCTCGGCCGTCGTCTTCGACCATTCATCGACGGCGATGGCACCTACCTTGTTGAGCTGCACGCCCACCTTCTCGAGCCCGATGCTCTTGGTATTGGGCGCGCGGCCGGTCGCGTACATGACGAGGTCGACCTCGAAGGTCCCGCCCGCCGTGGTATGGACCTCGTAGGGGCCGCCCGCCCCACCTGCACCCTTGGCCGCGATGCGCGCGATCTGGGACTCGGTGCGCATTTTAATGCCGCTCTGCACCAGCGCATCGTGGACGAAGGTGCGGCATTCCTCGTCGAAGCCGCTGGCCCGGGACCGGCCGCACGTCGGGCCGGCCGCCGGTCGCGATCAGTATCTTCTCCGCCGTGACAGTCTCTTCTCCAACTTGAATTGTGTGGCGATCCATCAGCCGGCCGCGCCTCATGTGCAGCTTCACGCCAGCGCCGTCGAGCAGGCGGAGATAGACGGCGTTCAGGCGGTCGACCTCCTTGTTCACGTTGTCGCGCAGCGTCGGCCACGACAGGCTGGGCGCCGTCATCGTCCAGCCGAACGCCGGCGCGTCCTCGAATTCGTGCGTGAACTTCGAACCGTAGACCAGGAGCTTCTTGGGCACGCAGCCACGGATCACGCAGGTGCCGCCGACGCGGTAGTCCTCGCAGATGCCGACGCGGGCGCCGTGGCTGGCGGCGATCCGCGAGGCGCGCACGCCACCCGAACCGGCGCCGATGACGAAAAGGTCGTAGTCGTAAGCCATGTGGATACCTTCGGCGGGCAAAAAGAACAAAACCTCAACACGGCCATATTTCGGTCGCGCGGCCGACTATATCGGCGCCTAGACGGCCAGGTAAGGGAAATGGCGCGTGCATCTCCATTTTCCGATACAACTTGAAGGACATGCCCGATGCTGCAGCTGTTCCCGCTCACGACCGCCCTCCTCTTCCTGGCCGCCCCGGTCCTTGCCGCCCCCGGCGACCCGGCGCCGGCCGCTCCCTCCGCGCCTGCCGCCTCCACCGCCAAGCCGGCCCGCGAGCCTGCCCGTGAACCTACCGGCGTCATGCGCTACGACACCAACAAGGACGGCATCGTCGACCGGGCCGAATGGAAGGCAGGCCAGGAGGCCCGCTTCAAGCGGCTCGACGCCAACGGTGACGGCAAGCTCACCCAGGACGAGTTGTTTGCCCGCACCCCCGCCGTCGGCAACAGCGTGCTGCCCAGCGACCTCCAGGCAGGGCGCCAGTCGGCCTACTTCCAGCGCCTCGACGCCGACAAGGACGGGGTCGTCACCCTGGTCGAGTTCATGGCCCAGGCGGAGCGCAACTTCGCCCGCTGCGACCTCAACAAGGACGGCCGGATCGACACCGCCGAATGCCGCCAGGCACTGCAGCGCAAGCCCGCCGGGCAGTAGACAAAGAAAAAGGCCGCCGGAAACCGGCGGCCTTTCCTTTGCCCTATAGAGCGATCAGGAACCTTCGGCCGACATGACGTCGCCGAACAGATCCCAGGTCTCGCCCTTGAAGCGCGCGAGCTGCACCGACTGGATCGGATAGTAGTCGGTCGGGCTGGTGTTGATCGTGATGCCCGGCAGCAGCAGCGGCAGCTTGTATTTCTGGAAGTTGGCTGCCTGCTTCATGACGTTCTCGCGGGTCAGCGTGTCGCCGCACTTCTTGAGCGTCTCGAGCATCAGGTTGGAGACGGCGTAGCCGAACACGTGGTTGGCGTCCGCCTTGTTGGCGCCCGGCATCCACTTGTCCATCCAGGCGACCCAGGCTTTGAAGTCGTCGGTGTTCTCCCACTGCTTGTCCGTGGGGTCCTTGAGATACTGCGCCGTGATGATGCCCTGGCTGTTCTCGAGGCCGGCCGGCTTCATCACCGAGCCCACCGAGGCGGACACGTTGTTGAGGTACTGTGCCGGCTTCCAGCCGATGTCGGCGGCCTTGCGGATCGCCTGGGCGGCGGCCTTGGGCGTCGCGATGTTGAAGAATACGTTGGCGCCGGAATCCTTGAGCTGGATCACCTGGCTGTCGACCGTCGGATCCGTGACCTCGAAGGTCACGTGCTTGACGATCTTGCCGGTCTCCTTGCCCAGGCCGTCGCGGAAGCCTTCATAATAATCCTTGCCGTAGTCGTCGTTCTGCATCAGCACGCCGATCTTGGCGTCCTTGACGTTGGCCAGGATGTGCTTGGCGTAGACGACGCCCTCGGTGTGGTAGTCGGGCTGGAAGCCCATCGTCCAAGGGAACTCCTTGGGCTTGCCCCACTTCGACGCGCCGGTGGCGACGTAGAGCTGCGGCACCTTCTTCTGGTTCATGTAGCGATGGATCGCCGTGTTGGTCGGCGTACCCAGCGTGTTGAACAGGCAGAGGACCTTGTCCTGCTCGACGAGCTGGCGCACCAGCTCGACCATCTTCGGCGGCGAGTAGCCATCGTCGCGCGTGATGAAGTTGATCTTGCGGCCGTTGACGCCACCGGCCTCGTTCACCGACTTGAAGAACGCCTCGATCGTCTTGCCGATCTGGCCGTAGGACGACGCCGGGCCGCTATAGGGGCCGGTATGGCCGAGCTTGATTTCCTTGTCGGTCGCACCGTCGTCGTACTTCTTCTGCGCGAAGGCCGACTTTGTGCCCAGAACCGCGAATGCCGAGGCACCTGCTACGAAACCACGCCTGCTTGTACGCATTTCTTTCCTCCTAAGTGACTAAAGCCTGCCGGAGCTTCGTCCGAATTCAGGCCAGAAAGAAGGCCGCCTTCCGGCGACTTTCAGATGAACAGGGTCCGGTTTATGCCCGTGCACCCCGCAGCTTGCGGTAGGCCATGTAGAGCCCGCCGGCGATGCCCATCGGCATCAGGTAGATGATGGCGATCAGCAGCACGCCGAAGACCGTGTAGGCCGAAAGGTCGAACGGCAGGCCGAGGTCGTTTCGGATGAACTGGGTCAGCGACTGCGCCGAGTTATCGACCAGCACGTAGAAGATGCCGCCGAGTACCGAGCCGAGCAGCGAGCCGATTCCACCCACCACGAGGCCGATCAGGAACTTGATCGACAGGAAGATACCGAAGCTGTCAGGCGCCACGAAGGCGATCGCGCAGGCCGACAGCGCGCCGGCGATGCCGGTATAGGCGGCGCTGATGCCGAAGGTGACGGTCTTGTAGAGCGCCGTGTCGATGCCCATCGTATCGGCCGCCATGTACTGGTCGCGGATCGCCATCATGGCGCGACCGCTACGGCTGTTCAGCAGGTTTGCTGCGCCCCAGAACAGCACGATCATGACCAGAAGGCAGAAATAATAGAGCCACTGATCCTCGCTCAACGGTAGGCCGAACGGCACTTCCGGCTTCATCAGCACGATGCCCTGCACGCCGCCGGTCAGGCCCTCGAGCCATTTGTATTTCAGGATCTGTGGCACCGCGAGCGCCAGCGCGAAGGTCGCGAGCGCGAGATAGTGCCCCTCGAGCTTGAGCGCCGGCAGACCGAACAGGTAGCCGACGATGAAGCACACGATGGCCGCCGCCGGGATCGTCGCCCAATAGGGCACGTTCAGCTTGTCCATAAGGATGCCGGCGGTGTAGGCGCCGACCGCGTAGAAGGCGCCGTGGCCCAGCGAGAA
>RGPT01000294.1 GCA_010032545.1 Alphaproteobacteria bacterium
GGCGGGCTTATGGCCTATGGCGCCAATGGCAACGAGTTCTATACCCGCGTTGCCCTTTACATCGACCGCCTCTTCAAGGGGGAAAGGCCGGGAGACCTGCCGGTCGTGCCGGCAGCGCCGCTCGAACTTGTCCTCAATCTGGGCACGGCCCGAACGATCGGCCTGGCGTTTCCCCCGACGTTGTTGTCCCGCGCAGACAAGCTTGTCGAGTAGGCGACGTAGCGCTGCCGCCGGCGGCGCCCGTCACCCGGGCTGCGGCCCGCGGCGCGCGAGGCGCTGGCCGCCAGTATGGCGGTCCTGATGACGCCGGACGGGATCGTGGAGCAGGTGCAGCGGTAGTCTTGCGAAAGACAGCGACAGTGATGCGCCGCGACCCGGCCTGGTGCTCAGACGACCGTGCCGAACAGCCGGCCGATGCCGGCGGTGAGCGCCATCGCCAGGGCGCCCCAGAAAGTGACACGGATCGTGGCGCGCAAGACCTTGGCGCCACCAGCGCGTGCGCCGACGGCGCCCAGCAGCGCGAGAAAGACGAGCGAAGCCACGCTCACGGCCGGCACGAGCAATGTGGCGGGCGCCACCACGACCATGAGCAGCGGCATGGCGGCGCCCACCGAGAAGGTTGCCGCTGACGTCAGGGCCGCCTGCAGTGGACGGGCGGTGGTGGTGGCGGAAATGCCGAGCTCATCGCGGGCGTGCGCTTCCAGGGCGCCCTTGGCCATCAACTGCTTGGCGACCTGCCGTGCCAGCGCTGGTTCGATTCCGCGCCGGACATATATTTCGGTCAACTCGTCCAGTTCCAAGGCGGGACTGGAAGCGAGCTCGGCGCGTTCGCGCGCCAGATCGGCGCGCTCGGTGTCGGCTTGCGAGCTCACCGAGACATATTCGCCGGCCGCCATCGACATGGCGCCGGCCACAAGGCCGGCAACGCCTGCGATCAGGACGTCGCCTGGCGAGGTGGCAGCGGCGGCGACGCCAACGATCAGGCTCGCCGTCGACACGATGCCGTCGTTGGCGCCCAGCACCGCCGCGCGCAGCCAGCCGATGCGCTCGACGAGGTGGTTCTCCGGATGCAGGCGGAGCCGGCTCATGCGCTCAGGCGAACGCCACGGCGAAGCGCGGGCCGGGGCAATGCGTGCAGTGGTCGATCTGCAGTTTGCCGCCAATCTGCCCGACCAGCGCCAACACGATCTGCATGCCGAGACCCCTGGACGCGGCCGGGTCGAACCCCTCGGGCAGGGCCGGCCCCTCGTTGCAGACCGACAGGAGATGGCCGCCTTCCGGCGTGTTCTCCAGCCGCACGGTGATCGCGCCCTGGCTGTGCTTGGCGGCGTTGGTGACCAGCTCGTTCACGACCAGGCCGAGCGGGATGGCCGTGGCCGCCGGCAACCGCGTCTCGACGCCCTCGACCACGATACTCCGGCCACCGCAGTCGTCCGATGTCAGCACCGAGCCATATTCGCGGCACAGCTCCTCGAGGAACTGCTTGAAGTCGACGGTCTTTGCGTTGTCGAGAGAATGCAGGCGCCGATGGACGCGTGCGAGCGTGGCCACGCGGTTGGCGGCGATGGCAAGATGGGCTGCCGCGTCGGTGTTGGTCTCGGTCTGGCTCTGGATCGAGAGCAGGCTCACGATCATCTGCAGGCCGTTCAGCAACCGGTGATCGGACTCCATGTTCAGGAGTTCGCGCGCATGGACGAGTTCGTCCATCTGGCGCAGTCGAACGTCCTCGCCGGCAAGGGCCTCGCGCAACCGGACTTCGGTGCTGCGATGTTCGCTGAGCTCGCGCTCGTAGCTGGCGACCGACCGCCGCTCTTCCTTCCGGACAGCGGCGTCCTTCGTGAACACGCCGGAAAACAGAGATTGTTCGAATACCATGTGGTGGGCTTTTCCCAGCGGGCTTCGGGAACTCGAAGCCACGAACTCATAGCAGGCGTGTACGAGACTCGATTGATCGGGATCAACTATGTCGCATATCGGACATTGTCCGGATTGCGGTGGTCTTTGCACTGAAGCCGCAGCTTCATCCCCCGCTGATTGGCAAGCTGTGCGCCTTCCGCGGCAGCGAGTCGAGAGCAAATGTCGGCTATCAGACAGTTGTCACGTGTGTGAAACAGGACGCATTGCACTCGCGGCCGCTCCCAGGCGGAGAGACTCGACAACCGCGGCAGGCAAGCGCACGTTGAGTCGGGCCTCGGTGCCCTTGGGTGGTGCAATGCGATCGTTCATTCACCGCAAGAACCTCGAGAACTTTCGCAAGCAGCTTGCCGAGACGAGCGACGACGCAACGCGTCTTCAGCTCGAGAGGCTGCTGTCCGAGGAAGAAGCCGAAGAGCCGGCCAAGATCGAGAAGCGGGACGACGACTGACGCGGACCGCGCTGCGCGAGTCGCGGGCACGACCAGAGAGGCGGGCAAGAGATGTCCAGGCGACAGACGACGAAGATGCACGCCAACAGGTTGCTCGCATTGCTGCCGGAGAAGGACTACCGACGGCTGCACCGGCACCTCGAACGGATTCCCCTGACCTATCGGCAGTCGCTTTACCGCGCGCGTCGTCCCCTCGGCTTCGTCTACTTCATCGAGACCGGCGTCGGCTCGCTGGTGAACACCATGGCCAATGGCGAGGCGGCCGAGGTTGGCACGATCGGCAACGAGGGCGTGTCGGGCTGCCGTTGTTGCTGGGCGACGACCGCGCGCCGACCAGTGTCTATGTACAGGTGCCTGGCGAAGGTCTGCGCATGGAGGCGGCGGTCTTCAGTGCGGAACTGGCGCGCAGCGCCACGATGCGGACGGTGATGCTGCGCTACGCCCATGCGCTCTTCAACCAGGTCGCGCAGTCGGCGGCATGCAACCACTTCCATTCGCTCCAGCAGCGCTGTTGCCGCTGGATGCTGATGACGCACGACCGCATGCAGTCGGACGAATTCCTGCTGACCCAGGAGTTCCTGGCCATGATGCTGGGTGTGCAGCGCACCGGCGTCTCGAAGGCGGCGGCAGCATTGCAGGGCGCTGGCCTCATCCGCTACCGCCGCGGTGTTGTCACCATCCTTGACCGCCGCGGCCTGCGCCAGCGTTCGTGCGAGTGCTACGGTGTTTCCAAGCGCGAGTTCGATCGTCTGCTCGGCGATCCGCCCGTTCATCCGGCCCAAGCACGCGAGGTCCGGCCGCGGCAGGGACGCGCCGTCCGTGATTGATGCCGGTCTGCTGCCGCTCGGTGTCCATCACCCGCTGCGCCGTTTCTGGCAGAGCGCGCGCCACTTCTGGCGCGGCCCGACCGCCCTGCTCGCCTGGGGCCTGGTCGGCCTGCTGATCGTGATCACGGTGCTGCAGCTGCTGGTCCAGTACCGGCTCAACCTGTGGAACCGGGACTTCTTCAATGCGCTCGAGTTCCGCGACGGGGGAGAGATCTGGCACCAGACTCATCTGCTGGCGCTGTTCGCGGCCATGAGCATTGGCCTTGCCGTGACGGCGGTGTGGGGCCGCATGACCTTCCAGCGCTCGTGGCGGGCCTGGGTCAGTCGGCACCTGATCCAGACCTGGCTGGGTGACGGGCGCTATCGCCACATCGAACTGGGCAACGGCGAACATCAGAACGCCGAATATCGCATCACCGAGGATGCGCGGCTCGCGACCGACGCGCCGATCGACCTTGCGGTCGGCCTGCTGGCGTCGGTGCTGACCGCGGGAACATTTGTCGTCGTGCTGTGGCATGTCGGCGGCGCGCTCGGTGTCACGGTCCTGGGCTTGGCCTTCACCATTCCGGGATACCTGGTCGTCGCCGCCGTGGCCTACGCGATCCTGACGACCGGTACGCTGATGGTCGTCGGTCGCCACATGATCGAGGTCATCGAGTCCAAGAACCAGTCCGAGGCGGAGCTCAAGTACGCCGTTGCCCATCTGCGCGAGCGCGCGACCCGGCGCATGTCCTTGACCGATGTCGACGGGGCGGCGTCGGACGTCGGCGCGGCGCTGCTGGATGTCATACCAACCGTCTGAACCGATGACTCTTATGTGATTTGCGCTGGAGGTCGGGGCTCGATTCTTTGAAGCGACAGCGTCGTTTAGGAGGTCGAGATGT
>RGPT01000295.1 GCA_010032545.1 Alphaproteobacteria bacterium
GCCACTCGACCGACTTCAGGCCGGTGCGGATTGCCCTGTCGTCGATGGCGAACCTGGCCGCGCGCAGGCGCTCGATGCAGGCCACCGCCGTCCCGGCATTGTCGAGCTGGTGCGCGCCCGCCAGCGCCGGCGCCGGAAGATCGAGCCCAAGCAGATCGCTCTCGTAACGAAAGCCGCTTCCCGACGGCATCACCTGCCATTCGCGACCCATGCGAAAGAGCGGCGCCGCCAGCCGATCCGCCTCGGCAGCGATGACTTCGGCACTTACCTCGCGCTGACGCCCGATCACTGCCGGCACGGCGTGCTTGAGGATCCCGGCCTTCTGGCCGGCGATGGCTTCGAGTGTGTTGCCCAGGAAACCGGTGTGGTCGTAGCCGATCGGGGTAATCGCCGAGAGCACGGGATCGACGACATTCGTGGTGTCGAAGCGGCCGCCCATGCCGACCTCGATCACCGCCAGATCGGCCGGTACGCGGGCGAACGCCATAAAGGCCGCCACGGTGGTGATCTCGAAGAAGGTGATCGGCTTTCCGCCATTGACCTCCTCGCATTCCGTCAGAATGGCGTCGAGTTCCCCGTCCTCGATCAGCCGGCCGGCGACCCGGATTCGTTCGTTGAAACGCACCAGATGCGGCGAGGTGTAGACGTGCACACGGTAGCCCGCAGCCTCGGCCATCGCCCTGATGTAGGCGACCAACGAGCCCTTGCCGTTGGTGCCGGCGACGTGGACGATCGGCGGCAATTTCCGATGTGGCGCTCCCAGTTGCTCCAGCAGCCGCTCGGTGCGGCCCAGTTCCAGATCGATCAGACGCGGATGGAGCCGCGTCAGGCGCTCCAGGATGGCATCCGTCATCACCATGCCGTGCTCCATCAGGTATTCGGAGCGCTGGAATCCCGCCGGCAGTTCCTGGCGGATGGTGTCCTGGATCACGCGCGGCCCGGCGAAGCCGATGATGGCATCGGGTTCGGCGATATGGACATCACCCAGCATCGCGAACGACGCCGATACGCCGCCGGTCGTCGGATCGGTCAGGACGACGATGTAGGGCAGGCCCGCCTTCTTCACCTTGCGCACGGCGATGGTGGTGCGGGTAAGCTGCATCAGCGACAGGATGCCCTCCTGCATGCGGGCCCCCCCCGAAGCGGAGAAGACGATCAGCGGTGCCTTGCGCGCGACCGCGAGGTCGGAGGCCATCACCAGCCCCTCGCCCACCGCGGTGCCCATAGACCCGCCCATGAAGCCGAAATCGAGCAGCGCCACGATGGCCACGCGGCCGCCCATTGGGCCGCTCGACACGACCAGCGCATCGGTCGTGCCCTGGGCCTTCGTCTGGGCCTCCTTGAGGCGGGCGTCATAGCGCTTGGTATCGCGAAACTTCAGCGGATCGACGGTGACGCGCGGCAGCGGATGCAGCTCATAGCGGCCCTCGTCGAAAAGATGCGGCAGGCGCTTCAGGGGCCTCAGCCGCATATGGTGGCCACAGTGGTTGCAGACCTCCTGGTTGGCCTCCCAGTCGCGCATGAACAGCATCTGTTCGCACTTCGGGCATTTCAGCCAGAGATTCTCGGGCGCTTCCTTGCGGGCGACCAGCGCACGCAGCTTGGGCCGGACGAAATTGGTCAGCCAGTTCATGGTCGCGGTATCGCACGAAAGCCGTTGCCGGCCAAGATCAGGCCGTCAGGACAGGTAAGGTCCGGATCAGCGCCAGAAGCCGCCAAAGGGTGCCACGAAATCCCCGGGCTTCCTCACTTCGCAGAATAGTTTCCGCTGCCCGTAGTCGGCGCAGAGCTTCTGCGCGGCCCCCGGCTCGAGATCGGCGATGATCGCGGCCTGCTTGGTCGCCTGGCCCGAGGTGACGGGCAGGATCCATTCCTTGCCGAGCCGGGAAAAGCCGAGGGCCGCAAGCTGCGCCTGGCCCTTGTCGAAAGCCGTACGCGCGGTGCGCCAGTCGCCGAAAGTGCCGAGCCACGCAGCATCGCCCGGCATGTCGTAGCGGATCGTACCGCATTCGCCGTAGGGCAGTACCGTCGCCGGACCGCCGCCGCCATTGCGCACCTGCCAGATCTTGGGCCGGTTGCCGCCGGTCTTCAAAAGGAACGCCTCGTCCAGCAGGCGGATGACAAACTCGTCGCGCAAGTCGGCGCGCTTGAAGCCGAGCGCCACGGCGACCAATCGCCGACCGTCGCGTACCGCGCTGCCCACGATGTTGAAGCCCGAGGCGCAGATGAACCCTGTCTTCAACCCTTCGGCATAAGGCGCATAGAGATCGAGGAACTTGATGCCGGGCCCGATCTTCTGCTTGCCGAACATGAAGTCCTGGGTGCGGAAGTAGCCGTAGTACTGTGGAAATTCCTTCACCAGCGCGACACCGAGCAGGGCGAGATCGCGGGCCGTTGTGACCTGGCCGGGATCGGGCAGACCGTTGGCATTGCGGAACTGTGTAGCGTTCATGCCGAGCCGGTGCGCCGTCTCGGTCATGCGCTGAGAAAATGCCGCCTCCGTTCCGGAGATCCGCTCGCCGAAAGCGGTCGCCACATCGTTGGCGGAGCGCGCGACGAGCGCCTGCAGTCCCTGCTCGACGGTGATGCTGCCGCCCGGCGCAACGCCAAGCTTCGAGGCCGGCTTGGCGCTTGCGGTCTGCGAAAAGGGGATCGGCGAGGACAGATTGAGCCGGCCTGCCTTCAATTCCTCGAAGACGATGTAGATGGTCATCATCTTGGTGAGCGATGCCGGATACCACAGGGCGCCCGCGTCGCGCTCCAGCAAGGTCTCGCCCGTGGCAGCATCGACCACGACATAGGGGCCGGCCATGACCGGCCCGGAAGGGGAGGCCACCGCGGCGATCTGGGCCCGGGCGGCAGGCACACAAAGGCCCAGGAGGCCAAGGACGCAAAGCAGAAGACGCAGGTTCATCGCAACCGATGCATGAGAGACCTTCAGCATACGCCCTTCCTTCGCGACGCGGGAGGCCTTAGATCGGAGGCATGCTCAAGGTCATGATCGCCCCTGTCACCCCGTTTCAGCAGAATTGCTCCCTCGCCTGGTGCGATGAGACCATGGAGGGCACGGCCGTGGACCCCGGCGGCGACTTCGAAATGCTGAAAGAGGCGATTTCCGAACAGGGAATCAAGATCACCAAGGTCCTGCTGACCCATGGCCATGTCGATCACGCCTCGGCCGCCGGCACCATGGCCGAGCACTACGGCGTCAAGATCGAGGGGCCGCACAAGGACGACCTGTTCCTGATCGAGGGCCTGCCCGAGTCGGGGGCCAAGTACAATTTCCCCGTCTACAAGCCGTTCGTTCCCGACCGCTGGCTGCACGATGGCGAGCAGGTGAAGCTGGGCAACCTCACGCTCGACGTCGTGCATTGTCCCGGCCACACGCCTGGCCACGTCGTATTCGTGAACCGTCCCTCCAAGGTCGCCTTCGTGGGTGACGTGCTGTTCCGGGGCTCGATCGGCCGTACCGATTTTCCCCGCGGCAACCATGAACAACTGCTTCATTCGATCCGCAAGAAGCTGTGGCCGCTGGGCGACGACGTCACATTCGTGCCCGGTCATGGCCAGACCTCGACCTTCGGCTGGGAGCGCAAGACCAACTCCTTCGTGGCCGACCTGCTGTTCGACGACGAGGAAGAGGCGAAAGCCTAGGCCTTGCGCACGGCCCGGACGCCGTCGGCCAGCGCCCGGATGTAGGCGAAGACGCCCGGCACCAGGTCGGGCTTGGCCTTGCCGTTGTCGTCGAGGCCGGCTTTCACGCGTTCGACGATCGCCGAGCCCACGACTGCCGCATCGGCATGGCGCGCGATCGCTGCTGCCTGGTCGGGTGTGCGGATGCCGAAGCCGACGCCGACCGGCAAATCGGTATGGCGCTTGATGCGCATGACATGCGTGCGCACGGCCTCCTCGGTTGCCGAGCTGGTGCCGGTAATGCCGAGCACCGAGACAAAATAGACGAAGCCCGACGAATACTTCAGCACGGCCGGCAGGCGCTTGTCGTCGGTGGTGGGCGCCGTCAGCAGCACGGTATCGAGGCCGGCGGCCACGG
>RGPT01000296.1 GCA_010032545.1 Alphaproteobacteria bacterium
CTGTCACTCATGAGATCAAATAGGGGAGCCACGCCTATGAATGTTTCTTTGAAGTTGCGCGACCCCACGGCGGAGACCTCGCCCACACGCCGCGCCCGGCTCACGCCGCCGCCATCCATCGCAGGCAAGAGCGTGGCGCTGATGGACATCGGAAAGTCGCGCGGGTCGGAATTCATCGACCGTCTCGAAGCTCACTTCAAGAAGGCCGGTGTCGCTACCCGGCGCTACCGGAAACCCACCAACACGAAAGTGGCGCCGACCGAGCTGCTGCAGAAGATCGCGGCGGAGAACCAGCTCGCGGTGATTGCCCTAAGCGATTGAGGCTCTTGTACATCGTGCAGTCTGCACGACCTTCATAGCCTCGATGGGCGCGGTCTTCCCGGCGTCAATATCGTCACCACGCACTTCGCCCAGGGCGTGGAGGCGCAAAGCGACGCTCTCGGTTTCGAGCCCGCAGTCGTCTATGTCCCGCATCCCATCCAGAATCGCACGGAAGCCGAAATCGAGGCGATCGCCGACGAAGCCTTTGCCAAGGTGATGGCGCAGCTCGCAAGCGCCTAGTCTTTCTCGGGCACCACGGCCGGAAGCACGACCGCCGGATCGGTCGGCTCGGTCGGCGCTGGCCCGGGCGGCGGCAGGCGCGGGAGGCGTCGCGGCGGCGTGGTGGCAAGGAATGCGGCCACTGCAGCGGCGGTTGCCTTGGGATCCTCTTCCATCGGGTTGTGGCCGAGGTTCTGGAAGATCTCGAGCTTTGAGCCCTTGATGTCCTGCTGGAAGCGAAAGGCGTTCGCCACCGGTACCCAGCGATCCTTGGCCCCCCAGATGATCAGCGTGGGGACGTCGAGCCGCTTGAGCGGGGTAGGGTCGAGCGGTTCCTGGGTGCGGGCACGCTGCAGGGTGGCCTCGCGGTTGCCGGGGAAACGTTGCAGATCGGAGTACCGCTTGACCCGCTCGGGCGTCACTAACGCGGGGTCGGCATAGACTTCAGTGAGCGAGCGGCGCACGAGATGCTCGGGCTTGAAGTAGATGCCGATGTCGCCCACCACGGGCATGCGCGCGAGCCGCATCGGCAACGGTGCCTCGCCCTGGCGGGGATAGCCTGCGGCGTCGACCAGGACGAGCTGGCTCACCCGATCCGGGCGGGTGGCGGCGAAACTCCACGCGACCGCCCCGCCCATCGAGTGGCCGACCAGCACAAACCGGTCGAGATGCAGGGTGTCGACCAGCACCTCGATGAAATCGGTGTAGGCCTCGATGGTGTATTCGTCGCGCGGCCAGGCGCCAGTGAGGCCGTGCCCTGGCAGATCGACCGTGATCAGGCGCAAACGCGGCTCCAGTTCGCGAGCCCAGCCCTCCCACATATGCAGCGAGCCGAGCGATCCGTGGATCAGCACCAGCGGGATCGCCTCGACGTCCGAGTCGTCGCGCGTGTAGTCGCGGACATGGGCCCGCACGCCGCCAACGTCGACGAACTTCGAACGCCCGGTGGCGTACTGCGCGACGAGTGTCTCGGCCGGCAAGATCGGCGAATAGGCCCACAGGGCAGCGCCCGCCAGCACGCTGCCCGCGAACAGCAGCACAAGCGGCCAGCGCCGGCGCGGCGCGTCAGTCTTTCGGCGCCGCAGCGGCATCGTTCATTCCTTCGGGGCCCATTTCGGAGCCCCCTTCCGTCTTCGGCTGTCCTGCCGGCTGCTCGCCGCGGAAAGCGGCGCCCAGCTTGTCGACGTCCCTCAGCCTCAGTTCCGGCACCGGCCTTGGATCGATGATCTTCTCCTCGATCAGCCGGGCGAGAAGGGCACGGTTGAGGTCGTTCATGACGGTCAGCCGGTCTTCGAGGTTGGCCACGAACACGAACAACTCGAAGTCGAGGCCGGCGACGGCAACGCGCACGAAGCGCACGATCGGCGTCGGCACGCGCAATACCCGCGGATGGGCGAGTGCGGCTTCGCGCAGGATCGCCTCCAGCTTCGTGACATCGGTCGGCAGCGGAACGGTGATCTGGAGTTCAACGCGACTTGAGGTGTCGGCGTAGGTCCGGTTAATGACCGGACTCTGCAGGAACATGCTGTTGGGCACGATCACATGCGTGCGCTGGAAGGTCTCGATCTCCGTTGCGCGGATGTTGATGCGGCGGACGAAGCCTTCGTGTCCGTTGACGACGACCCAGTCGCCGGCCTTGATCGGCCGTTCCATCAGCAGGATCACACCTGAGATCACGTTGTTGGCGATGTTCTGGAGGCCGAGGCCGATACCGACGGACAACGCACCCAGAACGATCGCGAGATTGGTGAAGTCGACGCCGAGTGCTCCGATGCCGACCAGAATGGCGATCAGAACGCCGGCATAGTTCAGGCCTGCATCGATCGACTGGCGCAGCGCCAGCGGGGCGTCGACGGTGGGCAGCACCCGGTCGCGCACCACGCTGCGGATCAGTCGCGCAAGCAGCATGCACAGGCCGAAGGCCAGGAGGGCCATGCCGACATTGCCCAGGGAGATCGTGACGCCGCCCACCTTCACGCCGCGCAGCAGTTGGGTGAACCCCTGCAAGATGGCGTCAATGTCGATATCCCATGCAGTGGGGATCGCCACTGCCAGCAGCACGATGAGCAGCGTGTCGAACATCAGCAGGGCGAGATAGTGGCCGCGCAAGTCTGAATCCGGCGGCAAGCCGAAGCGATGGCGTACCCAGCGGCCCGCCGGCGTGTCCGGTGCGGCGGCGGTCTCGAGCAGGTCTGCTGCCAACCGGTGGAGCAGAAGCGCGATGGCGATCAGCAGGCAGGTCTCGGCAATCGCGGTGTGAAGGTGTGCCGCCAACGTGGCGTAGCCGGCAAGCGCGAACCCGATCGACGACAGGACGACCACGCTCAGCAGAAGGCGCGCGATCGACCACCACGTGCCGCCGATCACCTTTGGAAGGTCGGAGGCCTCGGGCCGGGCCGCCTGCCAGGCACGGTTGGCCAGGGTCGGCAGCGTGAGCAGAGCCACGATGCTGGCCAGAAGCAAGGCGCCGACTGCCGCCACGGCCTCGCGCGGCGCGCTGCTATGGGCGAACGCCACATAGATGAAGTCGAGCGCGAGGCCCACCACCATCAGGCGACGGATTCCATGCGACAGCAGACGTGCGCTGACGTCGGTAAACGGCAGGACCCGCCATTCCGGCCGGCTGGGAGAAAGCGCCGTGGAGGTCATGCCGAACACCAGCAGCAGCACGACGAGGCGGGACACGAGTTCCGGCAGCAGCTTGTCGAGGGGCGAGGGTGGCAGACTTGCCGCCAACAGCTTGCCGATCAGCCAGACTGCCAGGACCGGCACCAGCACCAGCCCCAGGCCATCGATGGCGGCCGCGACGGTGCGGTCGCGCGGACGGAGATCGTTGGCGTTACCGCGCCCGAAACGATACCGAAGTTCTCGGCCGACCCACCACAGCGCGACCGTGATCGCCGCCCAGACGGCCAATGAGACGAGGCCGTGAGTGTCCGAACCCAACGCGGTGAGCCCGTTGCGACTCCAGGCCACCAGCGCCGACGCCAGCGCTCGCCCTGAGGCCGCGAGTTCGGGACCGAGTTGAGTCCACACCTCACGCGACAATGGCGCGGTATCCCGGCGCAGCAGCGTCTGCAGCACAACCTCGCTGCGGCGCTTCGTCAGGCGCTCGACCAGCTGGTCGGCCCGGACGATCACCACCTCGCCCTGCTTCACGCGCCCCTCACTGATGGTCGCCAGCTCGGTCAGGCGCTGGCGCTCGGCCTTCACGGCATCCGACTCCGGCGGCGCATCGGTTCCGGGCTTGGCTTCAAGCGGCGCCAGCAGCTTCTTGGTATCCGCCAGATCGTTGCGCCCAAGCGCCGCTGCGGCCGTCGCGGCCGCCCGCACGTCGGCGGCCTGCTCACGGAGCGCGTCGATCTCGGCCGGCAGCAGACTGGGCTGGTCGGCGCGCGTGGCGATACGGTCGAGCTGGCGCGTCCACAGCTCGACGAGCTGCGAGAACGGTCGCTGCGGTTGCGGCGTCGACTGGGCAAGCGCCGCGGCGCCGGTGAGCAGAAGTACGAG
>RGPT01000297.1 GCA_010032545.1 Alphaproteobacteria bacterium
GGGCATGTGCCGCCGCTCGGGCTTGCGGTAGTAGGCGATGCGATCGCCGTCGGCGTGGCCCAGGATGCCGAAGTCGGGCGTGCGGAAGGTCTGCATGCGCCAGTTCGAGGTCTTGGTGACTTCGCGCGCTGCCTGGATCTCGTCGTTCAGCAGCACCAGCACGCCCCTGCCCCGGCTGTCCGGACTGGCCGCCGTGCGCACGCCGTTCACCAGGTTGATGGCGGCATCGGTCGACAGGCCCGAGGCCGGCCGCTGCGAGCCGATCAGCACCACCGGCACGTCGATCTTGAGCACCAGGTTCAGCACCCAGGCCGTCTCCTCCAGCGTCGCCGTGCCATGGCCGATCACGATGCCCGCGAGGTCGGGATGCTCGGCCGCCACGCGATGGCAGAGCGCCGCCAGCTCCTGCCATTCGGCGAAGTAGATCTCCGGGCTCGGCACGTTGCGGAAATCCACCGGGATCACCTCGGCGATCTCGTTCACCACCGGAAAGCGCTCGACGATCTGGCTGGCATGCATCCGCTTGTCGTGGATGCCGTAGTCCTGCAGCTCGAGCGGATGGACGCCCAGCGAGGAAATGGTCCCGCCCGTGCCGATGAAGGCCACCTTCGGCCGCTTCGTGCTGCTCATGTCCTGCTCCCGCGCTGATCGTCGACGCGGCATCGGACGCAAGATCGATGCCGTCGTGGCGGGCGGCGTCCCCCCGAGACGCAGGGCTATTGCATATGACTTAGATCGCCGTCCTTAGATCTCCGTCCTTAGATCTCCGTCCTTAAATCTCCGTCGTCCTGAGCGGAGCCGCCCGAAGGGCGGCGTAGTCGAAGGACCTTTTTTTGATGCCCATCGAGAAAAGAGGTCCCTCGACTTCGCTCGGGACGACGGGGAGATAGAATCGCCGCCCTAAGGGCGGCTCCGCTTACGACCCCGGATGAAGGCCCGGGGCTTCCTGGCCCGTCCGCGCCACGTATTCCGTGTAGCCGCCGCCGTACTGGTGGACGCCGTCGGGGGTCAGTTCGAGGACGCGGTTCGACAGCGCGGCCAGAAAGTGCCGGTCGTGGCTGACGAACAGCATGGTGCCCTCGAATTCCGCCAGCGCGGCCACCAGCATTTCCTTGGTGGCCATGTCGAGATGGTTGGTGGGCTCGTCGAGGACCAGGAAGTTCGGTGGGTCGAACAGCATCTTGGCCATGACCAGGCGCGCCTTCTCGCCGCCGGAGAGCACGCGGCAGGGTTTTTCGACATCGTCGCCGGAGAAGCCGAAGCAGCCGGCCAGCGACTTCAGCGCGCCGGTGCCGGCCTGCGGGAACGAGCTGTCGAGCGATTCGAACACCGTCTCGTCGCCCTCCAGCAAATCCATGGAATGCTGGGCGAAGTAGCCCATCTTGACGCTGGCGCCCAGCGCCACCGTGCCCTGGTCCGGCTCGGTCTCGCCCGCCACCAGCTTCAGCAGCGTCGACTTGCCGGCGCCGTTGGCGCCCAGCACGCACCAGCGCTCCTGGCGGCGCAGGCGGAGATCGAGCCCCGCATAGATCGGCAGCGTTCCATAGCCCTTGTGGACGTCCCTAAAACTCACGACGTCCTCGCCCGAGCGCGGCGGGCTGCGGAACTCGAACTGGACCGACTGGCGACGCCGCGGCGGCTCCACCTTCTCGATCTTGTCGAGCTTCTTCACCCGGCTCTGGACCTGGGCGGCGTGGCTGGCGCGCGCCTTGAAGCGCTCGATGAACTTCATCTCCTTGGCCAGCATCGCCTGCTGGCGATCGAACTGCGCCTGGCGCTGCTTCTCGCCGACGCTGCGCTGAACCTCGTAGAAATCGAAGTTGCCCGAATAGGTGATGAGCGTGCCGCCGTCGATCTCGATCACTTTGCCCACGATGCGGTTCATGAACTCGCGGTCGTGCGAGGTCATCAGCAGCGCGCCCTCGTAGTTCTTGAGGAAGGCCTCCAGCCAGATCAGGCTTTCGAGATCGAGATGGTTGGAGGGCTCGTCGAGCAGCATGGCGTCGGGCCGCATCAGCAGGATGCGGGCGAGCGCCACGCGCATCTTCCAGCCGCCGGACAGCAGCCCGACGTCGCCGTCCATGCGCTCCTGGCTGAAGCTGAGGCCCGCCAGCACCTCCCGCGCGCGCGCATCGAGCGCATAGCCATCCAGCTCGCCGAAGCGCGCCTGGACCTCGCCATAGCGCTCCACCAGGGCATCCATCTCATCGGCCTGCTCCGGATCGGCCATCGCGGCCTCGAGCGCGGCCATCTCGGTGGCGAGCGCACTCACCGGCCCGACGCCGTCCATCACGGCGGCGACCGCGCTCTGGCCCGACATCTCGCCCACGTCCTGGCTGAAATAGCCGATGGTCATGCCGGCATCGATCGTCACCTGGCCGTCGTCGGGCTGCTCCTGGCCCGCAATCATGCGGAACAGTGTCGTCTTGCCGGCGCCGTTGGGCCCGACCAACCCCGCCTTCTCGCCCTTCTGGAGGCCCATCGACGCGTCGATGAACAGGATCTGATGGCCGTTCTGCTTGCCGATGTTGTCGAGACGAATCATGGGGGCGGTGGTGACGGGAAAGAGGCGGCAACGCAAGTCGCAGGCGGATCGCGCTGTTGCGGCTGATTGTCCCCTCTATAGGGTGTTAGCAAGAAGACACGGTGAAAATCAGTGGATCATCATTACGTTCCGCAGTTCTACTTGAAACAATGGGCCGAACCGGACGGCCGAGTGCCGAACTACCGTTGGATTAGGAACCGCGCAGTCTTTGGCCGCATTCCATCGACTAGAGGCACCGGATTTGAGCCCGATCTCTACGCACAAGAGCATGTGCCGACCGAAGAGAAGCACAAGGTTGAGACAGGTTTCTTCCAGGTCCTAGACAGCAAGGCGGCGATCATCCACGCACGGCTCACGCGCCAAGAACGCTTCACCTTCACCGCCGAGGAACGGATGGACTGGGCGATGTTCCTCGCCGCTGCAAACGCTCGAACGCCAGACAAAATTGCCCACCTAAAGGCGACGCTGCCAGAGACAGTGCGCGCGAACCTTCGCAACACCGCGCCAGAGGAACTAGAACAAGCTCTCGGCTACAAGCCGCCGTTCACCCTCCTCGAATGGACGGAGCGGAACTTTCCCGGCCAGATCGCCAACTTCCATCTGCGGATGCTCCTTAAGTTCGTCACCCGAGGCGACCTGATTCAGCAGTTCATGGACATGGACTGGACCGTGCACAAGGTTCGCTCTCGCCACAAAGAACTCCTAACTTGCGACCGGCCGCTCTGGTACGTGGAGAATCCGCAGCATCCCAAGTTCACGATGATGTTGACGTTGTCGCCTAGGACCGTGTTCATCGCCGCAAAGAACACTGACCTCGCAGACAAGATGGCTGCTACGCCATCGATGAAGCTCGCCCGTCTCATCAATGAGTCGGTGTTTAATCGCGCCTACGAACGAGTGTATGGCCGTACGACGATGGAATACGCCCAGAAGTGCTTTCGCCTCTCGCGTCGGAACCAGCAGCGTCGTAACACCGTGAGGCAATAGTGTAGGCGACTCCGCGTA
Source organism: Alphaproteobacteria bacterium (assembly GCA_010032545.1). GTDB lineage: Bacteria > Pseudomonadota > Alphaproteobacteria > Reyranellales > Reyranellaceae > Reyranella. The sequence continues at coordinate 3,551 of RGPT01000297.1, forward strand.
TAGCGATTTCCAAGCCCCTCGACTAATCCAGGCTACTAGTAAGAGGTTTGCCCAGCATATTTTTCGCCGGGTCACGGAACATCTCCGTAGTGAAGATCATGCGCGCCCACCTACCTGTCGGAGACATGAGGATCCCTTGAATTTGACGATCTTCGAGGTCCTCATCCCCAAGCTTCCAAGTCATGCGACTTCGCTTTTTGCCTTGATCAGAGAAGTAAGCCACACGACAACGTTTGTCCGCAGGCTCGCCCACTAGGGCCACATGGTCCGGCTCAATCTGCCTTGGAATCATTGCGCAGAAACGACCATCATAAGGTTGACCTGCGATATGAGAGCAATCTTCATAGTCTGCCATACAAATAGAGCAGTCAGCGCCGCGCACAATAGAGAAGTGGCTCGGGAAATCTGCA
>RGPT01000298.1 GCA_010032545.1 Alphaproteobacteria bacterium
GATGAACGGCGAATGGGTAGCCGGCGACGAGGCACTTACCCGCGCGAGCTCCGCCACCGGCTGAAAACGGCCGCCGAGCGCGGCACCGTTCGACGCTTTCGGACATTGCCGGGGCCCATCGGCGCGTTGGAGGGGCAAGGCAAGCGTACCGATGGGGGATTTGTGCTGACCATCGATCCGGCCGCTGTCGGCCGCCAGCTTCAGTTCGAGGATGCGCTCTTTGCCCCAATCGATCATGTGCGCATCTCCGTTCACCCGTGCGCCAGTGTTGCGGTCCCACCCCGTGCTGAGGTCGCGGTTGGGGCCGGTCGCGTCTGGCGACGGCACCTTGAGGAAGGCCGGCAGCACGAATCACGGCGTGACGGCCGGCGGCGGGCATTTGGTTTCGCCGTCACCGGGAGACCGCGCGGGATCGAGAAAATCCTGAAGGCACTTGCCGAACCAGACATTGAACTGGGGCGTTCTGGCCGCACCGTGGCCATTGATCCCCATCCCTTCTCCGAGCAGCACGAAGGGCACACCGGTGCCTTGCAGCGCCTGGCGCACCTTCGGCCAGATCGGATCGCCATCGCGGTTGGGATGGAGGGCGTCGCCCGGCGGCAGCGACACGATCACCCGTCCGCTGCGCTGGCTGGACAGCGTATCCAGCAGCATCTTGTCGAGCGTGTAGTAATTCCCGCGCGCATTGCTGCCGCTGGCCGCATCGCTGCCATGGCCGGGCGACGTGGCGAAGACGGCATAAAACAAGCCGGTGGCCTTGGCATTGGCCTCCAGGGAAATGGCGCCGCCGAATGACTGGCCGGCGGCGACGATCCGGCCATAGCCCTGCGCACGCGCCTTGGTGGCCCGCGCGATCAAATCGTCCACATGACGTGTCCCGCCCGCCGACCAGCAGCCCGAGAGCGCGCTCGCCCCGCCGCCGGCGCAGCGCTCATGAAGGTTGTTGCGGTTGATCTTGATCACGTCCCAGCCGGCCTGCGCCAGGCGCCGGATCACTGGCGGCACGGGCGCGGTGTACTGAACCCTGTCAGCGCTGACGCCGTGGCTCCAGAAGATCAGGCCCTTGGCACGGCCCGGCCCATCCAACGGAAGGTCGCAGAACGCATACTCTGTCCAATAGGCGCGCCCGTCGGGCTTCTGGCCGCAGGCAAGGGCCGGATCGCCTCCGGTCGGCACGGTAACTTTGTCCTGCGCCTGTGCCGCGGGCGCCACGGCCATTGCGACAATGATGAGGGCCAAGGCAACAAACGCCGCCGTAGGCGATTTCTTCACTCCTCTACTCCGGCCTGCCGCTTTCGGTCGCAAGCAGCCTCGGTACCTATCACCGGCGTACGTCGATCGCTGGTCCGCACCCCGTCAGCGCACCCTTGCCGCCGAGGCCGGCGCGGCAGCCGGGCGCGGCGCGCGAACGGTCCGGTCGTCGACCCGGCGGATCGCCTCGTCGACGCAGCGCTTGCGGCCGGCCAGCGACTTCCAGCGGTCCTCCGGGCCGGCCCCCGTCCCGGCGCCGGCTGCCATGATGTAACAGGCCTGGAACAGCGCCAGGTCATCGACGACGCCGGTCTTGGCCAGCGCCCCCTCGACTTTCATCCGCAGGTTCGGCGTCGGATCGCCACCCGACACCCACGAAAGGTAATCGGACGCGGAGCCCAGGGCGACCAGCAGATGACCCGTCTCGGCCGGCGCCTTACCGTGGATGACGCGGTCCAGGTACGCGACCGCGAGGTTGATGCGCGGTTCCCACGAATCGGGGGCCAGGTCGGCGGCCTGGCGATACATGCCGGCGGCTTTGTCGTAGTCGCCTGACGCGCGCAGGACGTTGCCCCAGTCCATGAAGAGCGACAGCGGTTGGGCATTGCGGGCGGCCGCCTCGTAGCGCTGAGCGGCCTGCCTGAGCAGCGCCAGCTCCTCGGGCTGGTCGACCGCCACCGTGAGCTGGCCCGACCGGGTGCGCCGATGCGCCTGGATCATCCATTGCCGGTAGTACAGCGTGCCTTCGAGGCGCTGCACCAGCGCGTCGAGGGCGCCGTCGCGGCGTTGCGGAATCTTCGAGAGCTGCCGCGTGGCATCGGAGAAGGTCGACTCGGCGAGATACAGGCGCCACTGCAGCGGCGATTGCGGATTGTCGGTCCAGTCGAGCCGCGTCGTGCCCTCGTGAATAGCGATCCCCTTCTTCACATAGGCCTCGAACAGGTTCGCCACGGCGCTGTGCGAATTCTGCATGCGGTTCTGTGCGTCGTGGAACCGTCCGATCGCCTGGTCGAGTTCGCTCAGCTGCTCCGACGCGTCGATTCCGGACAAGGCCACAGCGCGGGCCAGATGCACCTTGCCGTAGACATAGGGCACCCAGGGCATATCCTCGGGCCGGCCGCGCTTCAGCGTCTCCGCGATCAGGGCCTGCGTGCGGACAAAGCCGCAGAGTGTGCGCCGGTTGTCGATCCGCCGTTGCTCGCGCAGGACCGGATCGGCCCGGGCCTCCGGCGGCTGGCCTGAATCGATGCCGGTGCACTGCTTCTGCTCCTGGTGAAACACGTGCGAGGCCGCCACCTTGGGGTCGATCACCGACATGGCGTTGAGGGCGATGCAGGCGATCAACCTGTCCACGCCGGTCGCGTCGAGATATTCCTCGCACGGCCCGGTCGCTCCCGGCTCGCCGTCGATGGTCACCGACGCCACCAGGGCGGGCGAGGTGCGGCGGCTCACGATGGCGGCCCGCAGCGTCGGCGGACGGAAGCCGAAAAAGGCGCCGATCTCGCGCATTCCGCCGCGCAGGGTAAAGGGCGAGCCGGGGATCTGCAGGTCGATGGGGTTCCGCGACTGGTCGACGTAGAGCCGGCGCCATTCGCTGACGCCAGCGCGCTGAATGGCGTCGAGCTGCTGGGCGATCTTGAACGCCGCCAGTTCGGGCGTTGGCCCGTCCTTCGGGTCGACGAGCTGCACGATCACCGGATCGATGACGATGCCTTCCTGGTAGACGCTGCGGCCGATCAGGATGACGGCGAGCCCCACGCCAACGACGATGGCCAGCGATACCGCGACCTTGCGCAGCAGCCCCAGCCATTTCTCGACCGATTCGAGTGCAGCTAGCACGGCCTTGCCCGGCGAGGACCGCGCGGGTGGAACCAGATCGCCTCCAATGTCGTCCGCCGGCATGTCGACCTCCCGGACTGAACATCCGGGTTGATCCTAGGGTTGCAAATGCCAGAAGCGCAACAGCCGGTTGAGGCCGCCGCTCAGCGCTGCGGCTTGGCCCGGCTGGCGAAGGGATTGTCGGGCTTGCGCATGGTGACGCGGATCGGCACGCCCGGCATGCTGAAGTCGTCGCGCAGGCGGTTGACCAGGAAGCGCAGGTAGTCGTCGCCCAGCTCTTCGGGCTGGCTGACCGAGATCATGTAGGTCGGCGGCCGGATCTTGGTCTGGGTCATGAAGCGCAGCCGAATGCGCCGGCCCTTGGCGAGCGGTGGCGGATGGAGCGTCTCCATCTCGCGCAGCCAGCGATTGAGGATCGGCGTCGTCAGCCGCTTGTTCCAGATGTCGTAGGTCTCGAAAACCTTGGGCAGCAGCCGTTCGACGCCGCGCCCGGTCAGCGCCGAGAAGCCGACGATCGGCACGTCCTTGACCTGGGCGAACGAGGTTTCCAGCCGGTCGCGCAATTTCTTCCACGCCTTGGTCGACTTGGCCTGGTCGTCGGCCAGCAGGTCGGTCTTGTTGACGGCGATCACCAGCGCACGGCCTTCCTCGATCACGCGGCCGGCGACGGCGAGATCCTGCTTCTCCAGCATGTCGCCGGCATCGAGCACCACGACCACGACATCGGCCAGGCGAATGGCATCGAGCGTGTCGGCCACGGAGGCGGCCTCGAGGCGCTTGTCGATGCGGCTGCGCCGCCGCATGCCGGCGGTGTCGACCAGGCGGATCTTCCGGCCGCGCCACTCCCATTCGACGCGGATCGAATCGCGC
>RGPT01000299.1 GCA_010032545.1 Alphaproteobacteria bacterium
TGGCTGGAAAATCGTGCGGCTTCTGCCATGACGCAGCGGCAGGCAAATCGGAGCTAATCGTTCACGACATAAAAAAAGCGAACCTCGGTTCGCTTTTTTTACGCCCTTTTTCAGATCATCACTCGCTTTTGAATCAGGCTCAGGTATTCTCCATTGCGCGAAAGCCCAATACAGTGGAGATATCGTTAGCGGTGGTAATCAGATCATCCAGCCATTCGTCCTTAAGTCGGTCGGCCGGCGCGGAGATCATTCCCTTTTCACCACTTGCCGACCAGTCGCCCGATCGGGCCGCCGACGCGGTGTGGCTGCCCGGCGGCTATCCCGAACTTCATGCCGGTGTGCTTTCGTCTGCCCAGAAATTTCAGGGCGGCCTGCAGACCCTGGCCGGCCGGTCGGTACCGATCCATGGCGAGTGCGGCGGGTACATGGTGCTGGGGCGGGGTATCGAGGACGCGCGCGGTGTTCACCACTCGATGGCGGGCCTGCTCCAGCTGGAGACGTCGTTTGCGACGCGCAGTCTTCATCTCGGCTATCGCCGCGCGCGACTGTTGGCCGACTGTCCGCTCGGGTCGGTCGGCGCGGAGATCATGGGGCACGAATTCCACTATGCCAGCACGCTGGCGGCAGCCGACGATCCCCTCGTCGCGTGCAGCGATGCTGCGGGGGGCGTGATGCCCGAAGGTGGCGCTCGGCGCGGATCGGTGACCGGAACCTTCTTTCACGCCATCGACAGGGGGCAGACATGACGCCGACCTTCGACGCGGCATTCCGCGAGCGGTTTCGCGAACTCGTCCTGTGGCGGCGCGACGTGCGGCGCTTTCGGCCCGACCCCATCGACCCGGCCCGCATCGACGCACTGCTCGAGGTCGCAAGCCATGCGCCCTCGGTCGGGCTCAGCCAGCCCTGGCGCTTTGTCCACGTCGTCTCGCCGGAACGGCGGGCATCGGTCGTCGCGAGCTTCACCGAAGCCAACCAGAAGGCGCTCGCCGGCTATGCCGGGGAGAAGCAGTCGATCTATGCAGGCCTCAAGCTGGCGGGACTGAAGGAAGCGCCGGTCCATCTCGCCGTGTTTTCGGACGACGCGACCCATACCGGCAGCGGCCTCGGCCAGCAGACCATGCCCGAGACGCTGCATTACTCGGTGGTGGCGGCAATCCAGACCCTGTGGCTTGCCGCCCGTGCCGACGGCATCGGCATGGGTTGGGTTTCGATCCTGGATCCTGCTGCGGTCACGCGCGTGCTCGATGTCCCGAAGGGCTGGAGCCTCGTCGCCTACCTCTGCCTGGGCGTGCCGGCCGAAGAGCATCTCGACCCGGAACTGGAACGCCACCATTGGGAGCAGCGGACCAACGCCGACGCGGTGACCTTTACGCGCTAATGCCGTTCGAAATCGATACGCTCGTCGACCGGCAGGCCAAGCAGGTATCGGCGCAGGCAGTCGAGCCCGAGTTCGGCCGCGCCCACGCGCACCCAGTCGCGACCGCCGATCAGTCGGGCCTCGCGCGATACAGTGCCTTCAATGCCCGCCACACCGATGCAGATCGTCGCGCCGAAGTCGGGTCGGTCGGCGCCCTCGTCGAGTTGTATCAGAACCGCCAGCGCGTGGCTGGCGCCGCTCTCCGCCTTGATGTGGGCAGCGCTTGCTGCGGCGCCTTCGCGCGAGACCTCGCCTGATGCTTCCCGCGTGACGAGACCCCGCTTGAACACCGCTTCTGCACCCGGCAACGGCGCCAGCCGGGCAGCGATGCTGCCGCCGGTGAAGCTCTCCACGATGCTGAGCGTCTGTCCTGCCTCGCGCAGCCTTGCCAGGATGATGCCCTCGAGCGTCTGGTCGTCCTCGGCGACAATGAAATTGCCGAGCCGCTGGCGCACTTCGGCCTCGACCGGCGCGAGGCGGGCCGCGAGATCCGCTTCGTCGTCGCCGCGTACGGCGAGTTTGGTCTCGAGCTGCGGATAGTGCGCCTGGAAGCCGAGCTTGATCCCGCCTTCCTGCCTGAAAGCCTCGATGTTCCCCAGCATTTCGTCGGCCCGCGATTCGCCGATGCCGAAGGTGTGGAAACGCTTGAGTTTGGTGACGCCTCTGATGCCGCCCAGCGCCAGCAGGCGCGGGATCACCTGCTCGTCCAGCATGCGGCGCATCTCGCGCGGCACGCCCGGCGTGAACAGGAAGCGGGCACGGCCGATGGTGACGGCGAAGCCGCAGGCCGTGCCGATCGGGTTGTCGATGAACTCGGCATCGGCCGGCAGCATCGCCTGCTTTCGGTTGTTGGCCGGCATCACCCGTCCGCGCCGGGCATAGGATTCCGTCATCCGCGTCATCCAGTAGTCGCTCAGCACAAGCGGTACGCCGCACGCCTCGGCCGCCACCAGTTGGTGTTGATGGTCTTGCCGGTCAGGATCTCGTCGCCGGTGCAGAGAATTTCAATTTTCATCCGGCAATTATGGCGTGTCGAAGGTGCGAAAGCGAACGAGACCCGCTAACTTCGTCGGCAAGAAAAACCGAGGGAGAAATCGAATGGCTGTCCTCACACCCGACCTCCGCGAGGCACTGGCCCGCGTCGGTACATCGACCCTGACCGGCGTTCTCAATCGCCGCGGCCTGAAGAGCATGACGCTCTACGACGTCTGGCCGATGCGCCCGGAGCAGCCGCGCATGGTCGGCATCGCTTTCACGATGCGGTTCATCCCGTCGCGCGAGGACAAGGATGGCCCTGCATCGACCAGCCGCAGCATGGTCCAGCCCCAGGCGATGGAAGAGTGCCCGCCGGGCCATGTGCTGATGATCGACTCGCGCGGCGATTCGCGCGCGGCATCGGCCGGCGACCTCTACATCGGCCGTCTCAAGGCGCGGGGCGCCGCCGGCATCGTGACCGACGGCGGCTTCCGCGACACGGATGGCGTCTTCAAGACCGGCTTGCCGGCCTATCACCGCCGGCCGTCCTCGCCGCCCAGTCCGATCGCGCACCGGCCGGTCGATCTCAACCTGCCGATCGGCTGCGGCGGCGTCGCCGTCTATCCGGGCGACGTCGTCGTGGGCGACCGCGATGCCGTCCTCGTCATTCCCCCCGAGATCGTCGAGGCGGTCGCTGAAGAAGCGCTGGCGGCGTATCACTACGAGGAGTTCGCCGAGGCCGAGGTGGCGCGCGGACGGTCGCTGAAGGGCCTGTTCCCGGTGGCCGGCGACGAGGCCAAGCGCGACTACGAGGCCTGGAAGAAGGCGCGCGGCCAGAAGGCGTGACGGTACGGGAGCGGCGCCTCATACGAGGCTGATGAAGGCCGCTCCCTCGCGGCGGACACGGACTTCGCCAATCACAACGCCGTCGACGAGATGGACGGCGTCGGCAGCGACCGCGGCCAGCAGCCCGCCGGCTGTCTGAGGGTCGAACAGCAGTGGAAGCTTGGCGTGGGTCGCGTGCGCTTCCATGCCGTCGATCAGATGACGGGCGCGCAGATTGTCGGGCTGGAGGGAACTCGCGAAGCCTCGGGCGAACAACTCGACCGCACCGTCCAGCGCAGGCAGCGCGTCGAGACGGAGATCGACCGTGACGTCGTCGCCCCGGCCGGTCGCCCGGATCATTTCGGCGAGGTGTCCGGCGAGGCCGAAGCCGGTGACATCGGTGCAGGCGTGGGCGCCGGCCGCGACCAGGGCTTCGGCCGCTGCCGTCGAGGGCATGCGCATCGAGGCAAGCGCTGCCGAAATCCACGTGCCCCGTGCCGCGCCTCGCATGGCGGCGGCGAAGATCACGCCGGTGCCCAGCGGCTTGGTGAGCACGAGCCTGTCGCCGGGCCTCATGCCGCCCTTGCGGAGCGCGCGCGCCGGGTCGACCAGCCCGTTCACGGAAAAGCCTAGGGCGGCTTCTGGCCCCTCGCCGGAGTGTCCGCCGATCAGCGCGCTGCCGGCGTGGTCGAGCACGCGGCGTGCCCCTGACAGCATCTGGAAGAGGTCCTCCTCCATCAGCC
>RGPT01000300.1 GCA_010032545.1 Alphaproteobacteria bacterium
AGGACCATGGCTGACGCGGCGCACGACGCGGCGCACGCCGCTGCAGCGCCGGCGCCGCCGGCCGTGGGCGCCGCAGCCGGCCCGCCGCACGCCGTCACCGCGGCGAAGCCCGGCGTGGACGGGCGTCGTGCACGACCAGCAGCGTCGCCTTCGCGTCAGCGGGCTCAGAGGGCGTCGATTGTGGTGCGGGCGCGCACGCCGTGGCTCAGCCGCGACAGGTTGACCTGGCTCATCATCTGCTTGAAGCCGCGCGTCACGTCGCCCACCAGATAGGCGGTGGCGCCCTCGAGGACGATCTCGCCCGACGCCATCGAGCGCGTGCCGAGCTTGTCCTTCAGGCGCACGATCCGGTAGCTGTTGCGGGAGCCGTCCTCCAGCCGCCGCGGCAGGGCGAACATGCCGAGGCCCTGCGTGCCCGGCGCGGCGCCGCGCGGGCGCGCTAGGATCAATGCCAGGTCGGCGTCGGCGTGGCTGCAAAACCACTTCTGGCCGTAGATCTTCCAGCGCTCGATGCCGTCGGCGCCGACACCCACGCGCTCGGCCTCGGTCTCCAGCGCGCCGACGTCGGAGCCGCCGGCTTTCTCGGTCATGAGCTGTGCGCCCTTCATCATGTGTGCCGGGTCCTGGCTCAGCAGCCGGTCCATCAGGAGGCGCTTGAGCTCGGGCGAGGCGTGGGTCTTCATCGTGAAGTTCGACGTGTCCGACATCGAGATCGGGCACATCAGCCCGAACTCGGCCTGAACGTAGAGATAGGTGAAGGCGTATTTCACCAGCGGGTGCGCCGGCTCGGTCATGCCGAGCACGCCGGCACGGTGGCTCATGGCATGCATGCCGAAGTCGTCGAAGGCGATCTTCTCCATCTCGCGATAGGCGGGGTGGTAGTCGATCCAGTCCTCGTCGCGTCCGAAGCGGTCGCGCGGATGCAGCACGGGAACGTTGCGATCGGCGATCATGGCAAGTTCGTCGAGCCGGCCGCCGGCCAGCGCGCCCAGCCGGTCGAAGTGGGGAGTCATCGCCGCGCGCAGTCCCGGCTCCATGTAGAGCGACATCAGGTCCTGAAACTGGCGGTCGATGGCATAGAAGTTCTGGCCATGGACGTCGGGCGCGATGTGGTGAGCGCCGTGCGGGCCTTCGTTCATGCCGCGGGTTCGGTTGGACATTGCGTCGGGCATTCGTCTCTCCTCTGGTCCGTTGGTCGTCCTCTACCAGCCGCCGGGCTTCCAGCCCTCGGCCAGGATGCGCTCGACATAGGGCGGCACGATCCGGGTGGCGGGACCGTAGATGTGTTCGCGAAACAGCGGTTGATTTTCGGTCGGTTCGAGATTGAGCTCGACGGTGTGCGCGCGGGCCCGGCGGCGGACCTGTAGCACGAAACCGGCGGCCGGATAGACTTGGCCGGATGTACCGACTGCCATGAACAGGTTGCAACTCTCGAGGGCGGCATAGATCTCGTCGAGATGGATCGGCTGTTCGCCGAACCACACGATGTTGGGCCTCAGTTCGCCCACCGCGCCGCACTTCGGGCAGACCGATTCGGGCGACAGATCGGCATCGGACGGGAACGTCGCGGCGCATTTCATGCAGCGCACCTCGCCCTCGCGGCCGTGCATGTGGATGACGTTCTTCGAGCCGGCCATCTCGTGCAGCGGGTCGATGTTCTGGGTGACGATGGTGACGGGGCCGCCGTACCTCGCTTCAAGACGGGCCAGCGCATGGTGGGCGGCGTTGGGCGCGACCTGGGCCGCACGGAACAGGCCGCGCGCCTCGTTGTAGAAATCGAGCACCTTTTTCTTGTCGCGGTGCCACCCCTCGATCGTGGCCACGTCCTCCAGGTTGACGCGGTTCCACAGGCCGTCGGGGTCGCGAAAGGTGTCGATGCCGCTTTCCTTGGAGATGCCGGCCCCGGTCAAAACCACGATGCCGGGCGGGGAGTAGTCCTGATGCATGTTGTGAAATCTACCGCCGTGTTAGGGTAAGGGCCATGACCACCAAGGTCCTCTTCGTCTGTACCGCCAACCTTTGCCGCTCTCCCATGGCAGAGGGTGTGTTCCGTTCCCTGGCTGAGCGTGCCGGTGTGGCTGACGCGTTCGAGATCGCCTCGGCGGGCACCTCGGACGCCTTTGTCGGCCGTCCACCCACGCCGGAGGCGATCGATGTCGCCGCGAGCCGCGGCTACGACATTTCAGCCATTCGCTCGCGCCAGATCGTGACCGACGACATCGTCCGCTTCGATTATCCGCTGGCGATGGACAGCCGCCATCTCGTGGAGATGCGCTGGCTGGTGCAAGGGCCTGTTCGCGCGCCTGGCGCCTGCGGTCAAAGCGGCCATTTGAGCCCGAGTTCGCCCAGGCGGTTCAGCACGTTGAAGGTGAGCCGCGAGACGTCATTGTCGTACTTGTTGTGGGGCAGGCTGCCGCAATAGGTGATGGATCCCACCGAGAATACCGCGCCGCCGGCGGGCTTCTCGATGTAGGTCATGTCGGCGCGGATCAGCTGCTCCAGTGTCTCGCCGGTGATCGTGGTGTCGAAGCCCAGGCGTTCCTCGTGGACGACGACGAAGTTCTTGCGGTCGTGGCCCTCTGACGAGGCCAGCACCACGGCGTTGAGCGGGCTGCCCAGCCGATGGTCGAGCCGGTCGAGCTCGAAGCCCGCCGCGCCGCCGCCCGAGAAGCCGTAGCCACCGAACAGCTCGTCCTTCACGCCCTCGAATACCCAGGCGTGGGTGTTGTCCCGTGCCGCCGGAGCCTGGCGGTACGAATTGCCCACGAACGTGCCCTGGCTGGAAAAGCCGATGCCGCACAGCAGGTTGGGCGGTCGGTCGCTGCGCCGCCACAGCCCGCCGTAGGCGCCGTCGAAGGCGTGGTAGTACTCGCCAGGCTCGGCCGCCCAGGTCCGGATACCGCCTTCGGTGCGCCGCACCTCGATGGCGCCGGGTACTTTTTCCGACAGCGCGACCCGCCAATAGAAGCCGTTGCCGCCGAGATACATCAGCCGTCCGCCGGTCTCGGTGTAGGTCTGCAGCGCATCGAGCGTGCCCGTGGTGTGGTACTCGGGATGCGTGCCGGTCAGCACCACCTTGTAGGAGGCGAGCAGGGCCGGCCCCTTTTCATCGAGATCGTGGTCGGTGATCACATCGAAGGCCACGCCCATGCGATCGAGCCAGCCGGTGAGGTGCGTGTCGGCGGGCAGGTGGCGCAGGCCGGACCCGTCGGCGTCGTTGAAGCTCAGGAAGTTGGGCCGCCAGGTGAGCAGCGGCCGCAGATGCGAGGAGTAGGCCACGCCCGAACCGTCGCGGTGGTGATTGTAGGTCGACAGGCCATAGTCCTTGTGATCGTCGGGATTGTTCGGGAAGGCCTTCCAGTCCGCGACGCGCTTGCGGAAGGGTTCGTCGAACTTGTTGCGCGAGAAGTTGGCGTAGACCTGATAGGTGAAGGTGGAGGCGAGGTAACACACCTTGGCCTGCGGCTTGCCGACCTGGGGGCGCACGAAAAAGGGAATGATGTCGCGATGCGTCCCGCAGTTCAGCTGGATGCCGTAGATGCCGCTCTTCATATCGCGCGGAATCGTGAAATCGAAATCGTCTGCCCAGCCGCAATCGTGCAGGTCGTCGTCGTGGAAATGGATCGCAGCGTAGTGGTGCGGCGCGCGGGTCCAGTCGCGTTCCGTGCCGGTCCAGGCCGAACCCTTCATGGCGCGGGTCGGCAGGTTGATCAGCTTTCCGTGCAAGGCGTTCGGGCCGGTGTCCTCGATCTCCATCGTGTCCATGCGGCGGGCGAAGTCCCAGGCAGCCATTCCGGCAATGGCGGGGGCCTCGATCTTGCCGTTGAAGCAGCGCATGGTGCCGGTGATCTCGATTTCGGTGAAGCGCTGACGATGACCCTGGGTCTTCTTGTAGTGCTTGCGGCGGCGCATTTTGAAAATCATCACCTTGTCGCCCAGACCGTGTGCGACCACCTTGG
>RGPT01000004.1 GCA_010032545.1 Alphaproteobacteria bacterium
ATCATGATGCGCTACCGCAATGTGAAGGAATTCGAGGCGGGAAGGGGTGCTGATGGCATGCGACAGAGTATGTCTGGACCTGAGGGTGAAGACCTTGTTATCGACCTTCCAATAGGCGCTGTGGTCACTGATATGCGCACAGGACGCAAGTTTAGCCTCCTCAAGGATGGCGAGAAGGTCTGTATCCTGAAGGGTGGCCGTGGAGGTCTCGGCAACGAGCATTTCAAAGCTTCGACGAACGTCACTCCACAGCAGTCGACTCCGGGTAAGCCTGCGGAAGAGGCGGATTTCCATGTCGAGCTCGAGCTCGTCGCTGATGCGGGATTCATCGGTTTGCCAAATGCCGGCAAGTCGAGCCTTTTGAACGCTTTGACAAATGCCGACGCACGTGTGGGCAGTTATGCCTTCACCACTCTCGAGCCGAACCTCGGTGCGTTGCCCGATGGCTTTATCATAGCGGATATTCCGGGACTCATCGAGGGTGCCTCGGAGGGGAAGGGTCTCGGACATAAATTCCTGCGACATGTGAAGCGCACCCGTGTGCTTTTCCACCTCATCTCTCTCGAGAATACTGCCATCGTCGGCGTGTACAAGACGATTCGTGAAGAGCTCAAGCGATACACAGCAGAACATACTGACATGAGCGGAGGTGATGATGGGACAGGTCTGGATAAAAAGCCGGAGACGATTATTTTAACAAAAACTGACGTACTCAGTGGCGATGAGAAGGAGATCAAAGCGGCGATCGCAGCAGCGAAGAAGAAGCTTGCTCCGTACAACAAGGACATCCTCGTCGTCTCTATCCTCGATGATGCTTCGGTGAAGGCGCTCAAGGATGAAATCGTGAAGCGTCTGCGAGATTAGTGCCTCATGAGGCTTTCGAATCGTGTATAATTAGCACCTATGAATACCCCTGCGAAATACATCGCCACCATCGGTCTCGAAGTGCACGCTGAGCTTGCGACGAAGTCGAAGATGTTTTGTTCGTGCAAAAATGATCCGGATGAGGAGCGTCCGAATGTGAATATTTGTCCGGTGTGTATGGGGCATCCAGGGACGTTGCCTGTTTTGAATAAAGAGGCCATCAAACATGTGCTGAAAGTCGGCCTGTCTGTCGGAGGGAAGCTCGCGGATTTCACTGAGTGGGATCGCAAGAATTATTTTTATCCAGATATTCCGAAAGGATATCAGATCAGTCAGTACGCATATCCGCTCGTGACGGGAGGGAAGCTCGCGGGAGTCGATCTCACGCGCATCCATCTCGAGGAGGACACTGCACAGTCGACTCATGATCAGCATGAGAAGAGTCTCGTGAATTTCAATCGTGCGGGAGTGCCGCTCATGGAGCTCGTCACCGAGCCTGTCATCCATGATGTAGAGACTGCGGTGCGTTTTGCAAAAGAATTGCAGCTGCTTCTCCAGGAAGGGCTTCTGCGAGTCGCGCTGGGCGATCGTCAGCGCCGACTTTGCCGCCTGGTCCGCTTTTGCGAGTTCGACCTGCAGCCTGTTCGCTTCGGCTGCGGCATTCTCCCGGTATTGCAGGGTCCAGGTGACGACCGTCCAGAGGCCGGCCATCAGGATCGTCAGGGTGGGAACATAGCGCACGAAGGCGGGCCACCATTGGAGCAGCGGACTGCCTCGTCCCTCTTTCGCGACGGGCTGCGGGCCTTTGTCCATCGGGCATCTCCCTTGGCGCGCACATCATAGCGCGATTCACCGCTCGGAGAGACTCGGATCGGCGCTGGCCCTATCCCTCCGCGATCAGGCGTGCCAACGCCTCGGGCTCGGTCAGCATCGGGTAGTGCCCGGTATCCAGCTCGTGCCAGCGGCCCTTCAGCCGATCGGCCGTGCGGCGCTGATGGGCAAGGGGCGGGTTGGTGCTGCGCTTGCACCAGATCACCGAGGCATTCCATGTCTGGTTCCAGAAGCTTTTCAGCCTGACCGGCGCCTGCATGGCCGCGATCGGATGCGGCGTGCAGCGCTCCAGCGCCCAGGTCCGCATCTCGGGGGTGAGATCGACGAACAGGCGCGTCTCGAAATCCTGACGAGATGGGCCGGTGCCCAGTTCGGTATTCACGGCGGTCGGGCGCTTGACGATGTCGGGCAGCGCCTCGCCGTCGAGCAATGCCAGCGCATCGGCGAACACCACCCGCGCCACACGCGCACGCGCCAGCTCCGCCACCCGCGCCATCACCATGCCGCCGGTGCTGGTGCCGGCCAGCACGACATCGGTCAGGTCCTGGTAGAACAGCAGGTCGGCAACCTCGGCCGCGTGGGTCTCGGTGTCGATGCCGGCACGGAGCTGGCCCTTGCGTTCGGCGCAACCGTCAAGCGTCGGCGTCAGCACGAGATGGCCCTTGGCGCGCAGATGCTCGGCGACCGGCTTCCATATCCAACCGCCCTGGTAGGCGCCGTGGATCAGCACGAATGTGGTCATTGTCTGGCTTCCTTCTTCCCGGCAACGCCTACCGTCACATTGGCCATCTGCTCGAAGACTTTCACGATCGTCGCGCCATCCTGCTTGTTGAGGCCCCGCGCGCGGGCCATCTGGTAGACCTGCTGCGTTACGTTGGCGAGCAGCAGCGGCACGCCCAGGCGCTTGGCGAAGGCGGTCTCCAGTTCCTGGTCCTTGTAGGAGATATCGATCGTACCGCCCGGTTCGTAGTCGCCGGCGAGGATGCGCGGCACGCGCAGCTCCCATGCCGCACCGAGTCCGATGAATCCGATCTTGCCGGGCATGCGCTCTCTCCCCGGTCGCCTGGTCAAACGCCGCCCGTCACGTCGATGGTGAGGCCGGTGACGAAATCGGCGTCGGACGAGGCAAGGAAACAGATGACGTTGGCCTGGTCGACCGCTTCGGCAACGCGGCGCAGCGGCGTGCGCTCGATCTCCTCGGCCTGGGCCGCCTGCGAACGCTTCTCCCAATGAGGCCGGATGCGTTCGGTGAGCGTCACGCTGGGCGCAATGGCGTTGACGTTGATGCCCTCGGGGCCAAGCTCGTACGCGAGCTTGCGGGTGAAGGCGATGATACCGCCCTTCGCCGCGGCATAGGCACTGGAGCTGTTGATGCTGAGTCCGCGCCCGGCGATCGAGGCCAGGTTCACGATCTTGCCGCTGCGGCGGCGCTTCATCACCGGGATCACCGCGTGGGTGAACAGGAAGGTGCCGTCGAGGTTGAATGCGATCAGCTTCTGCCAGTCGGTGAAGGCCAGTTGCTCGGTCGTGGCCTGCGGGTTGTCGATAACCGTGCTGCCGCCGACCGCGTTGACCAGAATGTCGATCTGTCCGTGCTCGCGCGCTGCGTCCGCCACCACCTTGTCGACTTGGGCGGCATCCAGCGCATCGACCAGCCGGCCCTCGACCTTGCCGCCGTGGCCGGCGCCCCGACGCAGGGCCGGCACCGCCTCGTCAATGCGCGCCTGATGATTGTCGATGGCGATGACAGTCGCGCCCTCGCGCACCATGATCTGGGCGGTGGCGCGGCCGATGCCATTGGCTGCCGCGGTGATCAGGGCCACCTTGTTTACGAAGCGCATGGTTTCCTCGGCTATTCTTCTTGGTTGCGAGGATTGTGCGATCCCGGCCACCCGAGTCAATCAGGCCACCGCCTGTCGTTTCGCAGACGGCCGTGTCACGATCGCGGGCGAAAACGGCATCGGCAAAGCGAGGAGATCGGGCATGCAACCAGGGAAAAGGCTGATCGGCAAGGTCGCGATCGTGACGGGCGGCGCGTCGGGGATTGGTGCTGAAACGGCGAGGCTGTTCGCCCTGCATGGCGCCGCCGTCATGCTAACCGACAGCAACGCCGCGCTCGGCAAGACGGTGGAAAGGCAGATCGTCGATGGAGGCGGGACGGCGGCTTTCGCGACCCAGGACGTGCGCCACGAAGGGCGGTGGGCCGAAGTCGTCGCCGACGCCGAGAAGGCCTGGGGCCGTCTCGACATCCTGTGCAATATCGCCGGCATTTCGGGACGTGATCCCAAGCTCAACATCCAGGCGAGCCTGACCGCGGGACCACGCTTGGCCGACCAGACGCTTGAGCAGTGGAACCAGGTCATGGAAATCAACGCCACCGGCGTCTTCCTCGGCACCAAGGCCGCGGTGCCGGCGATGCTGCGCGCCGGCGGCGGGTCGATCATCAACATCTCGTCGATCTGCGGCATCGTTGGCTCGCACGCCAATGCCGCCTATCACGCCTCCAAGGGTGCGGTGCGGATCTTCTCCAAGGCCGCGGCCATCCAGTATGGCGTCGACAAGATTCGCGTCAACTCGGTGCATCCGGGGTTCGTCGACACGCCGATGACCGTGCCGGGCCATTCCAATCCCGATGTCGCGCGCAGGCGTCTCGAAGCGACGCCGCTCGGCCGCTTCGGGACGCCCGCCGATATCGCCGCAGGCTGCCTCTATCTCGCCTCGGACGACGCTGCGTGGGTCACCGGCAGCGAACTCGTAATTGATGGCGGCATGACCGCCAACTAGGCTCCAAGGAGCGCCTAGGTCACGGGATCGAGCACGACCACCGGGATCTCTCGATCACCGGCCTTCTTCTGGTAGTCGGCATAGGGCGGCCAGAAGACGACGCCCTGTTCCCACAGCTTTGCCCGCTCCGCGCCCGTGGCTGTACGCGCCCGCGCGCGCAACTTGGCGGTGCCGACCTGGATCTCGACTTCGGGATTGGCGAGCAAATTGCGGTACCAGCCGGGATGTTCGGGCGCGCCACCTTTGGAGGCGACGACGAAGTAACCTTGGCCTGCGCGGCCATAGAACAGCGGAAAGAGGAACTTCTGCCCCGACTTGCGGCCCTTGGTGATCAACAGCAGCGACGGAACGGTCAGTTCCGGCATATTGGGCAGCGTGATCTTGTACATGTGCCCGTCGGTGCCGCCACTCGAGAGGTAGCGGTCGACATGGTCCTTCATCCACTGGGGCAGATTGGGCGCGATCTGGGTCTCGGTCATCGATGTCTCCTGTGCCGACGGTTGCACGGCATGATCAGATTCGCTGGTCCATCTCCAGCGCCGGCTCGGGCACGTCGACGCAGCCGATGATGCGGGCCGGCACGCCAGCTGCGGTGCAGCCGGCCGGAACCGGTTCCAGCACGACGGAGCCGGCGGCAATCTTGGCGCAGGCACCGATCTCGATGTTGCCCAGCACCTTGGCGCCTGCCCCCAGCAACACCCCGCGGCGCACCTTGGGATGCCGGTCGCCGCGTTCCTTGCCGGTGCCGCCCAGCGTCACGCCGTGCAGCATGGAAACGCCATCTTCCACGACCGCCGTCTCGCCGATCACCACGCCGGTGCCGTGGTCGATGAAGATGCCCTTGCCGATTACGGCGCCGGGATGGATGTCGAGGCCAAACAGGGCGCTTGCCCGGCTCTGCAGGAAGTGGGCGAGCGAATGGCGTCCCTGCAGCCACAGCCAATGGGCAGCACGATAGGTTTGCAGTGCATGGTAGCCCTTGAACCAGAGCAGCGGGTCGAGCTGGCTGGTACAGGCGGGATCGCGGTCGGCCACCGCCACGATGTCGGCACGGGCGGCGAGGCATATGGTGGAGTCGGACGCGAAGGCTTCGTCGAAGGTCTGGCGGATCAGGGCAGCCGGTACCTCGGTCGTGCCGGCCAGCCGCGCCAGATGATAGCTGAGCGCACTCTCGAATCTCGGCTGGCTGAGGATGGTGGCGTGCATCGTCCCCGCCAGCACCGGTTCGGATGCGGCTGCGGCCTGGGCGGCCTCGCGAATCTTCGCCCAAACGGGGTCGACCGCTCTCAAATCTGCGGATCTGGGCTCGGCCGGTGTCTTCTGTAAAACGCTATCCATGGCGCTCTCCTCGGGTCCGTCGCCCTGCCCTGCAGGAACAGCCGAACCGATCGATACGCCTCCCGCAAAAAGTCTACGTCGATTGCCCTTGCCGGGCAATTCCCCCAAAAAGTCAGCGGGCGGCGCGGGCTTCCAGTTCCTTGATCAGCGGCTCCACGGTGCCACCGTTGTTCTGAATGTAGGAATTGAAATCCGAACGTCTAGTCATGACCATGCTGACGCCCTCGACCTTGACGTCCGTGACGACTGGCCCCTGGGGGCCATTGCGCACTTCCCACTCGAGCTTGATCGGCTGGCCGGTGCTCTGGTTGAGACGGCTGTCGACGATCGAGACGCCGTTGGGACGCGTGGTGACCTTTCCGACCGTCAGGGTCTGGCCGGCATACTGGCCGAAACGCTCGCTGTAGGCTCGCGCTTCGGCAGTCTCCACCGCCGAGAGGAACCGGGTACGCTGGGCTTCCGTGGTCTGGTCCCAGTGTATGCCCAGCGCCGAGCGCCCCATGGCATTCATATCGAAGTTCGTCTGAAGGACCTTCTTTATGGCGTTCTGCCGATCCGCGCCGGTCTTTGTCTTGATGATATCGATGACCTCCCCGGCCACCGTCTCGATCAGCTTGGCCGGATCGGCCGCGGATGCAGGCAAGGCACAGAAGGCAACCGCGGCGCTGGCGGCTAGGCCCAACACGACACGACGAAAGGCGAGCAGCGGCACTGTTCGTTTCCCGAAAAAAAATGAAACCAGCCGAAGTGTTCTAGCGCACCAGCGCGAGGTTGTCGCGGCGCTCGAGTTCACTCTTGGTATCGGTCTTCTCGCGCTTCTGGCGGATCAGATCGGCACGATTCTGCGTATAGGCACTGCGCAGCGCGGCATAGTAGTCGACGCTGTTCTTTTCCAGGTCGTCGAGCGCGAAGATCGTGCGAGACCGGTAGTCGATCACGTTCATGCCGTAGCGCGCGGCCTGGTAGGCGGTCCAGTCGACCGCCAGATTGAAGGTCAGGATGCGGAAAGGATCGACCAGGTAGTCGATCATCAGGCCGGTGGCGTCGCGGGCATTGGACGGTCCTAGGCCCGGCAGCATCAGATAGAAGCCGCCGTTCTCGGGCTCGACGCCGGCGTAGAGGCCGATCGTCTTGCCTGCATCTTCCTTCGTCCGCTCCAGGCCCAGCTGCGTGGCGACGTCGAACAAGCCGGCTACGCCGATGGTCGAATTCACGAGGAAGCGGGCCATGGTGGTGGCGGCACGGTTGGGATTGCCCTGGAAGACCTCGTTGATGGCCGTTACCGGTTCACCGAGATTGTCGAGCAGGTTGCGCACGCTCTTCTGCGCAGGCTCTGGCACCCAGTCGCGATAGATGACCGCGACGGGACGCAACGCGATGATATCGACGACGCGGTTGAGCGAAAACACGATGCGGTTGGGGGTCTCGATCGGATCCCATACTTCGTTGGCACCGGTATCGCCCGATGCGCAACCGCTCACAAGCGCAGCGCCGACAGCCATCGCGACAAGCGCATGGCGGGCTTTACGTATCATCATTCCAGGCAAACTTTCGACCATCTACGCAAACCCCGGGGCCATCCCGCCAGCCCGGGCGGGCCGGGCCAAAACAGGTGAAGCGGCGTCGGGACGCCGCATTCTCAGTGCAGTGTTGCATACGGACGCGACAGTTTGAAGTGAATAGGCCGAATCGATTGTTTCCAAAGAAACAAAGGCGCCTCTGAATTTTTCTTGCAAACATAAGGATATGCTTATATCCACTAAGATATGGATCATCTCCTCACTCTTCTTCGGGCGGCAGCCGAAGATACCAGGCTGCGCATCCTGGCCTTGGCGGCGCGCGAAGACCTGACTGTCAGCGACTATGTCCATGTCCTGGGTCAGAGCCAGCCCAGGGTTTCGCGTCATCTGAAGTTGGTGGTCGAGGCGGGGCTCCTGGAGCGCTTCCGCGAGGGCCAGTTCACGAGATTTCGCCTGGTCACCGCCGGCGACGATGCAGCCTTGGTGCGCGAATTCGTGCGCCGGCTCGATCCCAAGCATCCGCGGATTGCCGCCGACAGGTCGCGGCTGGATGCCCTACAGCAGCGCCGGCAGAACGCCGCGGTGCGCTTCTTCCGCGACAACGCCCAGCGCTGGGACGAACTGCGCGCGTTGCATGTCGCCGATCGCGAAATCGAGCGCGCGCTCGCCCATCACCTGCCGCTGGGTTCACGGCGGCTGCTCGACATCGGCACCGGCACCGGTCGCCTGCTCGAAGTGCTGGCACCCAAGGTCGAACAGGCGGTAGGCGTCGACCAGTCGCGCGAGATGCTGGCGCTGGCCCGCGCCAACCTCGCGCGCGCCGGCCTCGACAATGTCGAGATTCGCCAAGGCGACATGTATGCCCTGCCGTTCGAGGCCGATAGCTTCGATGTGGTGACCATCCATCACGTCCTGCATTACGCCGACGACCCGGCGGCAGCGCTCGCCGAGGCCGCGCGCGTTGTGCGCCCGGGCGGCGCCGTGCTGGTGGTCGACTTCTCGCCGCACGACATGGTCGAACTGAAGCGCGAGCATGCCCACGTCCATCTCGGCTTCGCCGACAACCAGGTCCAGGGCTGGTTGAAGAGCGCCGGCCTCCTCTCGCTCGAACCCATTCATTTTCCCGGACGACGACTGATGACCGGCATCTGGCGCGGCGAGCGAGAGATTGCCCGGCGACCTGGCCAGACGCCCGCCCTTTCGCATGGAGCTTCACGATGAGTCCCGATACCGGCCCCCTCAGCACCGGCGCCGTTACGTCCGAGTTTCCCGCGCGCGCGCCGCAGCGGCTCAGGGTCTCGTTCGAATTCTCTCCGCCCAGGACCGAAGGCGCCGAGCGTACCTTATGGGAAACGGTGACCCGCCTGACGCCGCTTCGACCGACGTTCTTTTCCGTGACCTATGGCGCGGGCGGCTCGACGCGCCAGCGCACGCACGAGACCGTTGCAAGGCTCAAGTCCGAGACCGGCATAGACGCCGCTGCTCACCTCACCTGTGTGGCCGCGACCCAAGGCGAGATCGACGACGTGGCGCGCGCCTACTGGGACGCCGGGATCCGCCACATCGTGGCATTGCGAGGAGATCCGCCGTCCGGCATGGGCAGCAAGTACAGTCCCCACCCCGGAGGCTATGCCAACGCTGCCGCGCTGGTCGCTGGCCTGAAGAGAATCGGAGATTTCCAGATCAGTGTCGCCGGCTACCCCGAGAAACATCCCGACTCGCCCGACGCCAAGGCCGACCTCGACAACCTGAAGCGCAAGGTCGAAGCCGGCGCCGATCGCTGCATCACCCAGTTCTTTTTCGACGCCGAGGACTTCCTGCGCTTCCGCGACCGCGCGACCGCGGCCGGAATCCACGTGCCGATCGTGCCCGGCGTGATGCCAGTGTCGAACTTCCAGGGCATCGCCAGGATGGCAGGCCTATGCGGCGCCAGGGTGCCGGCCTGGCTTGCCGAGCTCTTCGACGGCCTCGACGACGACGCCGAGACGCGCCGCATGATCGCGGCAACGGTGGCGGGCGACCTTTGTCGCCGGCTGCACGCCGAAGGCGTCGACCAGTTCCATTTCTACACGCTGAACCGCGCCGACCTCACCTTCGCGATCTGCCATCTGCTGGGCGTTCGCCCGCCGCGCAACGGAGCCCCGAAATGACCCACGCCGAGAAGGCCGACCTGCTGCGCGAGATCGGCGCCGAACGCATCCTCGTGAAGGACGGGCCCTACGGCTCGATGATCCAGAGCTATCGGCTCGACGAGGAGGGCTTCCGTGCCGGTCGCACCTTCAATCATGACCAGAAGGGCAACAACGATCTGCTCAACCTCACGCGGCCCGACGTCGTGGGAGAGATCTGCAATGCCTACATCGATGCCGGCGCCGACATCCTGGCAACCAATACCTTCAATTCCAATGCGATCAGCCTTGCCGACTACGGCATCGCCGGCATGGCGCGCGAGATCAATATCGCCGCGGCCAGGTTGACCCGTGCCTGCGCCGATGCCGCTACGGCGCGCGATCCCGCCAAGCCGCGCTTCGTCGTGGGCGCGCTCGGCCCCACCAACAAGACCTTGTCAGTATCGCCCAACGTCAACGACCCCGGCTTCCGCGCCGTCAGCTTCGACGAGATGAAGGGCATCTACCGCGAGCAGATCGACGGACTTCTCGACGGCGGCGTCGACTTCATCCTGATCGAGACGGTATTCGACACGCTGAACGCCAAGGCCGCCCTCGTGGCGGCCGACGAGGCGGCCGAAGCAAGAGCCGAGGAACTGCCGGTGATGGTGTCGATGACGCTGACCGACCTCGCCGGCCGCAACCTCTCGGGCCAGACGGTCGAGGCCTTCTGGCATTCGGTGCGGCATGCCAAGCCCCTCACCATGGGGCTCAACTGCAGCTTCGGCGCCACCGAACTGCATCCCTATGTGAATGCGCTCAACCCGCAGGTCGAGGGCATGCTCTGCGTCTATCCCAACGCCGGCCTGCCAAACGAACTCGGTGCCTACGACGAACCACCGGAAATGACGGCCAAGCTGGTCAAGGGCTGGGCCCAAAACGGCTGGCTGAACGTGGTCGGCGGCTGCTGCGGCACGACGCCTGGACACATCAAGGCAATCGCCGAGGCGGTGAAGGGCATCAAGCCGCGGCAATGGCATGCCCTGCCGCCGGCGCTGCGCCTGTCAGGCATGGAAGCGGCGAGTTTCTTCTGATGGTTGACGATCAGGCGACAGAGCAGACGACCGGTCCACGCGCGACCTTCATCAACATCGGCGAACGCACCAACGTCACGGGTTCGGCCCGCTTCAAGAAACTGATCCTCGAGGGCGACTATACCGCTGCCGTCGAAGTCGCGCGCCAGCAGGTCGACAGCGGCGCGCAGATCATCGACGTCAATATGGACGAGGGCCTGCTCGACGCCGAGCTGGCGATGGACACGTTCCTGAAGCTGATCGCCGTCGAGCCCGACATTGCCCGCGTGCCGATCATGATCGACAGCTCCAAGTGGAGCGTGATCGAGGCCGGCCTGAAATGCGTCGCCGGCAAGCCGATCGTGAACTCGATATCCATGAAGGAAGGCGTCGAGCCATTCATCGCCCAGGCCCGCAAAGTCCGCCGCTACGGTGCTGCCGTCGTCGTCATGGCATTCGACGAGAAGGGGCAGGCCGACACCCAGGCGCGCAAGGTCGAGATCTGCGTACGCGCCTACGATGTCCTCGTGAACCAGGTCGGCTTTCCGGCCGAGGACATCATCTTCGATCCCAACATTTTCGCAGTCGCCACCGGCATCGAGGAGCACAACAACTACGGCGTCGACTTCATCGAGGCCACGCGCGAGATCAAGAAGCGCTGCCCGCACGTCAAAATCTCGGGTGGCGTCTCCAACCTGTCCTTCGCCTTCCGCGGCAACGAGCCGGTACGCAAGGCGATGCACTCGGTGTTCCTCTACCACGCCATCCAGGCGGGGATGGACATGGGCATCGTCAACGCCGGACAACTCGAGGTCTACGACCAGATCCCGCAGGAACTGCGCGACGCCTGTGAAGACGTGATCCTGAATCGTCGTGCTGATTCGACGGACCGGCTGCTCGATCTTGCCCCCAAGTACAAGGGAACCGGCGAGGTGGCCGAGACCCAGGACGCCGAATGGCGAAGCTGGCCGGTCGAGAAGCGGCTGGAGCATGCGCTGGTGAAAGGCCTCGACCAGTTCGTCGTCGCCGACACCGAGGAGGCGCGCCAGGCGATCGCCCGGCCAATCGAGGTGATCGAGGGCCCGCTGATGGCGGGCATGAACGTGGTCGGCGATCTCTTCGGCTCGGGCAAGATGTTCCTGCCGCAGGTGGTGAAGAGCGCGCGCGTGATGAAGAAAGCCGTCGCACACCTGTTGCCCTTCATCGAGGCGCAGAAGACCGCAGGTTCGCGGCCCAAGGGCAAGATCGTGATGGCCACCGTCAAGGGCGACGTGCACGACATCGGCAAGAACATTGTCGGCGTGGTCCTGCAGTGCAACAACTTCGAGGTCATCGACCTCGGCGTCATGGTGCCCTTCCAGGAAATTCTGAAGACGGCCAACGACAACAAGGCGGATATCATCGGCCTCTCCGGCCTTATCACGCCCTCGCTCGACGAGATGGTGACCGTGGCCGAGGAGATGACCCGCCAGGGCTTCAACCTGCCGCTGCTGATCGGCGGTGCCACGACCTCGAAGGTCCACACCGCGCTCCGCATCGCGCCGCGCTACAAGGGCACGACCGTCCATGTGCTGGACGCCTCGCGCGCCGTTGGCGTCTGCTCGGCGCTGGTCTCGGAGTCGGGGTCGCAGGCCGCCGATTTCGCCACCAATGTCGCAGCCGAATACGAAGCGATCCGCATCGAGCGCGCCGGCGGCGCCAAGGAAAAAGTCGTGCCCCTCGAAGTGGCGCGCGCGAACGATTTCAAGATCGACTGGTCGGCCTACACACCGCCCAAGCCCGCCGTCACCGACACGCGCGTGTTCGCCGAATATCCATTGCATGAACTCGTCGAGCGCATCGACTGGACGCCGTTCTTTCGTGCCTGGGAGCTGGCCGGCAACTATCCTGCCATCCTCGAGGACCCGGTGGTCGGCGACAGTGCGAAGAAGCTCTATGCCGATGCGCGCAAGATGCTGGATCGCATCGTGCGCGAGAAGTGGCTGACGGCAAAAGGCGTCGTCACTTTCTGGCCATGCCGCCGCGACGGCGACGACGTCGTGCTCTACAGCGACGACACCCGCACCAAGGAGATCTCGCGCCTCTACTTCCTGCGCCAGCAGATCGAGAAGCGGGCGCCGCGCGCCAACATGTGCCTGGCCGATTTCATCTCGCCCGAAGCAGACTGGATCGGCGGCTTTGCCGTCACGGCAGGCCACGGCATCGAGGAACACCTCGCCCGCTTCAAGGCGGATCACGACGACTATTCCGACATCCTGTTGAAGGCGCTGGCCGACCGCCTGGCCGAGGCCTTCGCCGAGCGCCTGCACGAGCGCGTGCGCAAGACCCTGTGGGGCTATGCCTCCGACGAGGCGCTCTCGAACGAGGAGCTGACCCGCGAAAAGTATCGCGGCATTCGTCCGGCGCCAGGCTACCCCGCCTGCCCCGACCACAGCCAGAAGCCCGAGCTGTTCCGTCTGCTCAACGCCGGCCAGAATGCCGGCATCACGTTGACCGAGAGCTTCGCCATGATGCCGACGTCGGCGGTGTCGGGCTACTACTTCGCCCATCCCGACGCCCAGTACTTCGGCGTCGCGCGCATAGGCCGCGATCAACTGGAGGACTATGCCAGGCGCCGCGGCGTCTCGATCGAGCAGGCGGAAAAGTGGCTGCGGCCAAACATTGGGTACTGATCCGCTCCTGATCTACGCCCTCGTCCTCGTCGTCGGCTTCATAGCCGGGACGGTCAGCGGAGTCGTCGGCACTGGCGCCACCATCATCCTGCTGCCGATCCTGGTCCTGGCATTCGGCCCGCGCGAAGCCGTGCCGATCATGGCTGTCGTCGCCCTGATGTCGAATTTCGCCAAGATCACTTCGTGGTGGAAGGAAATCGACTGGCGCGCCTGCGCGGCCTATGCGTTGGGCGGCATCCCGGCCGCCGCGGTGGGTGCGCGAACCCTGCTGATCCTGCCGGAGAAGGCCGTCGAAGTCGCGCTCGGCCTTTTCTTCCTCGCGATGATCCCCGGCCGCCACTGGCTGGTCGCGCGGAACTTCAAGTTCGGCTTCTGGCACCTTGCCATCGCCGGCGCCGTCATCGGCTTCCTGACCGGCATCGTGGTCTCGACCGGTCCGCTCAGCGTGCCGGCTTTCGCCGCCTATGGCCTGATCAAGGGCGCCTTCATCGCCACCGAGGCGGCGGGATCGCTCGCCCTCTACATCAGCAAAGCCATGACTTTCCGCGAGTTCGGAGCGCTTCCAACAGACATCGTCCTGAAGGGGCTGATGTCCGGCTCGGCCGTCATGGCTGGCACCTACACAGCGCGCCTGATTGTCGAACGGCTGAGCATCGCGACTTTTCAGCGCTTGCTGGATATCGTCATGTTGCTGGCTGGCTTTACGATGCTGTGGGCGGCTATACGTTAGCCGACGCGTCAATGTGGCTTTCAAGTGGAGGGCGCTATGAAAAGGTTTGGTTCGATCGCCGCGGCCGCGGTCGCGGCAGCGACGCTGGGCGCCTGCCAGCAGCAGACCGCCCAGCAGCTCAACACCGCCAATGCCAATTCCCAGGTCTATGTCGGTGCGCTCACCTGCAACGTCAGCGGCAGCACCGGCTACATCTTCGGATCCACCAAGGACCTTAGCTGCATCTACCTGACCAAGGACGGTGTCGCACAGGCCTACGATGGCAAGATCCGCAAGTTCGGAATCGACATCGGCTACACCAAGGCCGCGCACCTCGTTTGGCATGTCTACCAACTCGGCGGCCTGATCGGGGACGCTACCAGCCCCAACCCCAGGCTGCTGGCGGGCAACTACGGTGGCGAACAGGCTTCTGTCGCCGTGAGCTCGAGCGCCGGCGGCAACTGGCTCTATGGCGGCAGCAACAACCAGATCGTCCTGCAGGCCACCCAACTCCAGGACAGCGGCGATGCCGGCTACAACCTGGCGTACGGCATCGCCGAAATGGGGCTAACCCTCAAGAATTAACGCAACGTTCTCCGTCGTAGGGAGTCTTCAATGAACAAGTGTCTTTCAACCGCAACGGCGGTCGCGCTGGCGTTGACTGCCGGCGCCTGCATGCAGCAGTCGACCCCTCAGCAGCTCAACACCGCCAACGCCAATTCCCGAATCTATATCGGATCCTTAACCTGCAACATCGCCGGTGGGACGGGTTATGTTCTGGGCTCTAGCAAGAGCATGGACTGCGTCCTGCTCGGCAAGGACGGCGTGTCGGTCGCCCAATACAGCGGCACGATCAACAAGGTCGGTGTCGACATCGGCTACACCAAGGCCATGCACACGATCTGGCGCGTCTACTCGCTGGGCTCCGATCGTGCGCCCAACCAGATCGGCGGCACCTATGTCGGCGAGCAGGGCACCGTCGCGGCCGGCGGCCAGGCGGGCGGCAACTGGATCTATGGCGGACCCAACGCCGAGATCGGCATGGTCGCCTCGGGTATCGTGAAAGACGCGGGCTACAACCTCGCGATGGGCATCGCGGAAATGACGATCAAACTCAAACCGTAGGTGCCACCCGATCCGTCGCCGCCTGCAACGCGCAGCCGGCGACGGTGATGCGGTGCATCAGGCGGCGCTCGCCGTGGTAGTCGTTGGCGGCATAGTGCCAGGTGGCGCGGTTGTCCCAGAAGGCGATCGAACCCTCACGCCAACGGAAGCGGCACGTGAACTCGGGTCGCGCGGCGTGACGGTAGAGGTATTCCAGCAGCGGCCGGCTGTCGTCGGCCGACCAGCCCTCGAAGCGCAGCGTGAAGGCCGGGTTGACGTAGAGAGCCTGGCGGCCGCTCAACGGATGGCGGATCACCACCGGATGCAGGACGTCGGCGCCGACCTTGTCCTGGTTTTCGTAGCGGGCCGCTCCCTCGGGATTCTGGTCGTTGACGCCGCCCTTGCCGAAGATGTGCGCCGATCCGTGGACTGCGCGCAGGCCTTCGAGCGTGCGCTGCAGGCCGGGCGACAGCGTCTCGAACGCACGATACATGTTGGCAAACAATGTATCGCCGCCCTCCTCCGGCAGCTCGCGGGCCAGCAGGATCGAGCCCATGGCCGGCTCCGGGTCGTAGCTGTGGTCGGTGTGCCAGCCGCCGCCGATGTTGGTCTTCTGCTCGGGCTCCTTGCGGACCTCGGCGATCTCCGGGTAGCCGGGCACGGCCTTGAAGAAGCGGTTGACGTCGATCGGGGCCCAGCGCCGCGCGAACGCAATGTGCTGCTCGGGCGTGAGCTTCTGGTCTCGGAAGAAGATGACGCCGTGTTCGGTGAAGGCACGCTGGACCTCGTCCCACTGGCGATTGGTCATCGTAGCGACGTCGATGCCGAGAACCTCGGCGCCACACCCGCCCGTCAGCTTGCGGACCTGAACCGCTTCGTACCCCATGTCTTTTCCTCCTGCCCGAAGTCTAGCGCGCCTCGACACCGAGCAACAACAGCGCAGCCGACAACGTGAACACGCTGGCCGCCGTCGAGATGACGACGGCATTGGTCGCCCGCGCAACGCCGATGCCGTACATCTGCGCCACCAGATAGACGTTGGCGCCGGCCGGCAGGGCCGCATTGAGTGTCGCCACCATGAGCCACAGCGGGTCGAGCGGGAAGACATAGCGGCCGAAAGTCCATACCAGCACAGGCAGAAGCGCCAGCTTGAACACTGTCGCCAAGGCAGCCGACTGCCAATGTCCCTTGAGGCCGACATGGGCCAGCGATGCGCCGACCATGATCAGGCCGCAGGGCGGTGCCGCGGCTGCCAGCGCCTGAAGGATACGGTCGATCACGGCGGGCGTGGCGAGACCGGGGATGAGCCTTGTGAGTTCACCCCACGCAAGTCCGGCGAATATGGCCGGGATTACGGGGTGCTTGACCATCGAAAGCGCGGCACCGCCGAGCTTCGCCGCCAGCCGGTCGCGGCCACCGGCCTTGGCGTCGACCTCCATCAGGAAGGACGAGAAGGTCAGCAAAATCAGGGAATGTACGCTGATAATCATCAGCAGCGGCACCAATCCCTTCTCGCCGAAGGCGAAGGTAATGAAGGGAATGCCGATGCCCACGCCGTTGGAGAAGACGCCGCTCAGCGCCAGCATGGCGCGGTCGCCCAGACCCAGACCCTGCAGGCGTCCGAGCCCCATCAGAGCGGCATAAAGCAGGAGTACGGCGCCGAAGAAGGCCAGCAGGATATCGAGGTCGAGCGTGGCCAGCTCGACCTTGGCCATCGAGCGAAACAGCAACGCCGGGAACAGCGCGTAGAAGGTGACGGCGGTGAAACCACGCAGACCTTCGGCGCTCAGCAGCCGGGTGCGGCCGATCAACCAGCCAATCAGCACCATGCCGAACACCGGCACGATGATGTGGACGATCGCGCTCATAGGCGGCTCTCCACCTCGTCGTTCCTCTCCGCCACTAGGTGGCGGAGAGGGTCGCAGACTGCACTATGCCGCCATCGCGAGGTTGCTGTAGCGCGTCAGGTGGTGCTGCTGGTTGCCGAACATCAGGTCGATCATGGTCAACCGCTTGAAGTAGTGGCTGACCGAGAGCTCGTCGGTGACGCCCATGCCGCCGTGCATCTGCACCGCGCTCTGGCCGCAGAATTTGCCAGACTTGCCGATCTGCACCTTGGCGCCGGAGGCCGCCTTGGCACGCACAACGGGGTCCTTGTCGTCGATTTTGAGCGAGGCCATCAGGGTCATCGAACGGGCTTCCTGGGCGTTGGTGAAGCAGTCGACCATGCGATGCTGCAGCACCTGGAACTTGCCGATCGGCACGCCGAACTGCTTGCGGGTCTTGATGTATTCGAGCGTCGCGGCGTTGATCGCATCCATGCAGCCGGTGGCCTCGGCACAAAGCGCCACGATGGCGCGGTCGACGCCGTCTTCGACGACACCAAAGCCTTCATCGACCTTGCCCAGCACCGCGTCGGCGCCGACCGAGACCTTGTCGAAGGTGAGCTCGGAGGCGCGCAGCGAATCCTGGGTCGGATAGTCGCGGCGTGAAAGGCCCTTGGCCTTGCCGTCGACAATGAACAAGGTGAGGCCCTTGGACTCGCGCGCGCTGCCGGCGGTGCGCGCAAGCACGATGATCTGGTCGGCGGAAGCGGCGTTGTAGACCACACCCTTCTGGCCCGACAGCGACCAGCCGGCGCCTTCCTTGGTGGCCTTGAGCGAAACGTCTGCCAGGTTGTAGCGTGACTGGCGCTCCAGCCAGGCCAGCGCAAACTGCTTCTTGCCTTCGATCATTGGCGCCAGCAGCGCTTCCTTCTGGGCCGCCGTGCCCGCGCGGGCGATCATGCCGCCGCCCAGCACCACTGTCGGCAGAAACGGCTCCAGCACGAGGCCTTTGCCGAACTGCTCCATCACGATCATGGTCTCGATCGGGCCGCCACCGTAGCCGCCGTCCTCTTCCGAAAGCGACATGCCGAGCCAACCCAGCTCGGCGAACTGCGCCCAGTTCTCGGGCAGCCATCCACGGTCGGTCGCGGCGATCTTGCGGCGGGCATCGAACGCATACTTGTCGCGCACGAAACGCTCAGCCTGCTCCTGAAGCTGCTTCTGTTCGTCGGAAAGGGACAGATCCATGATTCTCCTCCGGAATTCTTTGTTGCCTTATAGCCCCCGTCAGAGGCCAAGCACCATCTTGGACACGATATTCTTCTGAATCTCGGTGCTGCCGCCGTAGATGCTGGTCTTGCGCATGTTGAAATAGCGCGGTGCCGCGGGCGGCGCATGGTCGGGACCGACCGGCGTCTCGTTGCTATCGTGGAACAGCATGCCGGGCTGGTAGGGGGCCGCGTATTCGCCCACCGCCTCCATGGCAAGTTCGGCGATGCGTTGCTGGATCTCGGAGCCGCGGACCTTCAGCGTCGAGACCTCCGGTCCGGGCGCACCGCCCAGGGCCATGGCCGACAGCGCGCGCAACTCGCTCATTTCCAGCGCCTGCACCTGCAAATCGACGTCGGCGATCTTCTCGGCCATCGACGGATCGTCGCTGATCGAACGCAGCATCGAGACACCACGCTTGGACGATGGCACTTCGGCGATCCCGAGCCGTTCGTTTGCGAGCAGGAACTTGGCGCAGGTCCAGCCGTCGTTCTCCTTGCCGACCAGGTTGGCAACCGGGACCTTCACGTTGTCGAGGAACACGTCGTTCACGGCATGGGCGCCGTCGAGCATGATGATCGGCCGAACGGTGACACCCGGCGTCTTCATGTCGATGAGCAGGAAGGAAATGCCTTCCTGCGGCTTGGCCTCGGTATTGGTCCGCACCAGGCAGAAGATCCAATCGCCCCAGTGGGCGTAGGAGGTCCAGGTCTTCTGGCCGTTCACGACATAGTGGTCGCCGTCACGCTCGGCCTTGGTGCGCAGGTTGGCGAGGTCGGATCCGGCGCCCGGCTCGCTGTAGCCCTGGCACCACGATACGGTCGATTCGCGGATGCCCGGCAGGAAGCGCGCCTTCTGCTCGTCGTTGCCGAAGGTGTAGATAACCGGCCCGACCATCTTCGGCCCGAACGGCAGGATGCGCGGCGCGCCCTCCTCCGCCAGCACGTTCTCGAACAGAAAACGCCGGGTCACGTCCCAGCCCGGCCCGCCGAACTTCTTCGGCCATGTGTAGGTGAGCCAGCCCTTCTTCCCCAACGCCTGCTGCCAGACCATGTGGTCGTCGCGGTCGTAGTGCTTGCCCGACAAGGTCTTCTCCCTGGTCGCCGGCGACAGGTTCGCTCGCGCAAAGGCGCGGATCTCGTCGGCAAACGCCTTGTGTTCGGGCTTGAGGGCGAGGTCCATCCTAAAGCCCCAGCACCATCTTGCTGATGATGCCTTTCTGGATCTCGTTGCTACCGCCGTAGATCGTGGTCTTGCGCGTGTTGAAGTAGCGTGGCGCCGCAAGGTGGGCGTACTCCGGTCCGACCGGCGCCTCGTTCGTACCCTGCCATAGCAAACCGGGCAGATACGGCGCCGAATACTCGCCGACGGCTTCCATGGTGAGTTCGGTGATGCGCTGCTGGATCTCCGAGCCGCGAATCTTGAGGCCCGACACTTCCGGTCCGGGCTGACCGCCATGCGCCATCGCCGACAGCACGCGGAGCTCGGTGTACTCGAGAGCCGTCACCTGTATCTCCAGGTCGGCAATTTTTTCCGCGAAGCTCTGGTTTTCGATCAGGGGGCGACCGTTGTCCTGCTCGATGCGCGCGATGTCCTTCAACGCCTCGACGCCGCGCTTTGACTGCGGCACCGCGGCGATGCCCAGGCGCTCGTTGGCCAGCAGGAATTTGGCGCAGGTCCAGCCTTCGTTCTCCTTGCCGACCAGATTGGCGGCCGGAACGCTCACATTGTCGAAGAAGACCTCGTTCACCTCGTGGCCGCCGTCGGCCATGATGATTGGCTTCACCGTGATGCCGGGCGTCTTCATATCGATCAGCAGGAAGGAAATACCTTCCTGCGGCTTCGACTTGGAATCGGTGCGCACCAGGCAGAAGATCCAGTCGGCCCAATGGCCCATCGTATTCCAGGTCTTGGACCCGTTGACGATGTAGTGGTCGCCCTCTTTGTCGGCCTTGGTCCGGAGCGACGCGAGGTCAGAGCCGGAGCCCGGCTCGGAGTAACCCTGACACCACCACACCGTGCTTTCGCGGATCGCCGGCAGGTACTTGGCCTTCTGCTCCTCGCTGCCGAAGGTGTAGATCACCGGGCCTACCATCTTGGTGCCGAACGGGATGATGCCCGGCGCGTACTCCTCGGCGCAGATGTTCTCGAAAATGTAGCGCTCGGCCGGCGTGAAGCCCGGGCCGCCGTGCTTCTTGGGCCACGTGTAGACCAGCCAGCCCTTCTTCCCGAGCGCCTGCTGCCAGCGCATATAGTCGTCACGGCCGAGATGCTTGCCGTTCTTGACCTTGTCGCGCACGTCGGCGGGCAAGTTGGCGCGGACAAACGTGCGCACGTCGTCAGCGAACTTCTGTTCTTCAGGTGTGAAAGCGAGGTCCATGCGTCACTCCCGGGCCGGGTTTTCGATTTGGCCGGAGTTTAGCCGCGAGCCCGTTCCGGACAAGCGCCCCGCAACCGTCACGCGGCTGGAGGCGCCGCGAAGCGGAACGAGTTTACGTAGAAAATCGGCTTCGTAAACCAACCGCGGTTCAGCCGGCCAAGCCGTAGCGCTCCGGCCGCAGGGTGACGGCGAGCCCTTCGCGCATTGGCTCGCAGCGCTCCATCCGCCGGCGATTATCGTCGCCGACCTCACGATAGAGCCTCAGTGCCGCGCGATCGTCGAGCGAGGCCGTGTCCTCGCCCACACGCAGCGATACCAGCTGGCGCAGAAGATCATGCGCGACGGTCCTGTCCCAGATCGAGGCGTTCATCTCGCAGTGGCCGTTGAGCGAGAACGCATGCAGATTGCACGAGCCGATCGTGGCCCACGCATCGTCGACGATCATCAGCTTGGCGTGGACATAGAGCGGGTCGGGATCGCGGGCGTCCCGGCCGGCGATGCCCGCAAGCAGGAAGTTCGGATGCCGGCCGAGCAACTCGACACCCTCGAAGCGCGGACGTTCCGCCGGATCGTTGCGGGCGGCGAAGACATAGGCTTCCGGCTTCGCCGGCACGAGCAGCACGACGTCCACCCCGCGCTCAAGGGCGCGCGCAAGAGGCAACGCGATCTCCATGATCGGAATGGCCTGGTTCTCGAGGTAGATGGTGCGGCGCGCGGCATCGATTGCCCGCACATACTGCTCGGCGATGGAACGCTCCCCGCGCGCCACATCGAAGGGCTGCCCGTCCGGCGACGGATGGCCGTCGAAGTACCGGGTGGCGTGCAGCATCCTCTGGACCTGGACCTTGCTCGCGCCCTGGGGCGCCGAGGCCGCGGCCGGAAACGGCAGCCGGTTCATCGCGTCGCAATTCCAGTTGCCGTCTTCCGCCTCCCGTTCGCTCGCCTCGTTCCAGCGTTGGACGAAATTGTGATGAACGTCGGTCGCCGAAGGGCCCGTCACCTCCAGGTAGATGTCATGATGACGATCGTAGGAACGCGCAGTGAGGTTGGCGCCGCCGACGAACGCCGTCTCCGACGGAAAGCCCGCATCGACCACCCAGCTCTTCTGGTGCTGGCAATAGCGGTCGACCGCCCGATCCCAGCGGATTTTCACGCGCGTGTCGCGCTGGCGAAGCATGTCCCGATGCTCGGCCGTGCCGCCGAACATGATGGGATGGTGGGTCGCTTCCGCGTTTGGACGCCAAACCAAGAGACGGACATCGACGCCACGTGCGACGGCGCGATCGAGGACGTCGAGCAGGCCGCCGCGGCCTTCGGGAAAAAGAAACTTCCGGTCCCAGAAGGCGACGGTCACCCAAACGCTGTGGCGCGCGGCATCGACGGCATCGCAAAGGCGCAAAAAGAACATGCCGGCGCCGACCATCGGGAGCACCCTGTTGCCGTCGCGGATCGGGTAGGAACCCGCGATCGCGTCCGGAATGTAAGCCTCCGCGCTCACGCCGGCACAATCAGCGCCTTGTCTGCCTTCAGCCTGTCAATGGCGGCGTCGCTGAGACCCGCCTCGCGCAGCACCTCGACGCCGTCGCCGCCAATCCTGGGCGCATGGCGGCGGAAGTCGGTCTTGGTCTTCTCGAAGTCGAGCGGGCTGGCAAAGGTCGTGATCGGCCCCTCGGTCGGGTGCTCGCGCTCGGTGAAGAAGCCGGTGGCCTTTAGGTGCGGGTCGTCCATCAACTCTTCCAGCGTGTGCACCGGCATGGCCGGTATATCGGCCTTGTCGAACATTTCCAGCCAGTCCTCAGTGGTGCGGTCCTTCAGCAGGCTGTCGAGCACCTGGTAGAGTTCGCTGAAATGCTTCGGCCGCTCGATGCGGTCGACGAACTTCTTTTCCTTGGCGAGGTCGGGTCGGCCGGCCAGCTCGAAAAAGGCGATCCAGTGCTGGTCGGTATAGGGCAGCGCACAAATGTAGCCGTTCTTCGTCGGGAACGGATGACGGAACTTGTTGATGATGCGGTCGTAGCCCATCGTCCCGCGCTCCGGCCGCCAGGTGGCACCGAACAGATGCTCCGTTAGCCAGAACGAGGCCAGCGTCTCCAGCATCGGCACCTCGATCATCTGGCCTTCGCCGGTGCATTTGCGATGATAGAGTGCCGCCAGCACAGCGATGCAGAGATGGAGCCCCGTCGTCTTGTCCGCGATCAGGCTCGGCATGAAACGCGGCGGCTCGCCGTCGACGCGGCTCTGCAGCGAGGCAGCCCCGCTCACGCCCTGGACGAGATCGTCGAAGGCAGGCTTGTGGCCGTAGGGGCCCTTTCGCGCATAGCCCAGAGAATAGGCATAAATGATTGAGGGATTGATCTTCTTCAGGTCCTCGTAGCCCAGCCCGAGCCGTTCGATCGCGGCCGGCCGGCTGTTGTGGATGAACAGGTCGGCGGTCTTGATCATGCCCTTCAGCACCGCGACAGCCTCGGGCTTCTTGAGGTCGAGACAGATCGAGCGCTTGTTGCGGTTGGCCGCCATGTAGATCGGGCCCATGCTCTTGTCGCGGCCCATCACGCCACCCGACAGGCGCAGGAGATCGCCCTCCGGTGGTTCGACCTTGATCACGTCGGCGCCCATGTCGGCCAGATGCTGTGTGGCGAACGGCCCCAGCAACACGGCCGTCAGATCGATCACGCGCACGCCCGTCAATGGTCCCGGCATCTGTACTCCCCATCTTCCTTCGTTCTGCTCGCACTATGGCATAGCTCGGGAGGCTGAGGCATGTTGCGGGCCCTGAACGGAAAGAAGAGCTGCAATGTCTGGAGCGTTGGACGGCCTGCTGGTGGTGAGCGTCGAACAGGCGGTCGCCGCCCCCTATTGTGCGGCGCGGCTGGCCGATGCCGGCGCCCGCGTCATCAAGATCGAGCGGCCGGAAGGCGATTTCGCGCGCGCCTACGACGGCTACGTAAAGGGCGAATCGAGCTACTTCGTCTGGCTGAACCGCGGCAAGCAATCCGTGGCACTCGACTTCAAGCAGGCGGAGGACCTGGCCCTCCTGCACCGAATGATCTCGAAGGCCGACGTGCTGATCCAGAACCTGGCGCCGGGCGCCGCCGAGCGCGCGGGCTTCGGCTCGGCCGCCATGCGGGCCAGGCACAAGCGGCTGATCACCGTCGACGTCTCGGGCTACGGCGACCACGGCCCCTACAAGAACCGCCGCGCCTACGACCTGCTCGTGCAGGCCGAGAGCGGTCTCGCCTCCATCACCGGCACCGAGCACGCGCCTGGCCGCGTCGGCATTTCGGCCACCGACATCGGCACTGGCATGTACGCCCATGCCGCCGTCCTGGAGGCGCTGCTGGCGCGGCAGAAGACCGGCGAGGGCCGCGCCATCTCGGTTTCGCTGTTCTCGTCGATGGCCGAATGGATGACGGTGCCGCTGCTCGCCATGGACTACGCCGCCTACGAATGGCCGCGGCTCGGCCTCACCCACCCGTTCATCGCGCCCTACGGCGTCTATCCAAGCGCCGACAAGGTGCCGCTCTTGATCTCGATCCAGAACGACCGGGAGTTCGAGCGCCTGTGCCACGGCGTGCTCGACCGGCCGGGCCTGGAAAAGGACCCCGACTACGCCACCAACAAGGCGCGCAATTCGCGGCGCGACGACACCAACGCCATTGTCGCGAAGAGTTTCGGCGTCCAGAGCTTCGAGACGCTGGCGGCCAAGCTCGATGCCGCGCAGATTGCCTGGGCGCGCGTGAGTTCGGTCGGCGATCTCTCGAAACATCCGCAGCTCCGCCGCACCGTCTTCACCTCGAACAAGGGCGAAGTCTCGGTCCCGGCGCTGGCCGCCTCCTACGAGGGCGAGCCCGCGCGGCTGGGCGACGTGCCCGCGCTCGGCCAGCACACCGACCAGGTCCGGCGCGAGTTCGCTTGATGGAACGTTGGCTCACCGGCCTCCGGCTGGCGGGCTACGGCGCGGCATATTTCTTCGCCGCCGGCGCCTTCATGAGCTACTGGCCGGTGTGGCTGCGCGATCGCGGCGTCACCGACACCGAGATCGGCACGCTCTTCATGTCGCGCCAAATCATCTCGGTGATCGCCACCCTGTCCGTCGGCTGGATCGCCCATCGGCTGGGCGGCCCGCGCGGCGTGATGGTGACCTTGGGTCTCGCGGCGGCCGTGATGATCGTGGCCTACGACTTCTCCACTTCGTTCTTCGCCATCTTCATCGTCACCATGATCTGGGGCTTCATGTGGTCGCCGCCCATGCCGCTCTATGACGGCGTTCTGGTGATCGAGACCAAGCGCCACGGCCTCGACTACGCCCGCGTGCGCATGTGGAGTTCCGTGGCCTTCATCGGCGGCACCTTCGTGGCCGGCATCGCCGTCGAACGCTATGGCCCGCCGTGGGTTCTTTATGTCGGCATGGCGGGCATCGTCCTGCTGGCGCCCTTGGCGCTTCTGTTGCCGGCCGCCCCGCCCCCTGTGGCGACCGTCGGCAAGGCCCATGCGTCGCTCAAGGTCGGCGACCTGGTGCGCCAGCCGGCCTTCATCCTGTTCCTCATGGCGACCGGCCTCTGCTCGGCCAGTCACTCCGTGCTCTACAGCTTCGGAACGCTGACCTGGCGCGCTGCAGGCATCGACGACGTGACCATCAGCGCCCTGTGGGCCGAGAGCGTCGCCATCGAGATCGTGCTGATGCTGTTCGGCGGCTGGCTGCTTGCCCGGCTGGGCGTGTGCGGTCTGATCGCGCTCGGCCTCGCCGCCGGCATGGTGCGCTGGACCGCGATGGCCTTCACAACGGAGCTCTGGGTACTGGTGCTGCTGCAGGCGCTGCACTCCTGCACGTTCGCCGCCTGCCACCTGGGCGCCATGGCCTTTCTGCAGCGCGCCCTGCCGGCGCACGGCGCCGCCATCGGCCAGAGCCTCTACTATGCGCTCGGCACCGGCGCCACGCAGGCTGTGGTCTACCAGTTCTCGGGTCTGCTCTACGCGCAGTACGGCCAGCACGCCTTTCTCGCCATGGCGCTGGTCAGCACGATCGGACTTGGAGCGCTCGTGCTGCTCGCGCGGACCTGGAGCGGCGGGCTGCTCGTCGACACATCTCAGAAGTGATCCGGGCGGGCGACTTCGACGTCGCTCAGATAGACGATGGCCGCATAGTCGCGCAGGCGCTCGACGCTTTCGATGAGGATGAGGCGTGCCGTCTCCTCAGGGGCAATGGCGATTACCAGCGTGTTCTCGAACACACGGCTGATCTCCTCGGTCTGGCGCCTGCCCTGGCGGCCGAACCCCGAAACCTTGGGTACGGTCGTGTAGCCCTTGACGCCGTGTGCGACCAGCCACTCGACGACATCCGGCACCATGCCGCTTTCGACGACGATCTCGATTTTCTTGCGTCGATGAATTTCCATGGCTCACCCCGCTAGTCGTTCGGCGATGGCGAAATAGAGTGGAATGCCGATGGCGACGTTGAACGGAAAGGTCACGCCAAGCGACAACGTCACGTAGATTCCCGGCCGCGCCTGCGG
Organism: Alphaproteobacteria bacterium; assembly: GCA_010032545.1. Taxonomy (GTDB): domain Bacteria; phylum Pseudomonadota; class Alphaproteobacteria; order Reyranellales; family Reyranellaceae; genus Reyranella. The sequence goes on from RGPT01000004.1 coordinate 25,992, forward strand.
CAGGGCAAGCCGCATGGCCGCGGGCACCGCAATGTAGGAGGCCGAGGCACAGAGCGTGGCCAGCAGCGCCGTGCCACCGAGCCCGAAGCCCAGCAGCCGGGCAGCGGCGAAACCGATGGCGGCATTGAGCAGCGGCATGACGAGTGCAAAGACGATCAACCGCACCGTCAGGTCGTGCGACGAGCGCAACTGGCGCATCGCCACCAATCCCATATCGAGCAGGAACAGGCAGAGCATGCCGTTGTAGATATCGACCATGAAAGGTTCGACCTTTTTCATGCCCGAAGGTCCGACCGCCCAGCCGATGACGAAACCGCCGACCAGCACCACGATGCTGCCGTTGGCCAGGACTTCGCGCAGCAGTTTTGCCCGTCGCTGAGGACGCTTCACCGCCGATGCCCCAAGCGATCGGCTGGCCAGAAAGAGGCCGGTCACGATGGCGGGTGTTTCCATCGCCGCCATCATGGCAACGAGAATACCGTCATAGGGCGTGCCGCGCGCGGCGAGGAACTCCACGGCCGTGACGAAGGTGACGATACTTACCGAGCCGTAGTGCGCCGACACCGCCGCGGCATCGACCGGGCCCAGGGCGCGGACCGCGCGCAGAACGGCATAGGCCAGCACCGGCAGCGAGAAGGACAGCACGATCGCCATGGCCAGCGACGCCGCCACGTTGCCGCCACCGGTCTTCGCCAGGGCAAGGCCGCCCTTCATGCCGATCGCGAGCATGAGATAGATCGCCAGGCCCTTGGCGACCGCTTCCGGAATCTCGAGGTCCGACCGGATCAACGCCGCCACGGCACCGAGCACGAAGCACAGCACCATCGGCGACAGCAGGTTGGCGCCGGCCAGCGAGAGGATTTCACCCATCGGTCGCTAACGCGAGCGACCGCGCGCCGTTACCGGCCAGATCTCGACCAACGTATCGCCTTTCACCACGTGATAACTCTCGTAGAGATTGACCGTCGGGTCGCAGTGCGGCGGAACCAGGATCACCTGCTCGCCCAGGGCGGGCGCGGCCTGGCCTTCCGGAGCGATGACCGCCAGATGCTCGTCGCCCATGAAACGCGTGGTCGAACCAGCGGCGGCGCCCTTCAGGATCATGGGGGGCCCCTTCTCGGTGGCCATCGCCTTCAGGCCGGCATCGACCGTCACCATGCCTGGCGTGTTGGCGCTCACCGCCCGGGCATCGATCTGCAGCGCCTGCTCGAAGGTCGGCTTGTCCGCCCCGCGCAGGTCGCAGACGTTGTAGTCGTGGTCCATGAACACGTAGGAGCCGACCTGCAATTCGGTGAAGACGCCCAGCTTGGCATCGATGTAGTGCGTGCCGGTGCCCGAGCCGGTGACGATGGCGGGCTTCAGCCCTGCCGCATCGAGCCTCGCGAGAATGCCCCTGAGGTATTCCGTGCGTTCCTCGATCTCGGCCTTGCGCTGGGCGAAGTCGACGATGTGTTGGTGCCGGCCGCAATAGAACTGGACGCCGCCATAGTTCAGCGACTTGTGCTTCACGACCAGCTGCACGAGCTCGAGCGCGGCCTCGGGCGAGGCGACCCCGGTACGGTGGAGGCCGGGATCGATGTCGACGATCACCGTCAGTGTCTGGCCCGCCTGGGCGGCGGCGGCGGCCAGCGCCGCGACGTTGGCCGGATGGTCGACCACGACCATCAACCCCTTCACCTTGGCGTTGAGCTCGATCAGTCGCGCGATCGCCTGCGGCGTCACCACCGGCGAGGTGATGTGCAGCCCCTCGATGCCGGCCTCGCCCAGCGCCTCGGCCTCGCCCAGCTTGGCGCAGCACACGCCCAGCGCGCCGGCCGCGATCTGCCGGCGTGCAACATCCGCCGATTTATGTGTCTTGGAATGCGGGCGGAGCTTCATGCCGTGCGCCTTGGCGAAGGACGCCATCTCCGCGATGTTGCGGTCGAGCATTTCCAGATCGAGCACCAGCGCCGGCGTGTTCAGCGAGCGCCGGGACCCCTGCTGGCCGATGAGATGGCGGTGAAGACGTTCGGCTTCGCTCATTGCTTCTGATCCCCGGATTGAAGGTTGCGCACGACCATGGCCTCGCCCGTCGAGCCGCGGTTGACGCCCGCGCTTTTCATGAAGGTGTTGTCCTTGCCCGTGCCCCACAGCGCAACACCCTGCGCCAGAAGGCCGCCATCGACCTTGACCGTCTCGCCGGTGATGAAGCGGGCATCATCCGAACAGAGAAAGGCCGCCACGTCCGCGATATGGTCGGGCTCGCCGCGATCGGGCCAGGGCTGGTGGGAGAACTGCTTCTCGTACTTGTCCGGACGGCCGCGATGAACCAGCGGCGTCGAGATCACGCCGGGCGCGATGCCGACGACGCGGATGCGGTCAGGCCCGAGTTCGGCCGCGACATTCTCGATCAGGCTGATGCAGGCGGCCTTGGCCGCCGAATAGGCGTGGCTCCCGCCGCCGCCCACCATGCCCGCAATCGAGGCCGTCACCAGGATCACCCCACCGCCACCATGCTTCTTCATCGCCTGCGACGCATGCTTCATGCCGAGGAACACCGAGCGGGTGAGCACCGCGAAGGTGTAGTCCCAGTCCTCGACGCTGGTCTCGGCAATCGGCCCGAATGCGCCGCCGACGCCCGCGTTGAGATAAGCGATGTCGAGGCGGCCGAAGCGCTTCTCCGCCGTGGCCACCGTCGCGGCAACCGGCCACCACCACTTTCGCCCCCTCGGCGAGAAAGCGCATGACCGTCGCCCGCCCCATGCCGCTTGCACCACCGGTGACGATCGCCACCTTGCCCGCCATCCGCTTCATGCCGATTTTGCCCTCCGATGCCATGGTGGTGTTGCGCGGGGCCGCGGGCAAGCCTGACGTTTCGCCGCCCCACGTCTACGCCAGAGCCGCGCACGCCTCGCCGATCAACCGCCCCGCCGCGTGGATATGTACGGTCGGCACCGCGAAGGTCATCCGCACATGATGCGGAAATCCGAAGCCCTCGCACGACGTGTCGCGCCGATGGGCACGGTGGATGTCGGCCGCAGACTGGGACTGCCGCCGCTGCCTGCGCGCGACGTGGTACTGAGCGAGGGACCGTTCGCTCAGATCTCGATCACGCCCTCGCCACCAGCATAGAGCTTGTCGACCAGCGCGCGGCGGCGCTCCAGCGTGGCGCGCTGGTTGATATAACCCTTGTCGGTGATCTCGTGGCCGTCGACCTGCGGCGGCTCGGCCATCAGCAGCGCGCGCTTGATTCGCATCGACGAACCCGTGGCTGCGGCGTTCATCTTCGCCAGCCCGTCACGCAGCGTGGCGACCACGGCCGGATGGGCCAGCAACTCGGCCGGCGCAAGGCTTGCCTCCCCGTCGCCGGCCAGCCGGCGGCAGGCCGCGATGTTGGGAAACCCCAGGAGACCGACGTAGTCGCGGTCCTGGCCGCAGATCACCGCGTCCTGCAGAACCGGTGTGGCGGCCGCGATCGCCGTCGTGCGCAGCGTGCCGACCAACACGAAGGTGCCGCTCGTGAGCTTGAAGTCCTCGACCACGCGACCGTCGAAGACCAGGCCCCAGCTCGGATCGGTGGGATCGACGAAGCGGCCGGCGTCGCCGATCTTGTAGAAGCCCTCCTCGTCGAACATCTGCGCCGTGAGGTCGGGCTGTTTGTAATAGCCGGGGGTCACGATCACGCTCTTGAGCCTGAGCTCGTAGCGCCCCGCCTCTCCGGTCGGCACCATTTTCAGCTGCACGCCGGGATACGGCAGGCCGATCAGCCCGACCCGCTCCGACGCCCAATGGACCGTGGTCGCCGTCGGGGCCGTCTCGGTCGAGCCCCAGCCGGTGACGAACGGCAGGCGATAGCCCGTGTACTTGACCGCCAGCGTCTCCATGCGCGTGTAGAGATCGTCCGGCAGGGTGGCGCCGCCATAGGCCAGCGTGTTGAGGTTCTTGAAGAAGCTCTTCGCCAGGGCGTCGTCTTTTTCCAGTGCGGTCGCCAGCATGGCGTAGCCCGCCGGCACGTTGGCGAAGTAGGTCGGCGATATGTCGCGCAGGTTGCGCAGCGTCTCGTCGAACAGACCGGGCAGCGGCTTGCCGTCGTCGATCCAGGTCGTGCCGCCGTCGGCCAGGTTGCCCTGGAAGGTGGCGTTGCCGCCCATCGTGTGGTTCCACGGCAGCCAGTCGAGCATGACCGGCGGCGGATCGTCCGCCTTGCGGGTCCGCGCCATCTGGCCCATGGCGAGGTTGGCGCACATCATCTCCTGGGTATTGATCACCGCCTTGGGCATGCCGGTACTGCCCGAGGTGAACAGGAACTTGGCCACCGTCTTGGGTTCGATGCGCGCGATCGACTGCGCCACGGCGTCGGTCGGTCGGGTCGCCACCAGTTCGCTCCACGGCAACGACTGCATCGCAGGCGGCGGCTTGTCGACATGCACCAGCAGCACGCCCGAGAGGTCGAGCGCGGCCAGCGCGCGGGCGTAGATCTCGCCGTTCTGGACGAACACGAGGCCCGGCCTGACGAGATCGAAGACGTATTTCAGCTTGGCGTTGTCCTGGCTCATCACCGAATAGGCCGGCGACACCGGAGCAAGCGGCGCGCGCGCCTGCATGGCAGCCATGGACAGCAACGCGAACTCGATCGAGTTCGACGACAGGATCATCACCGGTCTATCCGGCCCGAAGCCGCGATCGAGCAGTGCCTGCGTGGCCGCATCAACCTGCCGCTTGGCCTCGGCGTAGGTGAGCTTCGACCATGACCGGTCGGGCCCGCGGCGCTGCGCCAGCCAGACCCGGTCCGGCGCCTCGGCCGCCCACTTGGCGAGAAAGGCCGGCACATGTCGCTCGTAGGGTTTCAGCCGGTGGTTCGACTGCAGAACGATCGTGCCGTCGGCCCGCCGCTCGACCGCTACGTCGCGGCTCAGGAATTCGACCGGCTTGAAAGGCGCCGGCATCACGCTGTCCAACGCCCCCTCCCTTCCCCCGATCGATGCACGCGGCCCGAGGTCATCGACGCTCGATCAGCGCCAGCACCTGGTCGAAGGCCTGATCGGCAAGCATGCGCATCTCGTCGTCCGTGCGGTCCTGGATCGGATGGGGCACGTAGACCACGCCGGGCTCGAAGCCCAGCGACGCGGCCTGGGCTTCGCTTGCTTCCACGAACACCGAGGAGGCGATGTAGCCGCCGGGAATGCCTTTGTCGTCGAGGGTCTTGATGTCGTGCAGACTGCACGATGTGCAGGATCCTCAATCGGCCAGGCCTTCGATGACCAGGTCGACCTCGCTGGCGATCTTCTGCGCAAGGTCGTTTGGCGCCGGCCGGGTGAAAGTCGGCTTCTTGTAGCGCTTCACCGCCACGCCCTTCTCGCCCAGCCGCTGCTCGATCCGGTCGAGAAATATGTTGCCGCGCGGTTTGGAGATGTCGAGCAGGCCGACAGTGAGGCCTGCAATCTTGTCGGGCGGCGCCTTGCGCGTGCGCCGGGCCGGCGAGATTTCGGAGGTCGGATCGAGCAGTTCCATGGCGTTCTCCTCTCAGTCCCTGATGGCGTGGGTGACCGGCGTGCTGCCGATCGCACCGGACGCGCCCCAACCGGCGATCATGGCGGAAAACATACCGGCATCGCCGCCGGCACGCACGATCAACAGCCCGTCCTTGCGAAATTTCGGGATCGTCTTGCGATCGCCAAGTGCTGCGGCCGGCACGCCTTCGGCGATGCCGCCCGCGCCGCGCACGACCTCTTCGGCCGGCAGCTGAAGCAGACCGTCGAGTTCCTGGCGCAGACGCGCCTTCGTCCAGCCGGCCGCCTTGAAGGTGCGCTCATGTTCGGGGCAGACCACCAGGATCGCGTCGGCGCCCTGCGCCAGCTTCCAGTGGTTCACGCCGCGCAGGCTGAGCGCAAAGGTACGGCTGAGCGATTCGGGCGTGCGCGACTGCTGGTCGACGATGCCGTGGACGGCGTCGCCGGCGAACACCGTCACCGTGCTGACGCCTGCCGCAAAGCCGCGCTCGACGGACAGCGGCTCCCAGAACGAATGTTCCTCGTCCTCGGCGAAGCAGAAGGTGTACTTACCCGGCGTGCCAAGGGTCGAGCGATCGACACCCTGCGGCCGGCCGCCGCCGACGTTGCGCACGCAGAGCTGGACCGCGCGGCCGATGGTGGCGTTGGCGCGGTTGCCCTGGCCCAGGGCGTTGCCGCGCGCATTCATGCCGATCGCCCGCGCCACCGGACCGTTCACAATCACGATGGGCGTGCAGAACATGGTCGTGGCCAGCACGCCGTGCATCGGCTGGAGGTCGGGCGGCAGCAGGCCCAACACCTCGGACGGCTTGCGGTTGGTACCCTTCAACATGCGATGGACACGCAGACGCGTCGGCGGCACCAGCGGCAGGCCGTCCGACCAGCCGCGCGAATACATCGCCTCGATCTCGTCCTCGTGCGGGTCGATCTCGATCCGCCGCGACTGGAATGCCACGTCGCCATACTTGATCTCGAGTTCATCGATGATGCCGGGCTCGACCGACTTCGAGCCACAGCCCGGCCGCCACTCCGGCAGACCTTCGCCCAGCGAATTGACCCCCGTGAGCGCCCGCCACTCGTCGCGCTGCCAGCCGACCACGCGCTCGATCTCGCGGCCGCCTTCCATCCGGATCAGGGTCGGCACCGTTTCTATGGCCAGCCGGAACGACACTTCGAGCGCACGGTCGTCGCGCACGCCGGCCACGCCCTCGGGAAAGGTCGGGTCGTCCTGGCTGTAGACGGCGATCGTGCGCGGGCCGCCGACCAGCTCGCGCACCACGGGCTGTACCAGTTCGCAGGTCTGGCAATCGCGCTTTGCGACCAGGACGAATCCGTCGTTCACCCCTGTCACGGCATTCGCGGCGGTGCTGGCGCTCACTTCCCAGACTCCTTCTCGTTCATGTCGTCCGCACGCCGAAACCGGGTGCGGCACCTTGGGCGTTTCGACGCCCTGAATGGCCGTTCACATTGCCACCATTTTCGGCCAGAGTCCGCCCCAGCAAAAAAGGGAGAGAGCGATGGATTTCGAATACTCGGACCGCAGCAAGGCGCTGCTCGAGAAGCTCAACAAGTTCATGGACGAGGTCATCTATCCGGCCGAGCCCGTCTACGAAGAGCAGATGGAGAAGGCCAAGGACCGCTGGCAGCTTCCGCCCGTCATCGAAGAATGCAAGGCCGAGGCGAAGAAGCGCGGCCTGTGGAACATGTTCCTGCCGGCCGACCGCGAGACCGGCGACACCCACGGCACGATGGGCCTCTCCAACCTCGAATACGCGCCGATCTGCGAAGTGCTGGGCCGTTCCTCGATCGCGTCTGAATCCGTCAACTGCTCGGCGCCCGACACCGGAAACATGGAAGTGTTCGCCCGCTACGGCACCGCCGAGCACAAGGAGAAGTGGCTGAAGCCGCTGCTGAACGGCGAGATCCGCTCCTGCTTCGCCATGACCGAGCCGGCGGTGGCCTCCTCCGACGCGCGCAACGTCGAGTGCCGCATCGAGAGCGACGGCAACGACTATGTCATCAACGGCCGCAAGTGGTGGTCGTCGGGCATGGGCGATCCGCGCTGCAAGGTCATCATCCTGATGGGCAAGAGCGACCCCAACGCGCCGGCCTACCGCCAGCAGTCGATGATCGTGGTGCCGCGCGACGCCAAGGGCATCAAGATCGTGAAGATGCTGCACGTGTTCGGCTATGACGACGCGCCGCACGGCCATGCCGAGGTGGTCTACGACAACGTCCGCGTGCCGAAGTCGGCCATCCTCCTGGGCGAGGGGCGCGGCTTCGAGATCGCCCAGGGCCGCCTTGGTCCCGGCCGCATCCATCACTGCATGCGCGCCATCGGCGTCGCCGAGCGCGCGCTCGAGATGGCGATCAAGCGCGCCAAGAGCCGCGTTGCCTTCGGTCAGCGCATCTCGGAGATGGGCGTCACCAAGGCCCATGTCGCCGACATGCGCATGGAGATCGACATGGCCCGCCTGCTGGTGCTGAAGGCCGCCTGGGCCATGGACAAGTTTGGCAACAAGGAAGCCCGCCAGCAGATCGCCATGATCAAGGTGGCGGTACCCAACATCACCTCCAAGGTGGTCGACCGCTGCCTGCAGCTGCATGGCGCCGGCGGCGTCAGCCAGGTGTTCAAGCTCGCCAGCATGTACGCCCACCAGCGCACGCTGCGCCTGGCCGACGGTCCGGACGAGGTCCATCGCGACCAGGTCGGCCGCCTCGAGATCGCCAAGTACAACTAAAAAGCCGGCTTCATGCCAGCACCGCGGGGCGCGACCTTCCGGGTCGCGCCCCGTTTCGTTAAGGCCCATTTCGTCAAGGTCAGAACGACATGACCATTGCCAGCTATGCGCGACGCAGCGCGGAAGCGCTCGGCCCGACGACGCGCGGCATCCTGTGGATGGTGCTGTGCGGCATGAGCTTCGCCCTCCTCAATGCGCTCACGCGCATCGCCACCGCGGACCTTCATCCCTGGCAGACCCAGTTCCTGCGCTATTGCTTCGGCGGCGTGGTCATCCTGCCTTTCCTGCTGCGCGGTGGACTGCACCTGCTGCAGACGAAGAACCTGCGGCTGCAGATCGGCCGCAACCTGGTGCACACCGTCGCCTCGGGCCTCTGGTTCCTGGCGTTGCCGGTGGTGCCGCTGGCCGAGATCACCGCGATCAGCTTCACCGGCCCGATCTTCATGACCATCGGCGCGATGCTGTTCTTCAGGGAGACCGTCCCCGCGCGGCGCTGGATCGCGATCGCGCTGGGTTTCTTCGGTATCCTGGTCGTCCTCTATCCCAAGCTGCAACTCGGCATCTCGGCAAGTTCGGCGAGCCTGCTGCTGCTCGTGGCAGCCCCGGTGTCGGCATGTTCCTACCTGATCGCAAAGGTCCTGATGCGGCAGGACCAGCCCGAAACCATCGTGCTGTGGCAGGCGCTGCTGGTCTCGCTGTTCACGTTGCCCTTCGCCTTGTGGTTCTGGCGGCCGGTTGCCGACATGCACCTCGCCCTGTTCGTAGTGGCAGGCATCCTGGGCTCGACCGGACACTACGCCCTCAACAGGTCGCTCAAGGCCGCCGACATTTCCGCCACCCAGCCCACGCGCTTCCTCGAGCTGGTCTGGGCATCGGCGCTGGGCGCCCTGATCTGGGGCGACGTGCCGCCGGTCTGGACATTCGTGGGCGCCGCCGTGATCTTCGCCTCGGCGACCTCCATTGCCCGCCGCGAGGCCATCGTCGAACGAGAGCGCCGCGCCGGGCGCCGCTGAACGTCGCCAATCCTTCCCGCCATCGCAGGAGGCTGTCGTGGATTCGCCGTCACCGAAAAACCGCCACGTCGCCGAGCACCTCGCCAACGAGCGGACGCTGCTTGCCTGGATCCGCACGTCGATCGCCGTGATCACCCTGGGCGTCGCCATCAACCGGTTCAGCCTGTTCCTGATGGAGGTCCACCAGCTCGCACCGGAATCGCGGGTCTCCAACCTTCACGCCGAGAAAGTGGGTATCGGCCTCGTGGCCCTCGGCATTGTGCTGCTGTGCGGCGGCACCTGGCACTACCTCCACGTTGGCCGGACGATCGAGAACGAAACCTACCGGCCGGCGAACCGCACCCTGGTGCTGACGTCACTCGCCATCGTGGTGGTCGGCGGCTCGGCCCTGATCTGGCTGTTCTAGCGCGTGCCCACGCGCTGGCGGGCGGCAGCGCCTTGTGAGGCGCGGGAGACCGCACCTGGCAGGAACGACATGATTGGCGCTCAGCCCTTCGTCGACGGCGCCAACGGCTGCGGCGCCGCGGCCGGCCCGTCGGGCTGGCGCAGGAGATCGGCCTCGGGCACGCCCGCCTCGTAGGCGCGCGCCAGCTCGTCGGGATCGAAGGCAACGCCGATCGGATTCTTCCGGAAGGCATCGGTGTGGAAGTAGGCCGCGGTGTCCGCCTTGGTGGCATAGACGTCGACCTGCAACTCGACCGAGTTGCCGTCGGGATCGCGGTAGTAGAGCGACAAGGTGGGCCCGTGATGGATGGGCCGGTAGGGTTCGATGCCCATCTTCTTCAGGCGGCGCCAGGTGCCGAGCAGTTCGCCGATGTTGCGGAAGGTATAGGCAACATGTGCCAGGCCCCAGGTATTGGCGTCGGGCGCGTGCAGGCCTGCGATGTTGACGATGCCGAGCCGGTGGTGCTCCTCGTCGTAGGTCAGGAAGCAGATGTAGTCGTTACGCTCCACGACATGCATGTTCAGCACGGCCGAATACCAGTCGACCATCGGCTGCATGTTGGACGAGCGCAGCACGAAGTGGGCGAACAGGACCGGTGCGACCGGCCGCGACTCGAGGGTGCGCGGGGCGCGCGGGCTGGTGACGGTGTCCATGGGCAACCTCCGGGGATACGAGTCTACGCCGCGCGGCGCTGGCGCAACAGCCTGCCCGACGCAAGGGTGGGCGCGATGCCCGGTTCGGGCAACACGACGCCGTTCACGATCACGACCTTGATGCCCGTGGCATGGCTGATCAACCGGTCTTCTCCTGCCGGCAGATCGTGCACGCGCTCCAGCGCGCTCGCCCCCACGGTGCGGGGATCGAACACGACGACGTCGGCCGGCAGTCCAACGGCCAGGCGGCCGCGGTCGGCCAGGCCAAAGATGTCGGCGGGGCGAGAGGTCAGCTGGTGCACCGCCTGCTCCAGGGTGATCGCCCGCTCTTCGCGCACCCAGTGGCCCAGCAAGTGGGTCGCGTAGCAGGCATCGCAGAGCTGGCTCATGTGCGCCCCGCCATCGCCCAGGGCGATCAGGACGTTGGGGTCCTGGACGATCTCGCGGACCTCGTCCTCGACGAAGTTGAGCAGCGAGACGCGAAAGCGAATCTTCAGATCGCTGTGCAGCGCGAGATCGAACATCAGGTCGACCGGATCGACGCCACGTTCGCGCGCCAGATCGCCCAGCTTGCGCTCGACCAGACCGGCATCAGGTGCTGCCGACACGACAAGGTCGCGGAAAGAATCCCGCCTTGTGTCGGCCTCGCGCTCCTTGCCCATGAAGGACTGATCGTCCGGCCCCGGCCCGGCCACCTGCCGCTTCACCCGCGCGCGGAAAGCAGGATCGGCATAGACGGCGCGGCGGGCCACATCGTCGGGCACCTCGCGCGACCGCTCGAACGAGGCCCAGGTATCGAACACGACAGGCGATCGGAAATCGAACTCGATCTGGATCGGCCGGCAGGCGCCCTGGGCGTAGATCGGCAGGCCACGCGCGATCTGCGCGCCCGATTTCTGCAGATGCTCGCGATGCGAGCCCGGGCCCAGCGCCCCCGCCAGCAGGGAGGTCCAGACCACCGGGCGGCCCGATCGGGCGTGCAGCGCCTCGTATTCCTCCCAGCGCGGTTCGCGCCCGACATTGTAATGTATCAGCCCGTGCCCCGACTTGCCGACGGCGTCGGCGAGCTCGAGCATCTCGCCGAATTCGGCAAGCCGGCTCGGCACCGGCCGACCGGAATAGCCGATATGAATCTTCGACACCGACGTGGCGAAGCCCACGGCGCCCGCGTCCATGGCCTCGGCGACGATGCCCTTCATCTCGGCGATCTCGGCCGGTGTGGCGGCGCGCAGCGTCGCCGCGTCGCCCATCACCGACAGGCGTACCGGCGTGTGACCGACCATGACGGCGACGTTGATGCCAAGCGGCTGCCGTTCAAGCGCATCCATGTATTGTGGAAAGGTCTGGAACGGCCAGTCCGGACCGATGCCGGCCTTCAGCGCCGCTAGGCTCATGCCTTCGACCCGTTCCAGGGTGCGAAGCACAAGATCCCGATGCTCGGGTCGGGTGGGCGCCACGCCGAAGCCGCAGTTGCCGACCACCACCGTGGTAACGCCGTGCCACGGCGAAATGGTCAGCATCGGATCCCACAACACCTGTGCGTCGTAATGGGTGTGGACATCGACGAAGCCGGGCGCGACGACCATGCCGGTCGCATCGATGGTGCGCGCGGCTGAATCCGGCGCGGCACCCAGCGCCACGACCTTGCCGTCCCTGATGCCGAGGTCGCCGCGCCGGCGCGGACCGCCGGTGCCATCGACGATGTCGCCGCCGGCGATCTTCAGGTCATACGCCATCGTGCGCCTACTCCACCTTGACGCCGGTGTATTCGATCATCGCTTTCCAGTACGCCAGGTCGTCTTTCTGACGCTTGGCAAACTCCGCCGGCGTGCTGCCGATCGGATCGAATCCCAGCGCCTTCCATTTCTCGAGCGAGTCGGGATCCTTCAGCGCCTTGTTGATGTCGGCCGACAGCTTGTCGACGATCGCCTTGGGCGTCTAAGTCGGCAAAGCCCGCCTCGACCATCGTCGGCAGCTCGGGCGCCGAGGGCGAGCGCGTGGCGCAGGTCTGGGCCAGCGCCTTGACCTTGCCGGCGCGCGCCTGCGGCAGCGCCGACGGCAGGTTGTCGAACATGTAGACGATGCGGCCGGCGATCAGATCAGGCTGCGCCTGCGCACTGCCGCGATACGGCACGAGCGTCGCTTTCAGCCCGGCGCGCTTGGCCAGCAGCTCGGCCGCGATGTGCTGGCTCGATCCCGTCACCGCGGCGTAGGCAGCCGGCGCTTCCTGCTTCTTGATCCACTCGACCAGCTCCTTGGCATTGTTGACGGGGATCGAGGTGGGGATGACCAGCACCATGCAGGCCGTGCCGAGCAGCGTCAGCGGCTCGAAGTCGGTGATCGGGTCGTATGGCAGGTTGGGATAGAAGATCTTGTTGGAGGCGTTGGTGCTCTGCGTGCCCAGCATGATGGTGTAGCCGTCCGGCGCCGACTTGGCGGCGAAGTCCGTACCGATGGCACCCGCCGCCCCGCCCTTGTTCTCGATGACGATGCCGGACTTCCACACGTCGCCGAGCTTGGCCGCCAGAATGCGTGACAATGTATCGGTCGGCCCGCCAGCCGGGAACGGCACGACCCAGCGGATCGGACGGTTGGGATAGGCGTCCTGCGCGGCGGCTGGCGCGGCAACCGCCAGCAACGCCACGATCCACAACAATGCCCCGCGACCCCGCATAGCCTCCTCCTCCGCACGTGACCACACCCATCGACCTTAGGGGATGTCCCACCCGGTCGCCATCGACGCGCGCCAGACCTGCGAAAGCCCCGGGTTGACCGCCGCGTCGCGCGGGCGCAAGCCCGCACTGCAATGTCCGCGCCAACCGCCGACGCGCCCGACGCGCTCAGTCACCTGATCCCCTCGCGGGTCGCGCGTGGTTTCTTCCTGGCCGTGGTGTCAGGTCTGTTCTTCACCTTCCTCAACGCCTCGGTGAAGGAGCTGGCGGGCGAGATGCCGCCGCTGTTCGTCGCCTGGGGCCGCTGGCTGGCTGGCGTCGCATTGATCGCGCCTTACCTGATGTGGCGCGTCGGTTTCGCCGGCATGGCGACGCAGGACATGAAGCTCCACTGCTTCCGCGGCCTCTTCCACACCAGCGGCTATGGCCTGTGGTACGAGGCGGTGGTGTGGCTGCCGCTCGCCACCATGGCGGCGCTGAGCTTCACCGGCCCGATTTTCGTCACCGTGGGCGCCGTGATCTTCCTGCGCGAGACCGTGCACTGGCGTCGCTGGGCCGGCGTCGGCGTCGGATTCGTGGGCATGCTGGTGATCGTGCGGCCGGGCGTCGTCGAAGTGAATCCGGGCATCCTGATGATGCTGGCGGCCGTCCCGCTGATCGCCGGCTCCAATCTCGTGGCCAAGGTCGTGTCGGGCCGCGACAAGCCCGCCGTCGTCGTGCTGTGGCAGAGCGTGGTGGGCGCCCTCTGCTTCACGCCGTTCGGCCTGTGGTTCTGGCAGACGCCGACCTTGCCGCAGCTCGCGCTGTTCCTGTCGGCCGGGTTCTTCGGCACGATGGGATACTTCTTCATCACCTGGGCCTACCGCCTGCTCGACATTTCCGCCCTGCAATCCATTACATTCCTGGCCATCGTCTGGGCCGCCTTGATGGACGTGGCGGTCTGGGGCAAGACGGCCGACGTCTGGACCTTCGTGGGCGCTGCGATCATCGTGGCGGCCACGACCTACATCGCCCATCGCGAAGCCGTTGCCGGAGGAAAAAAGAAATGACCGATCGTCTGGCCGGAAAAGTGGCCCTCATCACCGGCGGCGCGTCGGGTCTCGGCGAGTGTGCCGCCATCCTGATGGCCCAGGAGGGCGCCCAGGTGGTGATCGCCGACATTCAGGAAGACAAGGGCCGTGCGCTCGCCGCCAGGATCGGCAAGGCCGCGCATTTCGTGACGCTCGATGTAACGAGCGAAGACAACTGGCAGGCCGCCATCGCCGAGGCGGTGAAGACCTTCGGCGCGCTGCACGTGCTGGTCAATTCGGCCGGCATCGGCCTCACCAAGACGGTCGAGGACATCACGCTGGAGGAATGGCGCCGCGTCCACGCCATCGACCTCGACGGCGTGTTCCTGGGCTGCAAGCACGGCGTGGCCGAGATCAAGAAGCACACGAAGACGCTGGGCGGCTCGATCATCAACATCTCGTCGATCTCGGGCATCATCGCCGGTGCCAACATGGCGGCCTACAATTCGGCCAAGGCAGGCGTGCGGCTCTTGAGCAAGTCGGTGGCGCTGCATTGCGCCAAGTCGGGCTACAACATCCGCTCCAACTCGGTGCATCCCACCTTCATCGACACGCCGATCCTCGATCGCCACCGCGTCCGTTTCGGCCAGGAAGTCATGCAGCAGAAGCTCGGCAAGCAGGTGCCGATCGGTCGCCTCGGCCGCCCCGAGGAAGTGGGCTGGGCCCTGGTCTTCCTCGCCTCCGACGAATCGAGCTTCATGACCGGCTCGGAAGTCGTGATCGACGGCGGCATTTCGGCAATGTGATTCGGAGGATCAAATGCTTCTCTCCCTCAGCGGACGCCGCGTCTACTTTGACCTTGCCGGACCGGCCAACGCGCCGGTCGTCTGCTTCACCCATTCGCTGAACTCGGACGGTGGCATGTGGGTCGAGCAGATGGTGCCGCTGCTGGCCGCCGGCTACCGCGTGCTGCGGCTCGACATGCGCGGTCATGGCGGCAGCGCCCCGGTCGCGGGCGACTATACGATGGACGCCCTGGCGGCCGACGTGAAGGGCGCGCTCGACGTGCTGGAAATCAAGAAGATCCACTACATCGGCCTCTCGATCGGCGGCATGATCGGCCAGGGTTTTGCGCTGGCGACCCCCGACCGGCTACTGTCGCTCTGCCTGTGCGACACGCAGCCCTCGACGCCGCCCGGCTCGGCCGGCACCTGGGAAGAGCGCAAGGCCACGGTGCGCAGCAAGGGGCTCGCAGCACTTGCCGATGCCACCATGCAGCGCTGGTTCACCGACGAGTTCAGGCAGGTGAACCCGGTGCGTTGGCGCGAGATCCGCGACACGATCAGCGGCACCACGCCGGAAGGTTCCGCCGGCTGCATGTCGGCGATCCAGCATTTCGACTATCTCGACCGCCTCTCCACCATCAAGGTCCCGACCCTGGTGATCTGCGGCGACCAGGACGAAGGCACGCCGCCCGACCGCAACCAGTTGATCGCCTCGAAGATTCCCGGCGGCCGCTACGAGGAAATCGCCAAGGCGCGCCACCTGCCCAACGTCGAGCGGCCGGAGCAATTCAACCGCATCATGATGAGCTGGCTGGGCTCCAACCGTTAGGAAGAAGACATGGATTTCGCCTTCACCGAGCAGCAGCTCGCGATAAAGGACAGCGTCTCCAAGCTGTGCGCCGAGTTCGACGGCAAGTACTGGCTGAAGAAGGACAAGGAGGGTGGCTTCCCCGAGGACTTCTACAAGGCCATGGCCGACGCCGGCTGGCTCGGCATCGCCATGCCGGAGGAATACGGCGGCGCCGGGCTCGGCATCGCCGAGGCCGCGATCATGATGCAGGCGGTGGCCGAGTCGGGGGCGGCCCTGCAGGGCGCCTCGGCGATCCATCTCAACGTCTTCGGACCCAATCCGATCGTGGTGTTCGGCACCGAGGAGCAGAAGAAGCGCATCCTGCCCGACATCATCAAGGGCAAGGTGAAGGGCTGCTTCGCCGTCACCGAGCCCGACGCCGGGCTCAACACCACGGCGCTGGAGACCAAGGCCGAGCGCGACGGCAACGCCTATATCGTGCACGGCAAGAAGACCTGGACCACCACGGCGCAGGTCGCCGACAAGATGCTGCTGATTGCCCGCACCACGCCCAAGGAGCAGTGCAAGCGCCCCACCGATGGCCTGTCGCTGTTCTACACCGACTTCGACCGCTCCAAGATCGAGGTCCGCGAGATCGAGAAGATGGGCCGCAAGGCAATCGACACCAACCAGGTGTTCATCGACGGATTGAAGGTGCCGCTCGAGGATCGCATCGGCGAGGAAGGCAAGGGCTTCCACTATCTGCTGCACGGCCTCAACCCCGAGCGCATCCTGATCGCCGCCGAAGCCATCGGCATCGGCAAGTGCGCGCTGGCCAAGGCCACGCAGTATGCCAAGGAGCGCATCGTGTTCGGCCGCCCGATCGGCAAGAACCAGGCGATCCAGCATCCGCTGGCCGAGAGCTGGATGCAGCTCGAGGCGGCGGACCTGCTGACCTTCAAGGCAGCGTGGCTCTACGACAATGGCAAGGAGTGCGGCGCCGAGGCCAATTCGGCCAAGTACCTGGGCGCGCGCTGGGCCTACGAGGCCTGCGAGCGGGCGATCCTGACGCACGGCGGCTACGGCTACGCCAAGGAGTTCCATGTCGAGCGCTTCCTGCGCGAAGTCATGATCGCGCGCATCGCGCCCGTGAGCGAACAGCTGATCCTGTGCTACGTGGCCGAACGCGTGCTGGGCCTGCCCAAGAGCTACTGACCCCCTGATGGACCCTCTTCCCACCTCCGTGCTGCCCGCTGGCGTCCGCTCGCGCATCCTGCCGGGCATCAACGGCCTCGACGTACATGTTCTCGAAGCGGGCTTCGAAACTCCGGGCCGTCCGCCGGTGCTGCTGCTGCATGGCTTTCCCGAGCTGGCCTACAGCTGGCGCAAGGTGCTTCCGGCGCTGGCGGCGGCGGGCTATCACGCCTTCGCGCCCGACCAGCGCGGCTATGGCCGCACCACGGGCTGGGACGCCGACTACGACGGCGACCTTGCCTCGTTCCGTTTCCTCAATCTGCTGCGCGATGCCATGGGCGTGGTGACCGCGCTGGGCTACCGCTCGGTCGAGGCCGTGGTCGGCCACGATTTCGGCTCGACGGTTGCAGCCTATGCGGCACTGGTGCGGCCCGATTTCTTCAAGCGCCTGGTGCTGATGAGCTCACCCTTCGCCGGCCCGCCGCCGCTGGCGCCCGCCTCCAAAGGTGCCGACATCCACGCCGCACTGGCGGCGCTCGCCCGGCCGCGCAAGCATTACCAATGGTACTACTCGACGCGACCCGCCAACGAGAACATGTGGCGCGCGCCGCAGGGTGTGCATGATTTCCTGCGCGCCTACTACCACCACAAGAGCGCCGACTGGAAAGCCAACAGGCCGTTCGAACTCGCGGGCTGGACGGCTGACGAGCTGGCAAAGATGCCGACCTACTACATCATGGACCTCGCCCAGGGCATGGCCGAGACGGTGGCAACGGAAATGCCCTCGCCGGCCGAGATCGCCGCCAACAAATGGCTCACCGAGGACGAACTCACGGTCTACAGCGGCGAGTACGCCCGCACCGGCTTCCAGGGCGGGCTCAACTGGTACCGCGTGCGCACCGGCGGCCGCTTCGGCGGCGAACTCGAAGTCTTCGCCGGCCGCACGGTCGACGTGCCCGCGGCCTTCTTCTCCGGTGCCAGCGACTGGGGCATCCGCCAGTCACCCGGCGCGCTGGACAAGATGCAGAAGGTCGCCTGTACCAACATGAAAGACGTCCACCTGATCGAGGGCGCCGGCCACTGGGTCCAGCAGGAGCAACCGGACGAGGTCAACCGGCGGCTGATCGCGTTTCTGCACCGGTCTTCCTAGGCGCCGAGCGCGTCCGCGAGTTCGACAAAACTCGACGCGTAAACATCGAACCACGGTTCGGGCGCTACGTCCGGCCGAGCCCCGGCCCCGAATTCCAGCGGACGCGCAACGAACGCCGTGCGCATGCCGAACGCGCGCGCGGCCTCGAGGTCGTACTTGTGGCAGGCGACCATCATGATCTCCTCGGGCCGGTAGCCGAGATAGTCCACCGCGAGCTGGTAGACGGCGGGTGCGGGCTTGTAGCTCTGCGCGAGTTCTGCCGTCAGCACCGCATCGAAGGGCAAAGCCGCATGTTTGACCACCGCGACCATGGCGCTCATGCCGGCATTGGAAAGAGTCGAGACGACGAAGCGCCGGCGCAGCCGCGCGAGGCCTTCGACGCTGTCGGGCCAGGCGTCGAGGCGGCTCCAGATCCGGTTCAGCTCGTCGCGCTCGGCGGTCGTGAAGGCCGCCGATAGCCCCTGTCGTTCCAGCAAGGCGTCCAGGGTTTCGCGATAGATGTGGTCCACCCGTAGCCACGGCCGCTCGCCAGCGATGATCTGGTCGAGTACCGCGCGATAAAGACCGCGCCATTCGGCGGACGAGGAGGCCCAGTCGAGGGCGAGGCCTTTGGCTCTGTTCACGCCATCGCCCATGCGCAGAAGAGGTTGGCAGAAATCCGCGCATGTGCCTTGCACGTCGAAGGTCAGTGCCCGCACCGCTTTCAATGCCTCTCGCATGTCCGTCCGATCCCCGATTGATCCACCCCGGCTGGTCCGTATAGCCGAGGCCCGGAGACGGGAGAAGCTCGCGGGAAATATGCTGCTTTTGGCCTGTTTCATGGTTCATCGAGGCAGTGTCGGATGAAAGGATTCTGGCGTGACCGAAGAACGGACTCCTTCCGCGAGCGCCGCCTCTCCCGGCCCCCTTTCGATCGGGGCGTTTCGCGCGGCCGTGTGCAAGGGAAGCGAGCCGCCGCCGTTGCCGGCCATTGCCCGTCTCGCCTCGTATCGCTGGCTGGTCGTGGGGACCGTGTGCATCGGCGCCTGCATGGGACAGGTCGATGCCAGCATGACGCAGATGCTCCTGCCCAGGCTCGAGCGCGAGTTCACGGCGCGGCTCAGCACCGTGAGCTGGGTTGCCATCTCCTACCTGCTGACGCTGGCCGCCTTCGTGCCGATCTTCGGCCGCCTCGCCGACATTTTCGGCCGCAAGCTGATGTACACCGGCGGCTTCCTGATCTTCCTCATCGGCTCGACGCTGTGCGGCTTCGCGACGGACCTCCCGATGCTGATCTTCTTCCGGTTTATCCAGGCCACCGGCGCCGCACTGCTGACATCGAACGGCATCGCCATCATCGTCATGGCGACCGGTCCCGAGGAACGCGGACGTGCGCTTGGCCTGCTGTCGGCGGCCCAGGCCGTCGGCCTCGGCGCCGGACCGGCCGTCGGCGGCCTGGTGCTGGATACGCTTGGCTGGCAATGGGCATTCTGGATCAACGTGCCGGTCGGCCTGACCGGCGCCGTGCTGGGCTGGCTCGTCCTGCCACGGACCAGCCTGTCGCCTATGACGGGCGGCTTCGACTGGCGAGGTGCGATGCTGATCGCCCCCGCCATGGTCGCGGTCATGGCGGTGCTGAATCAGCTGCACACCTGGGGGCCGACATCGCCCGCCCTGATCGGCTGCCTGCTGCTGGCCATCGTTCTTCTGTTCCTCTTCGGCCGCACCGAGCGGCGTGCCGCGGCGCCGCTGCTCGACCTGCATCTCCTCAGCAAGCCTGCGTTCCTGCTCGGCAACATGGCGAACTTCCTGTCGTATGCCGCCTTGTTCGGGGTGTTCTTCGTCATCCCCTTCGCCCTGGTGCGCGTCTACGACGACTCCGGACTGGCGGCAGGACTGCGGCTGTCGATCCTCCCGGTCGTGCTGGGCCTTATGGCCCCGGTCGGCGGCGCCCTCGCCGACCGGCTGGGCGCCCGCGTGCCGACCTTCTGCGGCATGGTGATCTGCGTCGCGGGCCTCGCCCTCCTCTATGCCTTTCTCGACGGCTCGCCCGGCAGCCTGCCGCTGGTCATGCTGGCGCTGGCCATCTTTGGCGCGGGCTAGGGCCTGTTCATCTCACCCAACAGCAGCGCGATCATGGCGACGGCGCCGGCCGACCAGACAGGCCAGGCCGGCAGCGCGCTGAACGTGGTGCGCTTTCTCGGCATCAGCACCGGCATCTCCGCCGGTTCGACGGTGCTGGCCCTTGGCATGGGAAGAATTGAGGGCAGCACACTGGATGTCGCGCCGTCGCTGCTCGTCGCCGCCAGCCGCGACGTCATCCTGATGCTGGGGATCCTGGCTGCCCTCGCCGGCCTGATCTCGCTGATTCGTCCGGCGCGCCAAAAGACGACCGAAGCGCACCGCGACAGTCACAAGGCCGCATAGACCGTCGTGACCACCAGCGCTGCGGCGAAGACGCGGTTGACCCGCCGCGACCAGACCGGATCGCGGAAAACCCGCGCGAGGACCGCACCGGCCAGCAGCCAGGCGAGGTGGATGAGCACGATCATCGCACCCAGTACCGCGACTTTCGTCCATGGGTCCAGCATCGAGGCGGCGAACACCGCTGCAATCGCCACATAGGCCTTGGGATTGGCGATGGCGAGCAGCACGCCGCCGGCACAGGAAGGTGCGGCGACGGTTCCGTCCGGTGTCGACAGCGGCGGCGCGGTCGCAATCCGGAAGGCGAGATAGAGAATGTAGGCGGCAGAGGCCGCGAGCAGCACCGGGGCAAGCTGCGGCACGGCCAGAAGGACAGCAACCAGCCCGGTTGCCACGGCGAGCAGGACGGCGATGGTGCCCGCGATCAGCCCCGCCAGATAGGGGATCGACCGATGCAGTCCGAACGCCGCGCCGACCGCCGTCACGCTGATCGTCGACGGCCCGGGACTGCCCATGACGAGCAAAGACGCAACGATCAGCGACAGCAACATGGCAGGAGGCTAACGCAGCACCGCACCCGCCGGCTTGAGCGTTCGTGCGGCGTCTATTTCGCCCGCCAGCGCGCGGCTTCGGCAGGATCGGCTGTGCAGGCGGCGGCGACCAGTGCCGCCGTGAGCAGCGTGGCCTGCCTGAGTTCACTTTGCGCCACCTTGTCCCGCGTGTCGGCGGGTGTCAGCACGACGCGCAGATGCGCGGCCGGATCGTCGAAACCTGCCACCAGGCGGATGGCGGGGATGCCGCCCAGCGCGAAGTTGGCGTGGTCGGAATTGGTCATCAGCGGCCGCACCGTGCGCAGGCTCTGGCCATTCGCCTCGGCGACCGCCAGCAGGAAGGGCTCGACTCCGGCATAGCCGCTGGAGAGGGCTGCGAGATGAGGGCTGCCGGCCACGGAGTCGAGATTGACGTTGAGCGCGATCTTGGCCCGCTCGGCGTCGCTCAGGGATTTCACATACTGCGCCGAACCGGTGAGCGCCCATTCCTCGACGCTGAAGAACATCACCCGCACGCCGCGCCGGAAGCCTGCCACCTTGGGCGCAAGCGCGCGCGTGACGGCCAGCACGGAAGCAAGGCCGGTGCCGTTGTCCATGGCGCTCTCCGCCAGATCGTGGCCATCGACATGTGCGGAAAGCACCACCCATTCGTCGGTCTGGCCGGGATAGTCGTAGACCAGGGTCTCGGTCTCGGCCGGTCCTTCCTCGGTCTCGATCGTCATCGTGGCCGTGGACCAGCCCGCGGCACGGCGCGCAAGACGCGCGGCCGTCTCCGGCGAGATGCCGAGGG